>JAQUKT010000012.1 GCA_028718945.1 Actinomycetota bacterium | reverse complement strand
TCATACCATCTTTTCTCGAGAGCGAAAAAGGGAAGTGTTGAAAAGTTCTTCTAAATTCTTTAGCGGTGACTTCAAGCCGAGGTAGATTCCTTCCGAGGGGAAAGAAAATAGGATGACCGAGGCGCAGATAATCGAACTCATACGAGAAATGGCAGAAGAATCGTTTCCAGGGGTGGTGGTGGGAATTGGTGATGACGCTGCGGTTTTTCAGTTTTCTCATGATAATGTGCTTCTTTCGATCGATTCATTTTTCGAGGGAATTCACTTCGACTTCTCGACGCACAATCCGATGGACGTTGGCTGGAAGGCGGCTTGCGCAAGCATGAGCGATATTGCCGCTTTGGGCGGAGAGCCAGTTTGCGCGATGATTGCTCTTTCTTTTGCCGGGGCACCCTCAAAGAAGTTGGCGAAAGGAATTGTTGGGGGAGCGATAGACGCTTTTCTTCAGTATAACTGTGCGCTGGTTGGAGGTGATGTTTCAAAGGGAAAAGGAGGAGTTGGGCTTACCGTTGCGGTTGCCGGGATTCCTTCTCTTGCTGGTCCTGTTTTGAGGAGTGGTGCCTGTGCGGGCGACCTGATTGCCGTTACCGGTTTCCTTGGGGAATCGGCTGCCGGTCTTGAGATTCTCAAAAGCGGGGAAAAATCACTGTTGGAGAGATTCCCGGGTCTCGTTGAGTCTCACTTGAGACCGAGGCCAAGAATAGTTGAAGGGCAGTTGATTGCTCGCATGAGAGCAAGCGCGCTCGAGGACATAAGCGATGGTCTTTCTTCTGATATTGCGAATATCTGTCGTGAGAGCGATGTCGGGTGTGAAATATCTACGGAATCAATCCCTTTGAGTACCGAGGTTCTAAGGTTAGCCGAAATCTTTGGTTTAGACCCTCTTGCCTGGGCTCTTGAGGGTGGTGAGGACTATGAACTTGTCTTTACCTGCTCCTCTTCCAGTTATGAAGAGATAGAGAAAGACATGGCACAGCTTGGAAGTTTTGTTACTAAAATTGGAACCATAACATCTGATTGTGAACTGAAGCTTTTGCGAGATGGTAAGTTTGAGGAAATTGGAAAGGGATATGACCACTTCAGGTGAGAACAACAGGTGCGTCTTGAGCATTGGAGGTCTCGACCCGTCAGGGGGGGCTGGAATAATTGCTGATGTTCTTTCCATAAGGCAGATGGGCGCATATCCCATGGCTGTGGCGACGTCGATAACTTTTCAGAGTTCGCGTGGCGTTAGCGGAAGATACGATCTCTCTCCTGGAGTGGTATTGCGCCAGATAAGTGAAATTTTTGAGGTCTGTGCCCCTGACGCTATCAAAATTGGAATGCTCGGTTACGCGGGTAATGTTTCACTTGTTTCGGAATTCCTTGATTTGAATTTCAACGGCTGGGTTGTTGTTGACCCGGTCTTCAGAAGTTCATCCGGCGCGTCGTTGATTGACGATGATGGAATTTCGGTATTCAGGGAGAAGGCAATCGCTGCCTCTTCGCTTCTGACTCCAAATGTCCGGGAAATTTCCACCATTTGCGGGTTTCCTGTTACAGAAATTGCTGATGTTAAAACTGCGTGTCTTTATCTTGAGAGACTGGGAGCAAAATCAGTTCTTGTAACCGGGGTCAGAAAAGAAAAGGGTGGCTCTTCGGAAGCACTTGATATCCTTTATGATGGAGGTGAGTTTCAGATTTTTTCATCTCCATGGATTGATGATTTCAGGGTGAGGGGAACGGGATGCAGACTTTCATCAGCAATAGCGGCTGGGCTTGCTCGAGGCGAATCGTTGAAAAATGCTGTAGTCAAGGGAAGGCGATATTTGAGAAATGAGGTTGAGAGGCTTAAGTCGAGCGACTTCGGGGTTCTCGAAAATGGGGGTCAGGTCTTGCAATGACACATTTAATCATCATACGCAAGGCAGGCAAAACAAATGTGTCATTGCAAGACCTGACCCCTAAGGACTAAGGAGGAGTAACAATGAGGATAGGGCTTTTGAGCGACACGCATGGCGACCCTGTTGCCTGGGAGAAATGTCTTGATGCATTCGGAGAAGTTGACCTTGTTCTCCATGCAGGCGATGTCTTGTATCACGGGATTTTTAATCCAATTACAGAAGACTACAATCCAAAGAGACTTGTGGAACTCCTGAATTCGTTTGATCATCCCGTTTTTTTTGCGAGGGGAAATTGTGATTCAGAGGTTGACCAGCTTGCTTTGGACCATCACATTCTCTCCGAGTTCGCGTTCGCAAGTGCCGGGGATATCAAGTTCTTGGTAAATCACGGCCACAAAGCAAGCTATGAAGAGTTGTTGAGGATGGCTTCCCGCGCGGGCATTGATGTTGTTCACAGGGGTCACACGCATGTCCCGGAGATTCGAGTTGTGGAGGGAGTAACCTTCATAAATGCTGGAAGCTGTTCTTTGCCGAAGCAAGAAGACGGAATACCAACTGCTGCGCTGATTGAGGACAGGCTAATAAGAATTATTGATTTGAATACAAAAAAGGAAATAATCAAAGGAGAGCTTCCGTGAGGAAAGCAGGGTAATGCAAAAGATTTTCAGGCTTTCTGGACTTTCCCGGCTTTCAAACATTTAGAGCAAACGCGAAGAGTTTTAGTGCTCCCATTGACTGATACTCTCATCTTTTGAATATTCGGAGTCCAGCGCCTTTTTGTTTTCTTATGTGAGTGACTCACATTGAACCCAAATTCTGGTTTCTTTCCGCATATATCGCATATATTCGACAATTTTCTATACCTCCATATTATCGTTTTGGTAATCATAACATATTTTCACATTAGGAATGGGGCCTGGGGTCGGAAAGGGTCTGACGTTTGACCCCTTTCAGAAGAAAATGTGTCATTGCAAGACCTGACCCCGGATGTTTTTTGCGTTGGGCTTGACGGTTATTGATTTTGCTCCGGGTTCAATTTCAACGCTATTTCCATCTACAATGGCGGATTTGATTTCAAAAGGCGAGCAAAGTTCAATTTCAAGTGGAGGCCTTTCAAAACTACCCGGCAGTTCAAATGTGAGTTCAGAATTTTTCATACTTACACGATAATTTATCTCGCCGAAATAGGATGGTGCATTCTCCACAGATAGTTCGCCACTGAGTAGCCATTCCGGTTTGGAGAGTGGGAGAAGAACGAGGCGGTTCCCGTTTTCCATCAAAAAAAGGTTTCTCAGGAAATTGACGATGTCCGCAGCAGCCCATCCGTCATGCCCATCTCCATAAGCGCCTCCAAGTGTTTGCGGGTTGATTGCTTCCGGGAAGGTATTGGTGGGAGTGCGCAGCGACCAGAGAGATTCGAATATCCTCAGAGCATACGGGTCCTTGAGGCGCATGAAGTATTGTGCTACGTGGAGAGTTAGGTATGGATTCAACCCGCAGTGCATTATTCCATGAAAATGTGTGTCTCTGTAAAAGCATTTTTCTACTATTTCGCTGACCGTGCTTGAAATTCTTTCATCCTGCGGGCTCATCATGTCAAGGGGATAAACAGAAGCAACAATCCCAATGCTTCCAGCATCAACGTCCCTTTCGGGAGCAGTCGGGATTGATTTCTTCCCAAGGCGCTTTTCCGCTTTTTTCCATGATGACTCGAGCGCGTTTTCGAATTCGCGTGCCAGATGGAGCATATAATTCTCATCCTTTGTATTCCCGAGTTCTTGAGCAGCAAATGCTCCCTCCCTTAATCCGCCGATAGCCCAGATGTCGTCCCAGTAGAAGGTATCGCTTATTCCGAAATGCTCTGCGCTTATTCCGGGAGGAAGAAGGCCGAATCTCGGGTCTTCGTGGGAAAGGTCAATCATCCTCATCGAATCAAGCCATTTTGCGCCTTTTATTATCGAAGGATAGACGGTCTTCAAAAACTGGAGGTCGCCGGTCATTCTATAGTGATTAACGAGAGTCCAGATAGCCTGCCCGTTTGAGTCCCATTCACCATTATGCGAGCGGAAAAAGCCATCTTTTCTTTGTCTATCGGGATAAGTGAGGAGAATCGGACGTGCTTTATCTGGAAAACCGGCATGCTCGAGCGCTGGAACCATATAGGCTGAGTCCCGGAACCACATCATATGGTAGGTCGAGACTCCCGGTGTGATTGAGCGACCATCATAAAGCAGAAGCAGGAAGTTCTTGTTTATCTCAAAAGCCTTTCTGTAGAGTTCATCAGACAGCTTCAATTTCATACCCTTGGAACTTAACTTTTCCCATGAATCTATTTCCTCTGAAAGTTTTTTCCTTGGGAGTTCTTCCGGTGTTTTTATTTCAAGGATGTTTTCGAGTGGAACTTGCGCATTTTCTTCAACCGGGGTCGCAAAGCATATCGATTCAACTTTTCCGGGAGGAATTTTCTTGTTGAACAAGGCGGCTGCTGTCGCAAGACCGAGCGGCTCTTCGACAACGTTGATCCCTGACGGCAGGCGCTCTCTTTTCTCGTCTTCGATTAGCTGTGCCACGTCTCCATGAATGTAGTCGGAAAAAAGCAATTCATCCGGTTTTTGGAGTAATTTGACCACAGGTATTTCATTGGCGAGGAGCGTGTTTGAGTCTGAATCAAACTCGATTCTATTTATGGCGCACATTGTTTCGGTATTATATGGTCTCAAAGAAACGGCGACCTTTGCTTCCTTTTGAGAATTTCCCCGGTTTTCGAGCTCCACAAGCGTGAGTGTCAGCGGGAAGGTTTCAATGCGGGTCATCCAGGTGGTCAAATTGCACTCTATGTCTCCCGCGGCGAAGCGTGTTTTTACAACTGGAAGGTCGTCAACAAGGAATTGCTCCACATCATCCATGTTTGAGGGGCAATAAAGCCTGTCAACAAAAACCCATGTATCAACGGATGGTCCGAATGGCCAGGGGTTTACGAGACCCCTCGGGTCAACATGGCTTTCATTCGGGAA
The DNA here is from genome assembly GCA_028718945.1 of Actinomycetota bacterium. GTDB lineage: Bacteria > Actinomycetota > Geothermincolia > Fen-727 > JAQUKT01 > JAQUKT01. Next base: position 28,966 of record JAQUKT010000012.1, on the reverse strand, counting down.
ACCGCAGAGCCCTACTGCTGTCCAGTTTCTGTGGGTTATGTTGTGAGTCAGGTAAGTGTGTCCATGCGGTATGAAAGATGGGGAGCCTGGTTCACTTTGTGCCTTGAGCCAGTAGGGGAGAACAAAGCCTTTCATCTGCTGCTGCGCAAAAGGTGTATATAGAAATCCAGACCACATGGCTGCGCCTACCGGAAGGAGCTCGGTGGGAAATCCCTGTGAAGCTGAGCCAGAGAGCTTCAAAAATGAAACGAGGTTTCTCCTTGCCGAATCGGGTATCCCAAACTTTTTCCTGAAATACCGGGCTAATCTCGAAAAAGCTCCTGAAAGCACTGAAGACACTGGTTCGAGAATCTTTCTGCTCATTTTTCTCCTTTACTGCTGATTTAAAAAAACTTTGAGAATTCTCAGAGAGTATTATATTTGTAGTACTGAGTATTTTCACTGAGAGAGGGGTCAAGTCTTGCAATGACACATTTAATCATCATACGCAAGGCAGGCAAAACAAATGTGTCATTGCAAGACCTGACCCCCAGTTCTGTTGTCGTATGATTATTGTGAGTCTTTTCGTTTTTGAGAACTATTGTGGAGAGAAAAAAGGATGAACTGTTCGGTTCCAGAAAAGGATGGGGAAAACCTCAATGTTTTTTCTTACCCCGTTCGGGTCTTGCCTGGCGTTGGTCAGGCACTTGAACAGAAACTTAAAGGATTAGGCCTTTCAACCATTGGAGAACTTCTTTTTCATTTCCCGAGGCGATATTTCGACAGGTCTTCGATCACGCCGATCGGTCAGGTGAAGACCGGTCAAGAAGTTACCGTGCTCGGAAAAGTAAGAGATTTAGATAGTAAGGTGATCCGAGGCAGAAAGAACATGCTCAGGGTGACAATTTTCGATGGAACAGGATACTTAGAAGGGGTTTGGTTCAATCAGGAGTATCACAAGGAACGTTTGAAGACTGGAACCGAGGTTGCCTTTTCCGGGAAAGTGGGGTATCGGTTCAATAGTCTGCAAATAGTGAACCCGTCCTATGACATCCTCGAATATCCTTCCGAATCCGGAAAGGGGACAGCAAGGGAGGCAATTCACACCGGGAGAATAGTGCCGATTTACCCCGAAACCCAGGGTCTCACTTCTGCCATGCTCAGGAGAATAGTAAGAGTTGCTCTCGATTATCTAAGGGAAGAAAGAGATTACATTCCCCCTTCTATTCGAGATGAGTTCGAGCTCATGCCTTTGTTAGAGGCATTGCATGAGATTCACTTTCCGAGGGGCTCTGAGACCCTGAAACGTGCTCGATTCAGGGCTCTGTTCGATGAGATATTCATCATGCAGGTTGGGCTTGCTCTGATAAGGAAAAGGCGTGAGCGTGAAGGCGGGGGCATTCAGCATAAAGCAGAGGGAAATCTTCCACGTCGGCTGATTGAAAATCTTGGCATGGAACTAACGGGCGCTCAGAAAAGAGCACTGAGGGAGATATATAGAGACATGAGAAAACCTTATCAGATGAACAGGCTTCTCCAGGGTGAAGTTGGTTCGGGCAAAACGCTTGTATCCCTGCTTGCTCTTTTGCTTTCGGTGGAAAGCGGTTTTCAGGGTGCCATTATGGCTCCAACCGAAATACTTGCGAATCAGCATTACACAAGGATTTCAAAGATGCTGAAGGGTTTTAGGGTAAAAGTTGCTCTCCTTACGAGTGCTTCGCCTGAATCCGTTCTCGATGGGATATCGGACGGCTCGGTTGACATAGTAATAGGAACGCATTCTCTCATCCAGGAAAAAGTGAGTTTCTCCCATCTCGGGCTCGCTGTTGTCGATGAGCAGCACCGCTTCGGTCTGGAGCAGCGCGTTGCGCTTGTTTCGAAGGGCAGGAGACCCGACATTCTCTACATGTCCGCAACCCCGATTCCACGGACTCTCGCTCTCACTTTATACGGCGATCTTGATGTTTCCGTGATCGATGAGATTCCTTCGGGCATGAAGGGCACCGACACTGTGGTCGCGAGACCGGGCGAGCGAAAAGGCGCAATTGCGCTCGTAGGAAGGGAAGTTTCGGCTGGAAGGCAGGCTTTTGTTATCTGCCCTCTTATCGAGGAGTCGGATACTCTTGAGGCAAAGGCTGCGAGCGATGAAGTCGAAAGGTTAAGAAAGGAACTGCCGGAATCAAGAATTGGCCTTCTTCATGGTCAGATGAAAAGCGCTGAAAAAAAAGCAGTCATGGAGAGATTTGAGGCTCGCGAACTTGATTTGTTGGTTTCCACTTCTATGCTCGAGGTTGGAATAGATGTTCCAAATACTACTGTTATGATAATCGAGAATGCCGATAGATTTGGGCTCGCACAGCTTCATCAACTCCGTGGAAGGGTGGGAAGGGGAGACAAAAGAGGAGTTTGCATTCTTTTCGCAGATCCGAAAACGGAAGAGGCAAAAGAGCGAATGGAAGCGATTCGGAAGTACTCCGATGGCTTTTCGCTTGCTGAAGCTGATTTGAGAATAAGGGGGGAAGGTTCAATTTTCGGGACAAGGCAGTCAGGAATTCCTGACCTTCGACTTGCAAGGCTCACAAGAGATTTCAGATTGATTGAAAAAGCCCGCCGTGCAGCTTCAAAGCTTGTGGAGTCAGACCCCGAACTTTTATCGAGTGAGAATATTCCCTTGAGGATTGAGACTGCAAGGAGGTTCTCGGGTACTCTTTCCTGGTTGTTCAAAGGATGAAGTATTGATGCCGTGTATTTTTCAATGGTGATTGCGCATGCGAGTTATTGCGGGAAAAGCAAAAGGAACAAAACTTTGCGCTCCAGAGGGCATGTTTGTGAGACCTTTGCTTGACAGGGTAAAGGAATCCATTTTTTCAATTATCGGTGAAAGTGTCGAGGGGGAGGATATCCTTGACCTCTACGCCGGTAGTGGTTCTTTTGGCATTGAGGCGCTTTCCCGCGGAGCTGCGCATGTTGATTTCGTGGAAAGAGACGAGCGTGCGATTAGCTCATTGAGGATGAACCTTGGCCGTACACACTTTGAATCGAAAGCGAGGGTGGTCAAAGCGAACCTTCCCGCTGGTCTTGGAAGAGTTAGGGGTCCGTATGATTTGATTTTTGTTGACCCCCCATTTAGAATTGGAATATCGTTGCTCGATGAGCTCTTCTCAAGGATTGAGGAGATGGGTATATTAAAAGATGATGGGGTGCTCATTTACAGGCATTCAAGGCATTCGATATACGAACCTCGAGTTGAGCATTGGGGGCTTATTGATAGGCGCGATTACGGCGATTCTATAGTTTCTATCTATGGGGCATCATTGCTTGAAAGTGGTAAATTAACTTAGTTGTTTTGATAAGAAGGATGTGGCATAGTTGTCTCAAGACAAGGGTTATCGTTTGAAAGTCGCGGTATGCCCAGGCTCTTTTGATCCGGTTACTAACGGTCATCTTGACGTGATTATTAGGACAGCCAAACATTTTGATAGGGTGGTTGTTGCGGTAGCTGCAAATCCAGAGAAATGCCCATTCTTTGATGTAAGCGAGAGGGTCGAAATGGTTGTCGAATGTCTTGGCGATTATGATAATATCGAGGTCATATCTTTTGATTCACTCCTTATTGACCTGGCGAGAAAATATGGTTCATGTGCGATAATAAAGGGTTTGAGAGCTATGTCGGATTTCGAGTTCGAGTTTCAGATGGCGCAGATGAATCGTCAGATGGATGAGAACATTGAAACGTTTTTCGTAATGGCTTCGCCGGAGTACACATTTGTTAGCTCAAGTGGCATCAAGGAGGTTTTCAAATACGGCGGTTCCATAAAGGGGCTGGTGCCGGAGAATGTCGAGAGGCGACTCAAGGAGAAACTCAAACGTGGAAAATCGGGATGAGGCGGTATTCAGAAGGGAGAAGAGGGAAATGGACATATTCGGAAGGCTTGATAGGCTCGAGGATTTTGTAGCAAACTCAAAGCATGTGCCGCTGTCCTCATCTGCGATGATAAACGAGGCTGAATTCTATGATTTGCTTGATGACATTCGAGCGACTCTTCCAAATGAGTTGAAGCAGGCAAGGGCAGTAACAAGGGATAAAGAGAGAATCATTACTGAGGCGGGAAGGAAGGAAGAGGATATACTTGCGAGGGCGGAGAAGCGCGCTGAAATGATGGTTCAAGAAACTGAGATTGTGAAGCAGGCGGAGCTCGAGCGAGACCACATTATCGAGGCAGCGGAGCAGGATGCGCGACAGGTTAGGGATGACGCAAAAGGTTATGCGGACAGGATTTTCGGTGAGGTTGAGGCATCATTGATGGAAGTCAGGGAATCCGTTGAGGAACTTTTGAGTTTGATAGGTTCATGGAGAGAAAAGCTCGGTGGCTATCCGGTTGAGCCGGAAGAAGAAGAGTATGGCTATGAGGGAGAAAATGAATAGCCATTATCTTGAAAGTCATGCCTCCCCGGATGAGCCGGGGTATTTTTTCATTCAACTTGTTTTGCCTGTGAAAACGTCGCAGGCATGAATGGAGCGTTGGAGTCATTCATAAGATGGGGCAAAGGCAATGGAAAGAGATTTTGATTTCGGTAAATTTAGAGTTGATATAGAAGAGGAACTTCCCGAAGTAGGCGAGGAGAGGCACTTGAGGGGAAATGCTGGTATCCAGGTTGAGGAGGGATATGAACTTCTGCTCTCGGAGGGGGAAAGTGTTCGCTGGGACATTGAACTCAAGCGTATTCTCGGTGGGGTATCGGTAGATGGAGATGTAGCAGGAAAAGTAGCTCTTATCTGCTCGAGGTGCCTCGAGGAGTTCCCTTTTGAGTTCAGTATCAGGATTTGTGAGCATGTTCTTCTTTCTCCTTCTGATGAGAAAACGGAAGGATTTTCTACCGATGATTATCTGATAGCTGACGGAATCCTTGATTTTCTGCCGATTTTGAGGGATTCTCTTTGCCTCTCTCTTCCGGTGAAGAGGATTTGTTCCGAGGGGTGTCGCGGATTCTGCCCGGTATGTGGAGCTAATCTCAATGAGGGGGAATGCCATTGCGAGAGGAAGCAGGTTGATGTCCGCCTCGAGCCACTAAAAGAAATCGCGAAACGTTTGAGGCAGGGATGACTTTCATGTTTCGAGTAAATTTCAAAGAATTAGTGGTGGGACTTCTTATTGGCAGTTATGTACTATCAGTTGTTTTTGTGTAAAGAGAGAAGGGGTAATTTATGGCTGTTCCGAAAAGAAGAGTTTCAAAAACAAGAAGAGATTCAAGAAGGGCGCACTTCAAAGCAAAAACCCCGACTGTTGTGGAATGCCCGCAGTGCCATAAGCCGAAACTTCCACACAGGGTATGCAGGGAATGTGGCTATTACAACGGAAAACAGATTTTCGAGGTGGAGTAGGCTATTTTTGACGCTTCTTTTCCCTTGGATTCAATGAATTCGGTGCGAATGAGCAAAATTGGTTTTGGTGGACTTTTGATTTGCGATTTTTGCTTGATGAATAGTAATTCTAATGGGAGCTGGGTGCCTTGGTAACCCTGCTTACGGTGTCCTCTGAAAACTATTCCGGTAAGACTACAATATTGATGGGTCTTGCTCTGGAACTCAAGAGCCGGGGATACACGATCGGCTATATGAAGCCTGTTGGTGGATACCCCATCAAAACTGATAATGGGAAGATAGACCCGGATGCGATATTTGCAAGGCAGGTTCTCGAATTGAGCGAAAAATCAGATGAAATGACCCTATTCCATCTCACTCGTTTGACCATCTCGAGGTACATGAGGAAAAGGCCGGATAACACAGGAAGGCGTCTTTCGAATGTCCACCGAAAGTTATCGAGCAAGAATGACGTGGTCTTTGTCGAGGGTCCCATGGATCTCAGTCAGGGGAAAATCCTTGGGCTTTCCGCTCCAGAGATTGCCGCGCTCCTTGGCTCAAAGGTTCTGCTTCTTGAAACGTTTGATGAGGAGGTGATGGCTGACAGGATACTTTCTGCGCGCGACCGTTTCGGGGGGAGCTTTCTTGGCGTAATACTGAACTGGGTTCCGGAAGGTCGTGAGGAGTTTGTCCGAAATCTCATGTCGCGATTCCTTGCGGAAGAAGGCATTCAGTTTTTCGGATATATACCGGTAGATAATGTCTTGAGGTCAATCACCATCAATGATCTTGTTTCTTTCCTCGAGGGGGAAGTTGTTTGCGCTGAAGACAGGTGTGAAGAACTTATTGAAACCATGATGGTTGGGGCAATGGGAGAAAGACAGGCTCTCGAGCTTTTTAGAAGGAGGGAAAACAAGGTTGTCATTACAGGCGGTGACAGGTCTGACATTCAACTTGCCGCTCTTTCAACGCCGACGAAATGTATCATACTTACAGGTGGTTTGAGACCGTCGCCCGCTATTATTGCCCAGGCATCTGAACTTGGCGTTCCTATAGTGGTGGTCAAACATGACACTGCTACTGCTGTGGAGATGGTGGAGGATGCGATTTCAAGGCAAAAGGTGAGCAGCGTAAAGAAAATTGAAAGGATAAGGTTTTTCATAAGAAAAAGAATAATGCTTGATTCCCTGCTCTCAGCGCTCGAGCTTCCCGATGTGCCGAAGTAGTAGATTTCAATAAAATAAGACCAACAGGGCATTGAGGGATGCTAATGAGATATCGGAGACTTAGTGTTCCGTTCCAAAGGTTTCTACCGTATTCGTAAGGGAGCGGAACGCTCTTGAGTGGATGGATCGTCGATCGAATGCAACCGTATTTATGGAATGGAGCACTTGGATAATTTGGAAGACTTTGATGAAAACATAGTTACTCTACAGAATAACATTGGTTATAATTTTACCGACCCCTTGCTACTTACTAATGCGCTTTCACACTCTTCATACGTGAACGAGAAGGGTCTCCCCGCAAACGAATCAAACGAAAGGCTCGAGTTTTTGGGTGACTCCGTTATTGAATTGATTGTTTCACATGCGCTATTTGATTATTTTCCTCAGGTTCAAGAGGGAGAGCTTACAAGGTTCCGGGCATCACTTGTTAGGGGAGCGACACTGGCAAAAGCTGCACTTGCCGTAGGGCTCGACCGAGTCATTCTTGTTGGAAGGGGAGAGGAGATAACAGGCGGCAGGCAAAAAAGGTCCATTCTTGCCGGTGCATTCGAGGCTCTCATTGGCGCTTTATATCTTGACGGGGGATTCGAGGAGGCGTCGAGGGTAGTTGTGTCTGTTTTGGGGAAGGTCAAGGGAAGTTTCAAGGAACATGAGCCATTCGATTTCAAGAGCATTCTCCAGGAGCTTTCCGTCAAGCATACCGGGCATGTTCCGGAATATTATGTGTCCCATGAGGGTCCTGATCACGAAAGAATTTACTACTCGACAGTTGATGTGGCAGGCAAACGCTTTGGACCCGTGAAGGGTGCTTCGAAGAAGGAAGCCGAGCAGCGTGTGGCGCGAGCCGCGTTGAAGGGACTTGGCTGGATCGAGGAGGAAGAGTAGTTGGAACGGACCAGATGCGTCTTAGGTGTGGACGTTGGCGGGGCAAAACTTACACTCGGTATAGTGGACGTAGAGGGAAGGATTCTTGAAAGCTTAGAGAGACGCTCACCCTTTGACAGCGAAAAAAAAATGATTGACCAGCTGGCCATGCTCGTAAGCGAGGGGTTGAAAAGTGCAAATGAGGCGAATCTCAAGCCGGCTGCAGTCGGTCTTGGAGTCGCGGGCTTCATCCTCCACGAGAATGGTATTGTTGTGGAGTCTCCAAATATTGCATGGAGAGAGGTTCCACTGAGAAGAATCGTTTCAGAAAGAACAGGGTTTCCTGTTTTCCTTGATAATGATGCGAATGCCGCGTGCTTGGGAGAAAAACTTGCGGGTGCTGCCAAGGGAGTTGCTGACTTTATCTACCTGACTCTTGGCACCGGGATTGGTGGCGGGATATGTATTGACGGAAAGATATACAGGGGCTTTCGCGGGACAGCAGCAGAATTCGGGCACGTGGCAGTTGATCCTGACGGTCCTCTATGTGGGTGTGGGAGACGGGGATGCCTTGAATCCCTGGCTTCTGGAACCGCGCTCAAGAGGGAAGCAATAGCGCTTGCTAAGATGGACAAAAACTCTCTTCTCTGGAAGATTTCCGGCGGAGAGATTGAGAAAATAGATGGAGAGGCAATTTCTCTTGCCGCCGATGAATCCGATTCGGTGGCATGTGAGGCATTCTCAAGAGTTTCCCGATATCTCGGTATTGGAATCGCGAGTCTTATACACATTTTCGACCCGGAGATGGTGGTTCTCGGTGGAGGGATGTCGGCTTCCGGACATTTGTTTATCAATGATGTAAGGAAGGCGGTTAGAGAGAACGGGAACGATTTTCTGGTTAGGGACGCAAATGTTTGCCTCAGTACTCTCGGGCGCGAAGCCGGAGTCGTTGGGGCTGCTTCAATTGCGTGGGAAGGTATCGGGGAATGTTCATAGAAATAATCTTCCAGAACGCGAATGAATGATAATTTGCAAGTAAACAAAGAGAACAAAACCGGGATGGCAAGTTGTATCTGAAATCATTGACTCTGAGAGGCTTCAAATCTTTCGCGAGGAAAACAACGCTCGAGTTTGAACCTGGTATAACTGTAATCGTCGGTCCTAACGGTTCGGGGAAAAGCAATCTTGCGGACTCGATAATGTGGGTTTTGGGGGAGCAGAGTCCGTCCTCTCTCAGGAGCAATCGCATGGACGATGTAATCTTTAGTGGAAGCGCTCATGTGAGACCCTCCAACATGGCTGAAGTTACCCTGACGCTTGACAACTCGAACAAGGACTTTCCTATTGACAACTATGAGGTATTTATTTCACGAAATGTGGTTAGGGGAAGCGAGAGCGAATACCGCTTGAACGACTGCTCGTGCAGGTTGCTTGATATTCAGGAATTGCTTTCTGATGCGGGATTTGGAAAATCTCTGAATTCTGTTGTTACACAGGGCAATCTCGATGAAATCCTTTCTTTGAGGCCGGAGGAAAGGCGTATGTATATCGAGGAAGCTGGCGGTCTATCAAAATATCGTATGCGAAGGGAGAAGGCACTCCGGAGACTTGAGAAAATCGAGAGTGAATATGTTCGAATAAATGAGGTCATCAAAGAGGTAAAAAGGCAACTCAGGCCACTCGACCGTCAGGCACAGAGGCTTGAAGAATACGAGGGAATCATCCACGAGCTTACCCGTTCCGAGGCGATGCTTGCAGTCTTTGAGTTCAGGGCATGTAAGGATGAGCAGGAAAGGTACGAGAATGAACAGCGAAAAATATCCGAGGAGCTGACCCGTCTCATTGGGGAGCTTGAAGAGTTGTCTTCACGTGGGAGAGAAGTTGAGAATATCGAGGATGAGTGGCGTTCAAGAGAGCATGAACTCAGAGAATTATCTTATCGCCTGGTCTCGGCTCATGAACGTTTGAAGTCACTTCTCATGGCGCGGGAAAGGGATTCTGAGAGTAGGGACAGGGGAGAAGATAGGATAGAGATGGTTTTCAGAAGGCTTTTGGAAAAGGAAAGGAGCCTTTTTTCGCTCGAGGAAAGACTTTCGGAGATTGTCAAGCGGAGGGAGTTTCTCAAGGAAAAAATCGATGGGCTTTCCTGCAAGGAGAGGGAAATAACAAAAGAGAAGGCAGCACTTGAGGCGAAAAGGGAAATGCTTTCCTCGCAGGGCTTTGGTGATTCAGTTAGATTTGTTTCAAAAGTCAAAGGGGATGAACGCGCCAGTTTGGCAGAGAAAGAAGCTATCCTGAGAGAGGAAATCGGAAAAAGGGAAGCGCATCTGGGTGAACTTTCCGGAAAAATTGATTCTCTCATAACCGACCTTGCTGCAATCGAGGAGCAAAGACAGAGGGCTTTTCTCGACAAGGTTTCGCTCGAGGTGGAGCAGGCGGCACTTGTTTCAAGACTTTCGATCTTTTCCGAGCTCGATACTTTGAACTGGACGGTTGCCAATGCCACCGAGGAACTTCTCAAGGAAAACCCAACAGATGGCGAACTTTTTGGTCCTTTGGCTTTTCATCTTGAGATTGAGTCAGGTTATGAGAAGGCAATACTTGGTTTTCTTGGTCCTTGGGCATGGGCAATTGCCGCGCCTTACCCTGACGCTATTTTGCAGTCGATCAAATACTTGAAGAGCAACAAACTTGGAATTTCTTTGTTCTTCAAGGGGCATGTTGGCTCGGGGATTGAAGGACAAAGAGGCGCCGTTTTAGATAACTGTGTGATGGCACGCGATGTCATAAGGGCTCCTGAGATATTCAACGACGCCTTGGATGCAATATTTTGCAATGTTTACATCGTAGATGGAGTTGAACAGGCTTTTTCGAAGGCGGAAGAGTATCCGGGAATGGTGTTCATCACTCATGATGGAGATGTGGTTTCGTCCGGGACCCTCATAAAGGGTGGTAGCTCTACGGTTGCCCCGGCGCAAATGGAGGCAACTGCTTCTCGCAGGGAATCTCAGGAAAGAAGGCTCGAGACTGTCAGGGAAGAAATAGACAATCTAAATCTCAGGCTCGAAGGCTTGAACTTACATTTTTCCGATGTGGTTCGCTGTTTGAGAGAACTTGGTCAGGAGAGGCAGCAGGAGTGGTCTTTCCTCAGGCATGTTACGGGTGATTTCAACGCGTGCATGGCATTGAATGAGTATTTATCGGCTGGAGTCAGAGGGGGAACGATTCTCGAGGGCAAGGATTATGATGAAATATGCTCGAAGATAGATGTTCTCGAGGAAGAGGGTTCGTCGGTAAATGGAAGGCTCGAGGAAGCACGCAGGGAATACGAGACCCTCGAAATCAATGCGCGTTCGTTGTTAGAGGAGAAAGCGGCGATCAATAAGGAGATAGAAATTGCTCGTGCAAGGAAGGCGGAACTTGAAGAGGCTTCGGTTATTCCTTCGACCGGCGAACACTTCGAAGAAGATCATGTTTCCGAAGAAGAAAGATTAAAAAGAATTCATTCTCGCCTTGTTGAACTCGCATTCGCGGAAAGGGAAAGGATTCTCAATGTTTTAAGGGAAGGCGATGAAAAAGCGGCGAGGGCTTCAAGCGAACTGAAGAATGTTCGCCTGAAAACAGGAGAACTAACGAAGTCGGTGGAAGATCTGCGTAAGGAATCCCACTCGAAGGACTTGCTTCTTACCGAGTTGAAGGTCAAATCCGAGCAGCTCACCTCGAAAATACTTGATGAGTTGCACATTCCTTTGGAGCAGGCGCTTGAGCAATACAAGGATATGAGACCGGATGAAGATTTGGAAAACAAGATTAGGATGCTCGAGGAACGCCTCGAGGGTATTGGACCAGTTAATCAGGAAGCAATTTTTGAAAAGCAGGGGCTTCAAGAAAAGTTTGAATTCTTGAAAGAGCAGATCGAGGATATCGAGCGGGCAAAGTCGCAGCTCAAGAGAGTCATACGCGAGATTGACAGGCAGATAGAAAGAAGAATCCTCGATACTCTTAACGAAATGAACCGGCACTTTCAGGAGATTTTCTCGTTTTTCTTCCCCGGCGGTCGGGCGGAAATCCGTCTTACCGAGCCTTCTGAGGTCCTTTCTTCTGGAATAGATATATTCGCGGAGCCCCAAGGGAAGAAGTTGAGGCGAATCTCACTGCTATCTGGCGGCGAAACCGCTCTTACTGCGATTTCTTTTTTCTTTGCGCTATTCAGAGTTCGACCCTCTCCGTTTTATTTCCTCGACGAGGTAGAAGCGGCACTCGATGATGTAAACCTTAGTCGTTTCCTCGAGCTCGTGAAGGAGTTCAGGAAGGACTCACAGTTGATTCTGATAACTCATCAGAAAAGATCGATGGAAATCGCAGATGTGATATACGGGGTAACAATGCAGGAGGATGGCGTTTCAAAGGTTGTTTCGCAGATGGTTGAACAGGAAGTTGCCTAAAGAGGGTAATGGGGTCAGGTCCTGCAAGACCTGACCCCATCTAAAACAACATGCGCTCAAGGGACAAAAAAAAGCAAAAAGAGAAAAATAGCGAAAAGGCTAAGAAAAAGAAATCCGCTTCTTGCCCTCCTGAATATGATGGTGCGGAAGTGTCGGAGGCGCTGGCAAGGGATTCTATTCAGATAGAGGAGGTTTCTTCTATGGAGCCGGGGGTTGTCGATTTGCCCTCTTCGGGTTCCGAAGTAGAGGAGAATGGCGATTCCGAATCTCTCAAAGATGGTCTTTCGAAGTCAAGGAGGATGCTTCTGCTTCCCTTCGGGAGAGTTCATAAGATAAGCTCTGTCGACCCCGAGTTCTGGCTTGAAGCTGAGGAAGCGTTGATTGCGGCTGACGCGGGAGTGGAATGCGCCCTGTCGATAGTGGAAGGTGCAAAGAAAAGAATCAAGGCTCAAGGAGCTTTTGAGATAGAGAACCTCAAGCAGGCTTTCCGGGATGAGGTCGTGGAACTGCTCAAAGAAATCGAGAAGACCCCGGAAGAGCAAGGAGAAAAGCCTCGTGTCCTCTTTGTGGTTGGAGTCAATGGGGTCGGGAAGACTACCACTGCTGCAAAGATCGGGTACATGAAAAAGAGACAGGGCGAGAAAGTAATTTTTGCCGCGGCGGATACTTTCAGGGCAGCGGGGATTGAGCAAATGGAGATGTGGGCGATGAGGGTTGGTGCCCCAGTGGTAAAGCATCAGGCTGGCGGAGACCCGGCGGCGGTTGTTTTCGACGCGGTAAAAAGCGCGAAAGCGAAGGGGATCGACCTGGTGATAGTTGATACTGCCGGAAGGCTTCACACAAAGAAAAATCTGATGGATGAACTTTCGAAGATGTGGAGGGTTGCGGAGAGGCAGGGAGTTAGCGCTCAAGGGGTACTTGTTATTGACGCGACGACGGGACAGAATGGAATCAATCAGGCACGAATGTTCTCGAGTGCTCTTGATATAAGTTCCATTGCCCTTACAAAGATGGATGGTAGCGCAAAAGGGGGGGTCGTTCTGGCGATTGGTCGGGAACTTGGAATCCCAGTTTCGTATGTGGGGATTGGTGAGGGGCTTTCCGATTTGAAACCGTTCGAACCTGAGGAGTACTCGAGGGCTCTTTTTTGAGCAGAGCGATCGCACAGGGGAATTCATGTGATGGAATTTTCTTTGAGGTTCTGGGCTGAAAACATAACGCCCGCGGAAATTGCAAGGAATGCAATTCCCTATCTTGTTGAATTCAGGGCTGGAGTTGCAATTGCGATGCGTGAAGAAGAGCTGCATGAGGAAAGCGCGAGAGCGTTGAGAGAAATCAAGGAATCCGGAATCGAAGTTACATTCTGGCCGCTTCTTTCTGTTGAGGATGGTTATTTTCCATCTGAGAGGAGTTTTCGAGAGTATGAGTCATTCCTTGAAAGACTTATCGCATGGGCTTCCGAAAATGGAGTTCTTCCCGATATTGTGGCGTTTGACCTCGAACTTCCATTTTCGCAAATGACCCGGGTTGTCGAAGCCAGAGGATTGAAAATTGTACCGACTGTGATTGAAGTCTTGAAAGAAAACCTGAACAAGCCCCGATTTTTAGAGGCGAGAAAAGCGTTCGATGCCCTTAATCTGTGGGTCAAGAGTCAGAGCATGAAGACTCTTGCTGCAATTTTTCCCTTCGTTTTGATTGATTTTGAAAAGGGATACGGAATTGTCGAGGACCTGATGGAAACTCCTGTTACTGGGATAGACTGGGACTTTGTAAGCCCGATGTTTTATGTGTCAATGATTTCCGGGATGTCGGGCGGGCTTGTGAGCACGAAGGATGCCAACTGGTTGACACATATCGCATGTATGGAGCTTCGTGACTTGATCGGAGAAAGAGCGGCAATTTCGCTCGGGGTAACCGGCACGGGGATTCTTGGTAACGAGTCCTGTTTTTCACATCCGGATGAGCTGGTTATAGGGCTTGGGGGGGCGCTTGCTGCGGGTATCAGGGATATATCAATCTACAATCTCGAGGGGATTCTTGAGAGCAGGGAACCGCGCGAGTGGTTTGAGGCAATAAGAAAATCAAGACCCCGCATGCCATTGCGTTCCGGAAAGGTGCAGAAAGCAGTTGCGTTATCAAGGTTTTTATATCCGTGGCTTGCAAAGTTTCTTGAAAGGTTTGCCTGAATAAGTCCCCTTCGTATCTCAGGTCTATTCTAAAGACCAAGGGCTTCCGCTATGAGAAAAACCTTCAGGTCAGTCCACATTGGTTTGCCGTGAATGATGGTGGTGATTCTACATATTGAAAGTGGGCTTTTGCACTCTACGCACTTTCCCGCGGATACGCATGGAACGTTAATTCCGAGTCTCCTCGCGTTTGCAGGCGCGGCGATGTTCTTGATGCGGGAAAAAGCCTCTTCAAGGTTCTGAACGATTTTATTCACTCCAGCAAGTACAATTACAGTCTTTGGTCCGAAAATCATTCCAGCGACTCGGTTTCCGATTCCATCTGTATTGACAAGTTCTCCATCAATGGTTATCGCATTGTTAGAAGTGAGGAAATAATCGCAGGTTATGGACTTCTTCCGTGTTGAAAGGCTCAGGGGAGGTTCCATTTCCGGCTTGTGATAAACAACCTCGTCTCCCCTCGAAGAGAGCACTTCGAGAAGATGGATTTCTTTCAAAGTAACGCTGCCTCCCGCGCCAATTTGCGAACCCCGGGGTATTACTGAAAGAACAGCCTGGACAGCTTCCTCGGGCGTTGAAAATGACCTTGCGTCGAATCCGCGTTTCATGAGGTTCTCTACAGTCGCGTCGCATCTGCTTTTTGAAAACGCCCGTCTTATTTCATCGTATTCATTTCCAAAGACTTTATCGTTCACAATACCTTCTGCGAATTTCCTGACGAAGTTTTCTCAATTTTTCACGGCTGAATAACACATTTACCCCGGCATCAACTGCCCGTCACTTTTCCATGAACCTTTCTCTGCCGGGAAAACTATTTCAGTTAGAACATTGTACACGACTTCATATTTTCTCAGGAAAACTTCGAAAAGCATAGCATGTTGAAAATGCCCTTGAAATTGTTTTATGGTTCATACTAACCATAGCGGTTTTTGAACAAGGTAATTGGTTATAATGTTACAAACTGGAAAAGGAGGAGAAATGGCTGAAGGTTATTGTGTCAAATGCAAGGCGAAGCGTGAAATGAAGGATGCACAGGAAGTCGTCATGAAGAACAAAAGAAAAGCATTGAAGGGAACCTGTGAAAAATGCGGAACTAAAATGTTCAAGATTCTTGGAAAGGCTTGAGTGCTTATTTTTTCCTGTGAATTGCCCGGCATCTGTGCCGGGCAATTTTTTTCCTGATTGAAGCGAAGAAGTTTTTGAAGACGCTAAAGAGGGACTTAGAAGGCTATAATATTTTCCTAAGGGAAATTTCTTTAAGGAGTTGGAATTGTTTGAAAGTCTCGGGGATAGATTACAGAGTGTTTTCGCGCGGCTAAAAGGTCATGGAAGGCTCACTGAAAAAGATATTGACGCTGCCATGAGGGAGATTCGTATTGCTTTGCTCGAGGCGGATGTCAACTTCAAGGTCGTCAAGGATTTCATCAGCAGGGTTAGCGAGAAAGCGGTTGGAGAGGAAGTGGCAAAGAGCATTACGCCTGCTCAGAAAGTGGTGAAAATTGTTTATGATGAGATCAGCGAGATTCTTGGTGGTGAAAGCAAGCCTTTGAAATTTTCCGCTCAACCGCCTTCCGTGACAATGCTTGTTGGGCTTCAGGGAAGCGGAAAAACAACCGTCGCCGCAAAACTTGCCTATTTTTTGAGGCACCATGGCAGAAACCCGGTTCTGGTTGCGGCTGACCTTTACAGGCCCGCGGCAGTTGAGCAACTGAAGACTCTTGGTGAACAGATAGATACCCCGGTTTACTACTACAGACACGTCGGAGCGGTTGATATCGCAAAAAGAGCAGTTGTCGAGTCAAGAAAAAATGGAAATGATGTTGTAATTGTTGATACTGCGGGAAGACTTCATATAGACGAGGAAATGATGGAGGAGCTTGTTGAGATGAAAAAGGAACTCCAACCTGCGGAAACGCTGCTCGTGGTGGATGCCATGACTGGCCAGGATGCTGTGAATGTTGCCCTTTCTTTTCTCGAGAAACTTGACTTCGATGGAATAGTTCTGACGAAACTCGATGGTGACGCGCGGGGTGGCGCAGCGCTTTCCATGAAGTCGGTGACTGGCAAGCCCGTAAAACTTGCGTCAATCGGCGAAAAGATGGATGATCTTGAAACTTTTCATCCTGAAAGGATTGCGTCCAGAATTCTTGGAATGGGCGATGTTGTTACGCTGGTCGAAAAAACCGAACAGGTTGTTGATGAGGAACGCGCCAAAAAACTCGAGGAGAAGTTAAGAAAGCAGAAGTTCGACCTTGAGGATTTTCTTGACCAACTGCAGCAGATGCAAAAAATGGGCGGGTTATCGAAAATCCTTGAACTGACTCCTGGTATGGGGCAAATGGCAAGGAGTTCTGGAATTGAGGTAGATGAGAAAAAAATCAAGCGCATTGAGGCGATTGTGAGGTCAATGACCACAGAGGAAAGAAGGAATCCTAACATTCTGAATGCAAGCAGGAGGCGAAGAATAGCAACGGGGTCTGGGACTTCCACCCAGGAAGTGAATCAGCTGATGCGACAGTTTGCTCAGATGCAGAAGATGCTAAAGGTATTCTCGGGGAAGGGACCGGGGCCCGGATTGCTAAAGAAACTCTTTCCATTTTGAATAATTTATCTGTTAGAATAAGGAATCTATAACCGAGGAGGAATTTTGGTCAAGATAAGACTCAAGCGGATGGGCAAGAAAAAGTCGCCAGTATACAGAGTAGTGGTTGCTGATGCGAGGAATCCTCGCGATGGGAAGTATATAGAATCCATTGGATACTACAATCCGAGGGAGGAACCTTCAGTTATCAAGGTTGATGGTTCGAGAGCTTTGTACTGGCTTGAGAGGGGAGCGCAACCTACCGGTCAGGTTCAAAATCTATTGAAAATCACAGGAGTATGGGACGAATTTGAAACGAAGCGAGGGAAGCAGTAGGTAAAGTATACGGTCTGAGGAGGTTTTCATGGATACTTTTCACACTGAAGACAAGAGTGAGATGGAGGCGAAGATGAAAGAACTGCTCGAATACCTGGCAAAATGTCTCGTTGACCACCCTGAAGATGTGCAAATTGAAGTTATCGAGGGCGAGCGGTCGGTAATTTTACAGTTGAAGGTTCACCCGGATGACATAGGCAAAGTCATTGGAAAGCAGGGAAGAATTGCTCAGGCGTTGAGAACGCTTGTAAAGGCTGCTGGCATGAAGCATGGCAAAAATGCGATAGTCGAGATTCTTGACTGAAAGGAAACTCGATGGCAGGAGGGAATGACGAAGGCAACCTCCTCCTCGTCGGGAAAATTTTGAGAGCCCATGGAAATAATGGCGCTGTTATCATAAGATCAGATAGTGATTTGCCCGGAAGGTTTTCTCCTGGTGGCTTCTTGCTTTATATCTCCGGAAAAGGCGAGCTCAAAAAAGTAAAGATAAAAGCTGCTGCTGGCGAAAAAAACCACTTGATTTTAGAGTTTGAGGGCATTTGCGATAGGGACGCTGCGCGGCAGCTTCAAGGTTGCGAAATTCTTGCGAAGCCTATGAAGGTGCCTTTGCATGAAGGAGAATACTGGGTACACGAACTCATAGGACTGAACGTTTTTTCAATTGAGGGTGAAAGCGTTGGAGTTATCAAGGATGTTCTTTTTGGTAAAGGTCAGGAAATACTCGAGGTTGAAAGAGAGGAAAAGTGCTTCCTCATTCCATTTGTCAGGGAATTCATAAAGAAAATTGACTTAGAGGAAAGGCAAGTTGTCGTTGATTTGATAGACGGGTTACGTTCATGATTGAGGCTCATGTTTTTTGCCCTTTGCCACAGGTTCTTTCCTCACCCCTTGAATCGGGCGTGATCAAGAAGGCGCGTGACTGTAACGGGCTCAGGGTGTTTGTTCACGACCTTCACGAGTTTTCACCAGATAGGCACAGGAACATAGACGACGCCCCATTTGGTGGTGGACCTGGCATGGTCATTCGGGTGGATGTCATAGCAAATGCGCTTTCAAAAGTTTTTGAGATGAGCCCATTTTTGGTGAGAGAAAAACTTCCCGTTATTTTGCTTTCGCCACGGGGTGAAAAATTCGACCAGGAAAAAGCCAAGGAACTTTCTCGTAACAAGCATTTTGCGCTGATTTGCGGAAGGTACGAGGGCATTGACGAAAGGGTAAGAGAACATTTTGCGAGTTTTGAAATCTCAATTGGAGACTATGTGCTTTCCGGCGGTGAACTTGCCGCTCTTGTTATCCTTGATGCAGTTTCAAGACTTATCCCGGGAGTGCTTGGAAACTACGAGTCTCTTGGAGAGGAATCCTTCTCGGGTCCTTGCCTCGAATATCCTCAATTCACGAGACCCTCTGATTTCAAGGGCTTGAAGGTTCCTCGTGTTCTTCTCTCTGGCGACCATAAAAGAATAAGGGAATGGCGAAAAACCTGCGCACGGGAAATTACTCAAAAGAGACGCCCAGACCTTCTTGTTTGAAGTTCTCATGCAGGTTTGATTATTCTCCATTATAATATTCTGGTTCAAGGAGGCAATATGAGAAAGGGGCCTCGTGTTTGGTTTTGTTGTTTTAGATGAGCAGTCATCAATAATTCATGACACCAAAATCGAAGGTTCGACCCCTTCCTATTCAAGGAGGAATGATGAACGAAATTCAGGATATCGAGAGACAACAATTGAAGCAAGACATTCCCGATTTCAAGCCCGGGGATACGGTAAGGGTAACTATTGAGACGAAAGAGCGCTCCGGAGATTCGAAAACTGAGAGAAAGCGATCTCAATCGTTTCAGGGACTTGTGATTCGAAGGCAGGGAAGTGGCGCACGTGAGACATTTACGGTAAGAAAAATTTCTTTCGGCGTTGGGGTGGAGCGCACCTTCCCATTGCACTCACCGGTAATAAAGGATATCAAGGTTATTTCTGAGGGAGATGTGAGAAGAGCAAAGCTTTACTACATCCGTGAAAAGGTAGGAAAAGAAGCACGGGTAAAAAAGAAGAAGCTTTCGTGAACCCTACTCATGATAGGCGAAGGCGAAGAGAGCGAACAAAAGTCAGAAGAAGCATTCCCTTATGACCAGGTGAAAAAACAAGGGATTCATGAGCCACAAAGTAAAGAGAACTCAAATAATCCTGGCAAAAGCAAGAGTTTCTTTCGATTCCTCATCGAGATTTTAATTACCATTGCAATTGCCTTCTGCCTTGCGATAATAATCCAGTCCTTTTTTTTGAAGGCGTTTGTAATACCATCCTCTTCCATGACGCCAACACTTAAAGTCGGAGACAGGGTCATGGTTGAGAAGCTTTCATATCTTTTTGGGAAGCCGAGACGTGGCGAAATTGTGGTTTTTCGATTCCCTCCAAGTGAGCCCAGTTCGATGAACACGAAAAATCCATTCTACTGGCCCTTTGAGCAAATTGCTGAAACTCTCCATATCGCCTTCAGGGATTCTACTCCCTACGTGAAGCGTGTGGTGGCAACCGGAGGGCAAACTATCGAGTTGAGGAAGGGAATTCTGTATGTAAACGGGAAAAGAATTCATGAGGGATACGCAATGATTGACTCGTGCGATTATGGTCCGGAGAGAGTCCCTGAAGGCACAGTGTTCTGCCTGGGGGATTATAGAGCCAATTCTCGCGACAGCAGGTTTATAGGACCTGTTCCTTTGAGGACTATTATCGGGAGGGTAATTCTAATATGGTGGCCACCGGGAAGGTTCAGAGCGCCGAGATAGAAAGAACTCCTTCCGAGCTCATGTTTGGCGAAAAAAACAGGAGTACGCTTGCTTATTCTATTAAAGAAATAAATGAAATGTTAAAGGTCCCCAAAGTTGACCCCGAATTTGTTATTCAACTCGCCAGTGACCCACGCGTAACTGTAAGGAAGATTGCTTTCAGAATTCTTCGAAGAGGAGGTAATCTTTTTAGAAATGAAAACATTTTCAGAATCGATGGAATTGAACTCATAGCTGGTGCTGATGAGGCTGGGAGAGGCTCACTTGCAGGTCCGCTTGTTGCGGCTGCAGTTATGTTCTCTCCGCGTGCCATGATAGAGGAAATTGATGATTCCAAGAAACTGACTCCCTTAATGAGGGAAAAATTATACAATGAGATAACCAAACGCGCGGTTTCCATATCAGTTACTTTCATTGACCCGTCTCTCATCGACAGATGGGGAATTCAAACCATGAACATGAAGGCGCTCAGTGATGCTATCAACGGGTTGGACCAGGAATGCGATTGTGTCATATGTGACTATTATTTGCCTTGTGGGCTTGGAGTACCGGCATTCGGTATTCCAAAAGCAGATTCGACTTTTCAGTCGGTTGCAGCTGCAAGTATTGTTGCCAAGGTTGAACGTGACAGATTTATGCGCTCATTGCACGCGAAATACCCGAAATATAACTTCTACAGGAACAAGGGATATGCCAGTCGTGAACACCTTGAGGCGTTGAGAGCGTTCGGACCCACCAGATTTCACAGGTTTACTTATAGAGGGGTGCAATCTTTTCAGGAGAGACTTTAAGGGATGATATAGTTGGCTGCTGTGGAGGCAAGAAATCTTGGCAAGGAGGGGGAGGATGCGGCATGCAACTATCTCGAAGGAAATGGTTATCAAATCCTTTCTCGAAACTGGAGAGGAGAAGGTGGCGAGCTTGATGTTGTGGCAAAGAAGGGAACTACGGTTGTTTTCGTTGAGGTTAAATCAAGAAGCACATCTGCCTTCGGCGAGCCCGAGGAATCTATCACGGTTTCAAAGAAAAGAAGAATTCGCAGGCTTGCGCTCGAGTATATTGAGGAGAATCTTCTGGAACAGGATTGCAGGTTTGACGTAATTGGCATAATGGTCAAATCGGATGGGCAGATTGGCGAAATCAGACATATCAAGGGCGCTTTTTAGGAAGAGTTGCCTTGTTTGATATACCGGGTTTGCTTTTATCAAAACGAACGGAAAAGATTTTTCAATAGACAAAAAAGAGACTGCCTGATTCTGCTTGCCTGCAACAGCACCAGCATAACAACAGCGATAATCCTTGCACTGCGGCTGATTCCCTCCTGTTTGTGGGGCTCGAGCAGGGGCACTTCAAAAAATATTTTCTCGAGTTGTGTTGAAAATGTCGCTTGCATTGCTTACAATTATGCTTGTATTGCTATTTTCAAAAGGAAGATGAGACCTTGTTTTCAAAAGTCTTTGGATGCGCGCTCACAGGAATGGAGCCACAAAGAGTACGGGTCGAGATTGACATTACTAAAGGTCTTCCATGCTTTGAAATCGTGGGGCTTCCCGACGCTGCCGTGCGCGAAGCGAAGGTTCGTGTCAAGTCAGCAATCAGAAATTCACTTTACGATTTTCCGAACAGGCGAATTCATGTAAATCTGGCACCAGCCGACATAAGGAAGGCAGGCCCATCGTTTGACCTTCCAATTGCCATCGCGATTCTCCTTGCGACCGGGCAGATAGGTTGCGTGCGAGATTCTTCGTTCATAGCGGCTGGCGAACTTTCACTCGACGGGTGCGTTTCAGGTATTTCAGGCGCCCTTTCAATTGCAATCGGAGCGTCATTGGCAGGCGCTCCATTCCTTCTTGTTCCTTTCGATAATGTTGAGGAAGCCGCCCTGGCTTCAGGAATAAAGGTCTATGGTATTTCAACTCTACGAGAAGCAGTTTCTTTCCTTGAGGGCAATACCAGCCTGACCCCTGGGGTTGTTGATGTCTCCGCAATTCTTTCAGGGAACGGGCAGAAGTATCCGGACCTGTCTGAGGTGAAAGGGCAGGAGCCTGCGAAGCGAGCGCTCGAGGTAGTAGCATCAGGAGGACACAACATGCTCATGGTTGGTCCCCCGGGGTCTGGAAAGACCATGCTTGCAAAAAGGCTTCCGGGCATTCTCCCTCCCATGACACTCGACGAAGCACTTGAAGTTACACGCGTACAAAGCGTCGCGGGTCTTGTCCCCCCGCAAGGCTCGCTTGTAACAGCGCGCCCGTTTCGTTCTCCTCACAGTTCGACGACTGTTGCGGGGCTTTCAGGTGGCGGAGTTCCCATTCCAAGACCGGGAGAGGTCTCACTTTCTCACAACGGGATACTATACATGGATGAACTGCCTCTTTTTACCCATAATGCCCTTGAATCCCTGAGAGGGCCTCTTGAGGACAGAGAGGTTACAATTATTCGCTCGATGTTGCCTGTTACTTTTCCTTCAAGATTTTGTCTTGTAGCATCCATGAATCCCTGCCCCTGCGGGTTTTTTGGGGATTCCAGGAAAGAATGCACGTGCTCTCCTGGCGATATCAGGCGTTACAGGGCTCGAATTTCAGGTCCTCTTCTCGACAGGATTGACATTCAAATCGAGGTTCCGAGACTCGACAGTCAGCAGATTCTCAAGCGCATGCCGGGCGAGCCCTCATCTGCTGTGAGGGAGCGCGTTTGCAGGGCAAGAGAAATCCAGCATCAGAGATTCCAAGAGGAGGGCATTCACTCGAATGCCGAGATGACGGGGCCAATGTTGGGGAAATTCTGCAAACTCGGTCAGGAGGAAGAGAGATTCGCAGGTCTTGCGATTAGCAGGCTTTCTCTTTCA
Source organism: Actinomycetota bacterium (assembly GCA_028718945.1). Taxonomy (GTDB): domain Bacteria; phylum Actinomycetota; class Geothermincolia; order Fen-727; family JAQUKT01; genus JAQUKT01. The sequence continues at coordinate 6,360 of JAQUKT010000012.1, read as the reverse complement.
GCCCGCTCTTTCGAGCGAGTTTTGAAGGTTGCCCGGACAATTGCTGATCTGGCGGAAAGCGAGGAAATCAGGGTGGAGCATCTTGCAGAGGCAATAAACTACAGATGCCTCGAGAGAGAAAATTTTATTTGAAACACGAAATTCATGGAGGAGAATTTGCTTGAAATATGGCCTGATGAAAAACCCGAGTTGGTGGCAATTGCTTCACTTCCAGGAGTGACGCCGGAGAGAATTCGAGAATTGCTGACTCTTTTTGGTTCGCCCAGAGTTGCTTTGTCATCGATTTCAAGGGGAGAAATACCAGTTCCAATTGAAAAAGAAAGAGCAGCATTATGGAAAAAGATTGCTTCCTCGACTAATCCCGAGAACTGGCTGGAAAGCCTGCTCAAGAAGGGAATAGAAACCATTGTGCAGGGCGAAAAATCTTACCCTGAACTTCTTTCAAAGATAAAGGAGCCTCCATGGGTTCTTTTCAAAAAGGGGCAGGGTATCCCTTACGACGTTCCCTCTGTTGCGATAGTTGGCTCGAGAAAGGCAACGTCATACGGTCTCGAGGCTGCTCGATGGCTCGCTTCGAATCTTTCGAGGAGTGGCGTTTTGATCGTCAGCGGTGCCGCTTACGGAGTTGATTCCGCTGCTCATAGTGGTGCAATAGAATCCGGTGGCAGAACAGTGGCGGTTCTCGGTTGCGGTCCGGACATAATATATCCTTCTTCCAATGCGAGGCTCTTTCAATTGATAGAAAGAAACGGATGTTTGATTAGTGAGTATCCTCCGGGGACACCAGTGGCTAAATACAACTTTCCAGCGAGAAACAGGATAATCGCCGGGATGACTATAGGAGTCGTGGTGGTTGAAGCTTCAGAAAAGAGCGGGGCACTGATTACCGCTAATTTTGCCATGGAGGAAAATCGTGAAGTCATGGCAGTTCCGGGTTCAATCTTTTCAAAAAACTCGAAAGGCACAAATGAACTCATTGCGAGCGGAGCCGCTCCCGTATCTTGTGCTGAGGATGTTCTGTTTGAGATAGGTGCCGAAGTTTTGTGTGTTGCTGATGATGAGGTTGAGATTCAGGATGAAATCAAATCCGCTATTCTTGACGCGTTAAGTTCCGGAGTCAACGATGCTGATGGTCTTTCGGTCATTACAGGAATAAGTGCCGAAAAGGTGCAGGCATCCCTTGTCGAGATGGAGGTCGCGGGGCTCGTGAGACGTAGCTACGGTGGAGCATATTTTCCTGTTCATTGAAATGCCGGGCTTTTAGATACTCGGAATTACCGGTTGCATATTACATGGGTTGAGTTGCCAACGGGGTGGCTTTCTGTTTGAAGGCAGGGTTATTGTTAACTCCGAGCGGTTGCCTTCCATGAAAGCCATTGTTTCACGCTTGAAATCTTTTAGGCTTGCGCAAGAACAGATATCGCAATTCCGATTTTTTTGTAACATTAGTTGACAACACTATAATCAATTATAATATTATTAAATTAATTAACAAAGAAAAGAGGTTTCGGGTTTTTGAAACTGGGAGGATTCACTTACATTTATCTACAAGTATTGTTTAGCATGGTCTTTTTTAAAGGAAGGGCTGATTGATTGCACGAGAACAATGAGCGCGTGTCATTATTTCTTGGATATTTGAGGAGCGTAAGGAACCTTTCGCAGAATACAATTGACGCTTATTCTTGTGACCTTTCACATTTTCTTGATTATCTCGAGCGGGCTGGGATTTATGATTTCAAGAGTGTGGACCATAGAATATTGAGGAACTTTCTTGCAAACCAGGTGATTCGGGGATATTCGTCAAGGACTGTTGCGAGAAGGTGCGCGACTCTTCGTGCTTTTTTTCAGTATCTCGAGCAGACTGGTGTGATTCCATCGAATCCGGCGATAAGCTTGAGTTTCAAGCTAAAGGGCAGGAGTCTTCCTCGTTTTCTCACCGAGGAGGAAGCAAGTGAACTTTTAGATGGACTTGCTGCCGGTGAAGTTTCAGAATCTCACCCGAATCTCCTGCTGAGGGACAAGGCTATATTAGAGACGCTTTATGCCAGTGGGATTAGGGTTGGCGAGTTGTGCGGCTTGAAAATTGATGATCTCGACTTTGAATCGGGAACCATGAGGGTTTTTGGTAAGGGTTCAAAGGAAAGAGTCGTCATTTTCGGGGGGAAAGCGCGGCTTGCCCTCGAGGATTACTTGAGGGATGTTCGTCCCTATCTAATGGAGCGCTCGGGTTACAGTGGAAACGCGGTGTTTCTTGGAAGACATGGCAAACCTCTGAGCCCACGAGAGGTTCGAAGGGTCGTCGAAAAGGCGTTCAGAGAAATAGTGGGCGGAGGCGGAGTTAGTCCACATACCTTGAGGCACACTTTCGCGACCCACATGCTTGCAGAAGGCGCTGACTTGAGGACGCTTCAGGAACTTTTGGGTCACAAAAGCGTTTCGACGACACAGGTTTACACCCACGTTACCAGGGATGAGATTATGAAAGTTTATGAGAGGACCCATCCGAGGGCTTAAAGGGAATGATTTTGAAAAGTAACGAGAAATCAGGCAACCATCGATCTCAATATTCAAGAAAAGAAATCAAGGACGAAAGCGCTCTTCTTTGGTCGGAGTACAAGAAGACTCATTCTCCCGAGATTCGCGAGAAGCTCATCCTCCACTATTCCCCGTTAGTGAGATATGTGGCTGGTAGAATTTCCACTGGACTTCCGCCTTCTGTGGAGTATTCAGACCTGGTTAGCTTTGGTGTTTTTGGTTTGATTGATGCGATTGAGAAATATGATCCTTCACGTGGAATCAAGTTTGAGACATACGCGATTGCCAGGATAAAAGGAGCCATAATTGACGAGATGAGAGTGGATGACTGGGTTCCCCGTTCAATGAGGAACGGGGCGAGAGAAATAGAGAGAGCCTACGCGGCGCTTGAAGGAGAATTGAAGCGAATTCCCACTGATGAGGAGGTTGCGCGCAGGCTAAAAATCTCTTGTGAAGAATACCAGAATCTCCTTCATAAGCTCTCGTTCATGTCACTGGTTGCTCTTGATGAACTCTGGACGATAGATGGTGAACATCCTGACAGAATTGCTCTTGCTGAAATGGTGGAGGATGTCAAGGTCAAAGACCCATCGCAGACCTTTGAGATAGGGGAAATGAAGAGCATCGTTGCTGATGCGATAAGCCACCTGCCGGAACGTGAACGTCTCGTGGTTACTCTTTATTATTTTGAGGGTTTGACGATGCGAGAAATAGGAGAAGTTCTTGGCGTGACGGAATCAAGAATTTGCCAGATGCATACCAAGGCGATTCTTCGTCTTCGCTCGCGTCTGTCTTCCGCTTACTGACTGTCTGTTTGAGTATTTTTTAAAGAATCTGGATTTGAGCGACAGTTGACTTGGTTTTCTTATTCTACTATCGGAAAACGAACGCTATTGAACTCGAATCCGCTTTCGATCCGGTGGGGTTGAAAGAGGTTCAAACTCCGGGCAAGCTGTCTTGTAAATTACAAAACCAAAGCCGATGATTCGTCCTTTGTACACCGCGCGTTATGGTCAGGTTATTGAAGTATTCAGTCTCCTGTATTAGACTGAACTAAATTTGCCATAGTGAATAAGGCAAAAACACACCCGGATGGACTGCGGGATTGGTGCTCTCAAAAGAGTTTAACCGCGGGATGAAGACGGGGAGGAGTAACCGAAAGGAGAAAGAATGCCGGTAGTAACCATCAGAGAGCTTTTAGAGGCGGGAGTTCATTTCGGTCACCAGACACGCCGGTGGGAACCGAAAATGAAGCGTTATATTTTCACCGAGCGTAACGACATATACATCATAGATTTACAAAAAACGATAGTCCTTATTGGAAGCGCTTATGATGTTTTGAGGAGTAGTGTTGCTGAAGGAGGCACAGTACTTTTTGTTGGCACAAAGAAACAGGCGCAGGAAGGCGTTGAGAGGCATGCTCGAGATTGTGGAATGCCCTTTGTGAACAATCGCTGGTTGGGAGGGACGCTTACTAATTTCAATACCATTCACTCCCGGGTCATGTATCTCGAGGAACTTGAGCGTCAATATCGAGATGGAGAGTTTCAACTTCTGCCAAAAAAAGAGGCGCAATCGCTTGAGAAACAAATGGAAAAACTCGAGCGAAATCTTTCCGGGATAAGAAATATGCATCATCTACCTTCTCTAATTTTCATTATTGATCCGAAGAAAGAGAGAATACCGGTTGCCGAAGCAAGGAAACTTGGGATTCCTATAGTAGGGCTTGTGGATACAAATTGCGATCCCGACGAGATAGATTATGTTATTCCCGGAAATGACGATGCCATTCGTTCCATTGACCTCATCTGCCGGATTGTAGCTCAGGCTGTTAACGAGGGAAAAGCTTTGATGGAATCGAGAATCTCGGAAGAAATCGCGTCCGCACAGGCTGAAAGCGAAAAAACAGGAGGGGGACCTTCGGTGAGGATTGGTCTTGCCGAACCCGTGTACAGTGCTTCTCCTGATGATGTTCCTGGTCCTGATATGTCTCCCGAAAATTCTCAAAATAATTCTATTGATGCAGATTCTTCCGAAACTTCCCCACTTTCGGAGAATGAACGGAGTTCCACTGAGTCCAGTAATATGATGGAAGGTACTGACGAGTCTCACATGAAATCGAGCGAGCAGGAAAGCAAGATTGAGGGTGAAAAGGCTTTGGAAGGGGATTGATGTTGTTGCCCGGACTTTCAATGGGATGTGTTGCTTCAGATGGCGGATAATATACCGGCTGAACTTGTAAAAGAACTACGTGAGCAAACTGGCGCTGGTGTCATGGATTGCAAGCGTGCCCTGGAGGAATCGCATGGTGACTTTGAGGCTGCCTCGTGTGTTTTGCGTGAAAAAGGTCTTCTGAGTGCCAAGAAGCGGCAGGATAGGGAAACAAACCAGGGCGCGATTGAGACTTACGTTCACATAGGTCGCCAGATTGGCGCGATGGTTGAATTGAATTGCGAGACTGATTTTGTAGCGAGGAATTCCGAATTTCTCGAACTCGCACACATGATTGCTCTTCAAATAGCCGCGTGCAATCCACTCTACCTTGACAGGGATTCTGTTGGGCAAGAAGTTGTTGAAAGTCAAAAAGAGCAATATCGGCGGAAGTGCGCTTCGGAGGGTAAGCCAGAGCATGTATGGGACAGGATTATAGATGGATTAATGGATAAATACTTTCAGGAGGTCTGTTTGTTGGAGCAGCCATTCATAAAAGAGCCTTCCATGTCTGTAGGTGACCTTGTTGCCGAGGTTTCCTCGAAACTCGGTGAGAAACTCGTGGTCAAAAGATTTAGCCGATTCCGAGTAGGCGAAGAGGATGAGGAATCTTAGATGAGCAACGGGTTGACCGAAATGGGTTCAAATGAAAAAGACAGGGAGATTTCACCCGTTTACAGTCGAGTGCTTGTGAAGCTTTCCGGTGAAGCGTTCATGGATTCTAAGATGGGCTACGGAGTTGATTTGAATGTGGTATCTTCGGTTGCTGCACAGCTTGCCGAGGTTCACAAAATGGGGGTTGAGCTTGCTTGCGTGGTAGGCGGAGGAAATATATTTAGGGGAGTTCAGTCAAGCGGAAATGTACTGGACAGAGCGACTGCTGATTTCATGGGGATGCTTGCGACTGTGATTAATGCTCTCGCACTGCAGGACGCTCTCGAGAAAAAGGGTGTGTATACAAGGGTGCAGTCAGCAATCAACATGAGGGAAGTTGCTGAGCCTTTCATAAGGAGGCGCGCCATTCGACATCTTGAAAAAGGAAGGATTGTTCTTTTTGCGGCCGGGACGGGCAATCCATACTTCTCGACGGATACCGCTGCGGCTCTGAGAGCACTCGAGATAGGAGCGGAGGCGATACTCAAGGCAACCAAGGTTGATGGAGTTTTCGACAAAGACCCGGTCAAGTATCCCGATGCAAAAATGTTCAAGAAGCTTACTTATCTTGAGGTCCTCAATCTGGAACTCGAGGTAATGGATTCTACTGCAGTAAGTCTTTGCATGGACAATAACTTACCAATAGTCGTATTCAATCTCTTTGATCGTGGGAATCTAAGCAGGCTTCTAAACGGAGAAGAGATTGGAACTGTTGTGCGCGCGTAGCATCGCAGACTTTGCTGAAGCGGGGACCAGTTTTTTCGGATGGTAGAACAAAATCAAAATGTTTGAGTACTCAGGGAACAAAGCATTCGGGGGTTAAGAATGAGCGACATAATGAAAGAAGCTGAACGAAGGATGAAAAAAGCTGTGGAGGTAACTTCTACAGATTTAGCGTCAATCAGAACCGGTAGGGCCAACCCGGCTCTTATAGAGAGGTTATCTGTGAACTATTATGGT
>JAQUKT010000011.1 GCA_028718945.1 Actinomycetota bacterium | reverse complement strand
CGAGGCTCGGGAATGGAAACGCGTCAAGCTTGTTTCTGACAGGGCGGACATTTGTGAAGAGATTATCCGCTTCCGGAGTAATTTCGCTCATACGGGGGAACTCGAGATACCCTCGAGGGTTTTCCCGACAACAAATCTAAGGCGGGCTATTCGTGATTCTCAACTGATTGTGGTGGCAGTTCCGTCATATTCTATTCGCCAGGTTGCAAGGGAAGTCATTGATTCTGATTTTTCGCATCTGCCAGTGGTCATTGCGACGAAGGGGCTTGAGTTGGGGACGGGACTTCTCGGGATAGAAGTATGGTGTGATGAGATGGGAATAACAGACGATATAAACGGTATCATGGCTTCCACTGGAAAGTGGGGAATTATTCCAAGACATGTTCTCGTATTGAGTGGTCCTAACCTTGCGAAAGAAATCGCTTCCGGTTTTCCAGCAGTGAGTGTGATTGCGGGTTCGGATACTCGATTGCGTGAGGAAGTAATGAAGAAGCTCGAAAGCAAAGGATTCACCCTTTTCGGCTGGCACGACCCTCTTGGCGCTCAGGTTTCAGGTGCTTTGAAAAACGTTTATGCGGTTGCCTGCGGGATTGCGAAAGCACGAGGCTGGGGGGACAACGTTCTTGCTTCTATCATCTGGCGCGGGCTTTATGAGACAAAAATGTTTGTTCGTGCGATTGGCGGCGATAGCGATGTTGTTTCAACACCGGCGGGAATTGGCGATTTTGTGGCAACCTGCACCTCTCATGCGAGCAGGAACTTTTCGCTTGGGTTTAGGATTGCGGGCTCTTGCTCATCTGATTTACCGTCTGGTGTTGCGGAAGGAGCGCAAACAGCGCAGGAGGCTTTGAGGCGCTCAAAATCTTTAGGGTTGCGTTTAAGGCTTCTCGCGAGTATCAGGTCGGTGATGGCTGGCGCAGCGCAGCCCGAAGATATTCTCGAGGCTTCCTGTGCTGGTATTGAGTGCGACGAGTGTGTTGTTCCTAAAAAAACAGGCACCAGCAAGATAATTCCTCTTGAGCTTGAGACCTTTTTGAACTGCGGGGGAACCTAAATGAAGGTCAAGATTCGGCGTGCTCTTTTCATTTACAGCTATGGCGATTCCTTCGTTTCATTCCTTGAGTCAATTGGCGCAAGGTTAGCCCTAAGTGCTCCATCCCATAAATACAGTTGCATTCGATCGCCGATAAATCCACAGAAGAGCGTTCCGCTCCCTCCGAGTACAACAGAAGTACGCGTCAGTAGCGCGCCTTGCGTTAGCGGCGCCTCGACGCTCTCTCTATACGACACCGTATCTATGGAACGGAACACTAAGTGATATGACGATTTCTTATGTGGTTGAGCTTTGTTCATCTCGCGCAGGCAATGGGGTCGAATTCCAGTAGAAATTCTGTTGACAGAACAATGGCAAGAAAGAAAGGGAAAGCAGGAAAAGCGCGTGTGCTGGTGTTCCTGAGGGTAGAGTTTGAAATTAGGAGGGTTTGAGATTGAAATCATCGGTTTTGCAACTTGAGGATAGCGTTAGAGAATTGGGAAAGAGCATCGACTACGAAGGGACTGTTCAGTTTATCGAAAGACAATTTGTCTGGAGACCCGGGCTGGTCACGCGCGTTCTTGCTGGAGTGATGAAAAGAGTTGTTCTTCCTTTTGAGGAGGGTTCTTATCACGGGCGAAAACTTCCAGGTGAGCCACACAGGGCAAGCTGGGTGATTGCCGGACCATTAACGGTTTTTCTGTTTGAGGAGGCAACATACAGGCGAAAACTCATGCTTCTTGCAAGGTTACGCTGCCCTGCTCAACTCAATCTGATTGAGATTGGCAGTGAAAGACAGGCGCAAAGGCATGGTCCAGGAAATGAAAGCAAAGATATCAATTTTCGCTCGCGGGGATTTGATGAGTCATCACTTTTTTCTGGAAGTCCATTAGAGGTACTTGTTGATCTTCAGAAGAAATCGGTATCGAACATAACGGTTGTTCCTGTTGTCCATACCTCCTATCATATTCCAAAATCTGCTCCACCCCTATCCCTTAATGCGAGACTCGAGCCTTTCAAACCCTTGAATTTGTTCAGACGGATGACATCGATGTGGTGGACTTTGAGAACGGGTAGCCTCAAGAATACCCGAATAATTCCTTTGAAGAACTGGATTGATGGGAGGAGTAAAGATGGCGAAGCTACTCTTGTTGATGAACTAATTCGTGATGCTTCGATTATGATGGAAGCCGAGCGTCGTGCTGTCGAAGGTCCTCCACGGGAACCTCTCTGGCTTGTGAAGCAGAGAGTTTTATCCGACCCGCTTTTGTCTTCGTATATGCAGGACTATGCGTTGAACAGGGGGCTTTCGCAGGATGTTGTTCTCAAGGAGGCGCAGGGCTACATAGGAGAAATTGCTTCTGATAACCGTATTGGGGTGGTGAGGTGGTTTGCGAGGGCGATGGATTATGTTTTCGAAAGATTGCTTGAAAAAATTGATGTGGACAGGTGGGGAATCAGGTTCTTAAGGGAGTGTGATCAAAGAGAAAGAATAGTACTTGTTTGCTCTCACAAGAGTTACTTGGACCCTCTGCTCGTCGGCTATGTCATGTTTCGCTCCGGTTTGAACACGCCAGAGCAGGCTGCCGGGCTGAACTTGAATTTCTGGCCGGTTGGCTGGCTCTTGAGGCATTCAGGAGCATTTTATCTTAGGCGCACATTTTCAAGGGAGACACTTTACAAACAGGTTTTCAGCGCTTACGTGCGATATCTTCTCGCAATGAATTACATAAGTGTTCTATACATTGAAGGCACAAGGAGCCGCGACGGGAAACTTTCAAAACCAAAAATCGGTTACCTCAAGATACTGGAGGAAGCCCTGAAAATGGGAATATGCTCCGATATCAAACTCGTACCGGTTTACCTTGGCTATGACAAGGTTGCGGAGGAAAGCGCTCACGTCAAGGAAATGTCAGGGAGCAAGAAGCTCAGTGAGAGTGTCAGGGGTTTTGCCGGGATCTACCGCTCTGTTAGCACGACCCTCGGGCGCGCGCTCGTGAAGTTCTCAAAGCCTTTGAGCATGAAAGAGTTGCTTGAACGCCGGGGTCTCGAGGGAACAGCCAAAATAGTGGCGAGAGCAATAGATAATGTGACTCCGGTAACCGCGCGCTCTCTTGTGGCGGCTTCTATTCTTTCTTCGGGTGAGGAATGGGTCTCGCGGGAATCTGTTGCAAGAGACACCAATCTCCTTTTTGATTTTGCGAGGTCTTCCTGTTTGCCACTGATAGATGATTCGGATGATATTTCGGGTGCAATTACATGGTTTGAACGTGAGGGGAGAATTACGCTCGAGAAAAGGGGCGAGACCGAAGGCTTTAGAGTGGATAGTATCTCGAGGCGATATCTCGAGTACAACAAGAACATATCCATTGGCCATTTCCTCGAGAGCGCTTTTGCTTCATTTTCTTTTATCCGAAGGGGAAGAGAATTTGGCGAAATAATGGACGATACTTGCTTTTTGAAAGAAGTCCTGAGCGAGGAGTTTGTTTATCGTTCGGACGAAGAATGGGAAAAGAGGATTGAAAGTGCGCTTGATGGAATAAATGGTAAATCTCATCCGGTGGATTTGCTCTCTTCTCTCGCTCAGTCGTTTGTTGAGGGATACTATGTAGCAATCCTTGCGGCTTCTTCAGTTGGTAACGATCAAACATTCGACCAGGACGCGTTTTCAGGCAACTGCTTTAGAGAAGGTGAAAGTTTGATTTCGGCGGGGGTTATTCGAAAACCTGAATCACTTTCGAGGGTTATCTTCAAAAACGCTATTACCCTTTTCTCAAAATACGGGGTTCTCGAGAGCGTTCGCGACATGGATGGACGCGGCAAAGAGTTTCAGACAATCTCGCGTGGCGATAACTTCGATAAAATCAAGGAATGGAAAGAACGGATGAGCGTTTTCTTTGCTGCCGATGACTTGCGTCGAGGCAAATAGAGAAATTAGGAACTACATTTTTCCCCAGTCTTTCACAAGGCATCCGGACGCCATGATTCCCGAAAGCATAACGAGAGGCACACCACCGCCGGGGTTTGTGCATTGTCCCGTCAGGTAAAGATTCTTGATCGCTTTTGACCTGTAACTGGGACGGAATGGTCCCATATTTGGACCACTCATTTCCAGCCCAAAAAACGCACCTTCAGGCAGGCGCACCCTTCTTTCGAATTCATTTGGGGGTACTGAGTCAATCCACTCGACTTTGGAGGAAAGTCCTGGAAATGCCCTTTTCTCGAGTGAAAGCACGCATTCCCACGCCCATTCTTCAGATATGTCATCCCAGTTGTGATATTTGAGTTTGTAGGGCGCGATGTAAATTACCGAAAGAATCTGTTTACCCGGGGGAGCGAGACTTTCATCATCGTGTGATGCGCAACTTACAAGGAACGGCCCATCGTCTGGTCTATAAAGAAGGCCTTTTTCGTAAAAGTCACTCCATAAGTTGTCGAATTTTTTTCTTTCAGTCAAAAGAACAGAGAAATGTGAGCGAACGGAGTCGAGCTTTTCACTCAATCCGAGGTAAATGGTCGGGGCTGGTATCGAGCAGGGTTGCTTCTTTACTGCTCTTCTCACCGTGTAGGGAAGATTTTCTTCTCCAACGAGTTCGAGATAAGTGGAACGCGAATGAGCATTCGATATTACCGCTTTCGCCTGAATTTCCTCGCCGCTTGAAAGTCTTACTCCTTTTGCTACCCCGTTTTTCACGATAATTCTTTCTACCAATTTGTTGAACCTAATTTCACCGCCAAATTTTTCCATTATTCGTCTCAGTGCATCCGGAATTGCTATCATTCCGCCCTTCGGATAGTGGTAGCCCACTCTTCCCATGTATGAGATGATCGAGAGCAGTCCTGTGCATCTGTAAGCGGGGAGAGCAGCGTAAAGATTTTCCCATCCAAACATGAGACGGATTCGTTCATCTTTGAAGTATTTCTTGACAACCTTGTCAAGTGTCCGGGTTGCAAGCCAGGAGTCAACCGGAAGGGCAGGCAATTCCTCTTTCCTCGCAAGCATTTTCACAAGATGAGAGAGATTTCCCACATTCCTCAAATCAGGCATCGGAACTGACAGGACGGACAAATAGAGCTTGAAGATTTTTTCCATGTCCCTTATGTAATGTCTGAAGCCATCGGTATCTTCCGGAGAAACTGTGCGAATGACTTCCACCAGCTCTTCGGGTTCCTTTGGAAGAAGCACTCTTGTTCCGTCATCTAAGATTGTGTCATAGACCGGGTCTATGAGTTGAAAATCAAGGTAGTCTTCGAGAGAAAGGTCGAGCAGTTCGAAAAGTTTGTAATACATCTCATGACCAATTACGAATACTGCCCCTACATCGGGCTTGAATCCATTGTGGTCATAATTAGAGCAGCATCCCCCTATCCTCTCACTTTGCTCGAGGACCAAAACCTTCATTCCTTCTTTTGCAAGCAGGGCTCCACAGGTCAGGCCGCCAATTCCGGAGCCGATTATCACAATATCAAATTTGTCATCCGACATATTCCCCTCCGCAGAAATTATTAGGATAAAAATCACGAGGGTTAAACAAAGAGTCTGAAAGGCATCTCTTTTGCCTCGTTTAGGAAACGCCGTATTCGCTCTTTTTCCTGTTCATTTATGTAGAGTCCGGCAAAAAAACCAATGGCAGCACCGACTAATGTTGCGAGCAATAACTTTTTTGCGAATGTTAACCGACTTGACTTCTTCATGGCTTAATTGTTTTGAGTATTGTTCCCGAATTATACCCGATTTCTTATTTTGTGGCAATGAACGGTCATTTTTTTACGTGTTTATTCTACTTCACTGGAAACTTTACTCTTTTGCTTGCTTCAGCGCGGATTCGGTATATGTGCACTCCGGATCCCAGAGTAACCATTCGCCGATGCCGAGTTTTTCGGTTGCGTCTATTTGTCTCCTGACCATCTCGGAGGTATATGTTACTCTCAGGGAAAAGTCCTGCAACCATGGTCTTATTTTTGCTTGCGTACCTTTTACCGTTTTCCTGAAGTCTTTTAGGGATTTCGTCACAATGTCACCGGGATTGTTCTCCGGACTTTTTATGTTGTACTCGCCTGGATTGTAGTGCGATGGATAGACCATTGGTGAAATATAATCGACGTTTTTTGCAAGTTCTGAGACACTTTGCCCAATTCCCATCTCGCCCTGCTTGCTTGCGGTTAGCCCAAAAATGTCAGCAGAGACAAATACATTGTAAGGGGCAAGCTTGTTTCTTGTGTAATTAAGGAAATCTGAAATCACCTGTCTCGGCGTCCTTTCGTCCTTGTGCGGATAAACGCAAGTGGAGGTATTACCGTCTGATGGAAATCTAACATAATCGAACTGAATTTCATGGAAACCTGCTCTCGCTGCTGCTTCAGCGACATTCAGGTTGTAATCCCAGACTTCCTTTGAATATGGGTCAACCCAGTTACTATTTCCCCACAGATTTCCAGATGTGTCGTGCACTGCGAGTGAGGGACATCCCTTTGCGAGTTTTGGGTCCTTGAAGACGACAATCCTGCAGATTGTGTATATCCCGTGGTATCTGAGTTTGTCCACGCACTGTTCGAGTTCTATATAGTCCTCGGTGGATCCAATAGATTTTGCTGTCTCATTATCGATTTCAAAGGCAATCAGTCCGGATTCGTCTTTCAGGTCAATTTCGAGAGAATTCAATTCGGTTCTATCAACGAGGTCAATCAATTTCTGAAGGCTCGAGTTGCTTGATGCGATGTATATGGAGACATGAGCCCCCTTAGCCTTTGTTTGTTTCTGGGTAACGATGTATGTTTTATTCACATTGCCTGCCCTGTCGATTGCGGAAATCTCGATACTTCTCGACTTCGAGGATTCGAATATGGAAGAGAATAGCCCTTTCTCATTTACGCTCAATTTCTTGCCAGATGCGCTCACAGTGGCGCCCGGTTCCGTTTTGCCCCGAAGAAGTACCTTCACCGCAGGGGAATCTTTAGACTGCTCAATTTTTTTACTTGTAATGTGGATTGCTGGTGGTGAAGTATCGACGCTGAAATTCCAGCGGGCAGCTCTTCCTCCCATGATTCCCGCTGTTTTTATTTTGAAATAAGCTTCGTGGCGACCATCCTCGAGTATCGACGCGCAGGAGATGGTTTTGCCCCTGATCGCGGCTGTTTCTGATATGTCCTTTCCGTCTATCTTTACCTGAATGTTTTTTAGTTCAACCTTGCGAGAAAGAGAAATCGAGACCTTGACTTCTTTGTTGTTCACAAAGCTTTGCGGTGCGGGATTTAGTTTTCCTATGGGAGACGGGTATATGAAGACGAAAAACCAGATAAGGAACGCGACCACGAGTATAATGACAAAGATAATTGTGACGATAGTGCGATTCAACGAGAATGCTTTGCCGGTGTGATTCTCCACATCGCCTTCGCGTTGCCTTCGAGGTCTTTTATACCCGGTTTCCTGAAACTCAATTGCGGAAAATTCCGGTCTTTTACTCGAGAAAAGAGCCCTTCCCTTTCCGTCGTAGAAAATGCGTTTTCTTGCCATTCTTTCTCCATTTGTTAAATATGGGAAATACCAGTTCTCTAATAGCCGACGAAGTAAACGCCAGCGGGAAGTTTGTCCTTGAGGAGCCTTGACTCCATGTACGCGGGGGCGCAAATTGTCGAAGGATCGCCATCACTAATGAATCTCAATTCCGGATTTTTGTCAAAGAATTCAAGCCAGTATTCGGAGCCTTCCGCGCCAGAACCATCTGTTGGGTCATAATCGATTACCTGCACTCTTGGAATGAGCTTCCCGGGGTTTCTATAATGGTAAAGCGGATAGAATGGATTAGAACCGACCAGAAGTGCCCATCTCATTTTGTATGAAGTTCCTCCATGGCTTCCACTGAACATCAATGCTGTATTCTTTGGCTCAACCCCGTGGGGGAGGCAGAGTATGTCGATCCTTGCCTTCGGATCTATTTTCTTTATCATTTCAACGGACCCGGCAATCTCTTTTTGAACTTCTTCATCCGAGAGTTTTGAGAGCATTGGATGAGTCATTGTATGGTCGCCGAGTTCGAAGTTGTTTTCTATGAGATATTTGATTTTTTCCTGTTTGTATTTTGGCTGGTCGAAAAGTGATGGAAGAAGATTGAAAAGTGCCTTATACCCGAAAGATTTTTTTCTCCGATAGAACTCCTCCATCATTCCCATCGCGCATTCAGAGTCTATGGTTGCTTTCCCTCCCTTATTGATCATTCGAAACTGCCCTCCGGTAGAATCGTCGAAACTCAACACAATAGGGGTTTTACCTGCTGGCACATTTATTTTCCCCGAGAGCAGATCATGGAGCCTCACAAGGCGGTATCCTTTCTGGTAGAGGGTTTCAAGGTCTTTTTTGAAGTTCTCTATGCTTCGTGTGTAGCTTCCTTCCTCTTCCTCGATTCGATGATATTCAAGAACCATGACCATGCCCATTTCATTTGGTCGGATTCCCCTTTGTAGAAGATTCGTGAGATTATCTGTACTTGGTTGCTCCTTCTTTCCACCACAACCAGATAGAAATGATATAAGAGGAATGAGCAAGGAAATAACAAATATAGTCTTGATCTTTTTTCTGAAAAATTTCCGGTCTTTTATTTTCACCTTTCCACTCCGATTTTATATATGTCCTTTACGAGTAACACATATCCATATTATTCTTTAGGACTTCCGTCTCTAAGAACCCCGCGGTTCGGGTTCAAAAATACCATTTTTAGTTTTCCGTTTGCTACTATTCCTTAGGGCTCAAGCCTGGATCATCTGATAGAGAGCGGGCTTAAATTTGCTTTTGTCGGATATTATCTCTTTTTCCCAAGGAAGAGGCAAATGGTCAATGTTGAAAATCCATTCAACCTCCCTGTTGTTTAGTTTGATTATAGTAATAAGATAAAGGCATGATTCGGGCGCAAGGATTGGTATAAACGTTACGAAAATGAAATCATCCTGTGAAGACGAGAAGAAAGAAACTATTGTTAAGGCCGCTAACAGGCTTTTCGGTGAGCGTGGCTATTGTGGTACTTCAATTGCTGACATAGCAAAAGAGGCGGGGCTTACGCCGAAGCTTCTTTACAGGTATGTGGATGGAAAGCTTGAACTCTACGCGAAAGCCTGTGAGTGCGCTCAGCGCGAGTTTGAAGAAAATCTTATGGGTGCTATTTCCATGGATACCGGTATTGAAAGAAGGGCAAGGGTTGAGAAAGGAGCAAAGATTTTTTTTCAGCTCATAGCGGGAGATAAATTGTTCGCAAGAATTCTTGCCAGTAGCGCATCTCTAACCGGTCAGGAGGAATCTACTGTTGAAATCAGGGCACTTGAGAACATTTTGCAAACTCTTCGTTTGATCATGAAAACAGAAAAAGCAAACATTTTCGAGGATGAGAAAAACCTCGAGGAATTCTCCTGGTTTTTGCTTGCTTTGGGATCGGTTTTCGCTTCGTTTGTTCTACTTGGGTTTGACAGGAGAGCTGGTATGGACCATGAGTTGGCAATAAAACATTTTCTTGATGCAGTTGACGCGGCCTGTGTGGAAAGTCACCGGGGCGATTGAGTTCTATGGTTCAATATCTTTGATTAGGGTTCCAATCAGGGTAAGTGCTGATTTTCTTTCAATATGAGGTTCAATATCAACAATCTCGAGATTTCCAAGAGCAAGCAACACTAAGATATATGTCCAGCAAAAACCCTTGGTATCTATTTCCTTTGAGGCGAGTCCGTGTTTTTGTCCCTCTTTCAAAATGCGTTCTATGAATCTTTCGAGTTCAAGAAAAGCATTTCTTGCAGTTCTTCTTATCTGCTGTTCGGAAGAGAAAGAAACCATATCCAAAAGAATGCGAAAAGGGTCTTTATTGTTTGAGACATAATCAATAAAAAGAGCAGCAAAATCAGAAAGAACCACCGGAGCGCCTGCTCCTATTGGAAGGTTTGGGATGACCTTACGATAGAATTGCTCTTGCTGTTCCTTTGCCACTTCGAGATATAGACTTTTCTTATCTCCGAAAAGGTCGAAAATTGTTTTCTCGCTTACTTTTGCGAGTTTTGCAATTCCCGACGTTGTGGATCCACGATAGGATTTTCTGCTAAATTCCTTCAGCCCTGCTTCAAGGATTCGAAGCCGGGTATTTGGCTTCTGAGTTCCTGATTTTTCTGACACCTGAAAAACTCCTTCTTCATTTTCGTTTTTCGGCTAAAAGTTTCGATTACATATTCTATTTCATAAAGCCAATCAAATCCCACTTGCGGGTATGTAGTTGAGGGGCGAATCATTTTCTACGAGGGAAGTCAAATAGAACAGATTTTCCTTTCATGTTTGCAAGTACAAGTTCTCCTGCAGGTTGATGTAGCGCGCGACAAGATAGGATGCGGGTTTCGTTTCTTGCCTTCCTTTATCAAGGTGTACTTCGTGAAATTTCAATATGTGTTATGCGGAAACGATGAGGATCAAATTCTGTTCTCATGCTCCTTTGGGAACTTTTGCCCTACCTTCGGAAAACCTCTTAATAGATGTCTCATGCTTTTCTAACGCCAATAGAGAGTTCACTTGCTTCTTCCCCATGCTTTTTCTCGATGGCTTTGGTTACGATTGAGAACCAGAAGAGTTCTTTTTTCAATGCGCCGTCCTATGGATACCCCGACATTCGAGTGCCCCTGCATCCATGCGAGCCTCAAAGTGCTCCCTCGACGTACATCCTTATATGCCTTCGGTCAGGAGCCTTGCTGGCGCGGCGCATCTACCTATGGGATGGTTACTAAACTACCAATAACTGGCGAATATATGGTATCCTTTTTAACCGCAGAGTAATTCCGAAAAAAGAGTCAAAGGATGGGGCTATGGTCGAGACAAGAAGAGCAGCGCTTTCCGATGAAAAGGATGTGGCGGCTCTCATTGGGGAGCTTGCTGTAACGATAGGTGTTACCAGAGAAGTGGAACCTGTTTCCTGGTATGGGACGCTTAGGAAAATGCTCGCCTCACCCGAGTGGACTTTCCTGCTTGCTTTGGAAGAGGGCAAGAAAATTGGCTTGCTCGTTTTGCTAATTCTTCCATCCCTTTATCACGGCGGAAATTATGCTGAAATTACTGAACTGATTGTGACCGCCAGACATCAGAGGAGGGGAATTGGGCGCATGCTTGTTGAAGAGGCAAAAAGAATCGCGAGGAGTCAGGGGTGTGAGGAGCTCGATGTCTCGGTGGAAGTCCAGAATGAAGCTGCAATTGGTTTCTATGAAAAACTTGACTTTGAGAAAAAACACGCAGACTATTGGATGAAGCTTTGACCGAAAAAACTTTTCCTTGCAAAACTTTTCGCTTGTTATTTGTTTGCTTTTGATTCCCAGTACTGCTCGTCGAATTCTGCGAGCTGAATCAACACACCGAATGAATCAGATGGCTTTATATAAGCCTCTTTCCAGTAGGGGTTTTGCACATTTACATCTATGACTTTGATTCCTTTTGAGTCGAGTTCTCGAATTGCTTCTTCGAGATTTTCCACCTGAAAGGTCAGATGGTGAAGACCCTCTCCATGTTTTTCGATAAACCTGTTTATGAAATTGAAGGGGTCTTTAGAGCTGATTATTTCAAGCATTCCATGTCCACCCACTTTGAGGGAAGTCCAGCTGAAATGCTGGTCTTTGAAAGTCCAGTCCTCTTCCACTACTATTTTTGCGCCTATGACTTCGGTGAAAAAGCGACAGGCGGATTCTTTGTCACTAACAGCAATTCCAACATGGTCAAGCCCGAGAATTTTCATATTTCCTCCGTTTCTTTGGGTTTTGTTTTGGAGTCTATCTCAATCATAATGAAAATCCTACAGCATTTTTCAAGATGACATGGCTATGCCGAAACGGCCCAATGAGCAGAATTGCCGCAGGGGCTTTTGTGGCTGAAGAGGGAAGGGAATTTCCTTGTGATGTTGAAAATTATTCAAAGATGAACAAGGAGGGCAGAAACGATTTGATACGGCTGCTCTGGTACCTGATTCGCTATCGAAATCTTGTCCGATAGTCAAGACTTCAAAGGCTTACGTGTGTAAGAAGATGCCTTGTGGTTGATTTCCTACTCCGAGTTTCCCGAAACATTGTTGTCGTTTATGATAGAAGAAATCGAGGGAAGGATTCATAGACTGTCATTTTGACGTTTTTGTTGAGACATTGGAGGTCAGGGAGGCTTATGATTAGATGCGGCTCTTGTGAGACTCTGAATGAAGACTCTTCAGTTTTTTGTAAGGAGTGCTCTTCGAGGCTGCGAAAGAAGAGGTTTCCGGCCTGGATTTTTTTGTGTGTTGCGCTTGCAGTTGCGGTTGCCGCCGGTATTTCAATTCCATTACTGGTGACGAGGGAAAAAAGCAGTGTGGAATATGGACTTGAGGAGGGAAGTCGAGTTCTCGAAGAACTTGGCAGTAAAAACAAAATTGATTTTGGCGAGAGTAGAGGGCGGGAAATTGATTTCGGGAAGCTCCCGGAACAAATACATGATGAGCGCGAGACAGTAGATCTTCATGGCATTGAGGTTAAGGTATGGGATTCAGAGTTTCTTTTGGGCGATGCGCTTAATCGTCCTGATACGGGCAACAAGTATCTTGTGGTTGATCTGGAGGTGAGAAATCAGGGAACACACGCGGTTGAGATATCAAGCATTCTTCAGATGTCAGTCATGAGTAAGAGAGGGGAAATATACAGAACGGCTTTATACTTTCCCGCTCCAAGGTTTCCCGATGGAAAGATTTTCGCCAAAAAGAAGGCGCGCGGCAAAGTTTCGTTTGAGGTTCCATCTGGGGAGAATGATTTGTTTTTCATTTTCAGACCCGACCTCAAGAGCAGGGGAGAGATAGGAATCAGGCTTGACCTTTAAGTATCCTTCTTGATCAACGAATTCCCCGAAGTTTTGAGCTAAGACGAAGAGCAGCTTTCAAAACAGGTCCAATGAGCGATGGTGGAAGGTATGCGAGTTTTTCTACCTCAACAAGCTCGATGATGTTTCCATCCGGGTCTTTCACGTATGCGAATGTTCCGACTGAACCGGTCCCCATGTCTATTGATGTTGGTTCCGAGAGGGGCAAAGCTCCTTTTTCCGTCAGCAAGTCATATGTTTCACGAACCGATTCTATGTCTAAAGCCATTTCCATTATTCCTACATCTCCCCATCGTCTTCCCTCATAGATCGGATTTCCCTTGAAATCAAGCGCTTGAACGAGTCTCACCATTCCGCCCGGCACCGGAAGATTTCCTGAGGGTTCTTTCGAACGCGAAAGAAAGACGGTTCTGGTTCGCGCTCCCTTCGTTATAGTTTCGAGTTCACTTGTGGATTCCTGTGAATCTGTGATGATGGTGTCGTACCCGAGCACTTTGTAGAATGAGAGTGATTTCTCAATGTCAGATACCCCAATTGTTACGTGGCTGAACCCCCCAATTCTTGGCTTACCACCTGAGGCTCGGAGTTCGGCTGTTTCAAGCAGCTCGAGGATTATCCCGTTCGGGTCCTCAACATAAAAGGATTTCCATTTGCCACCATGACCGTACTCGCACTCAATGATTGGAGTCAGGACTTTTACTCCCTGTTCTTTCAGGCGCAATGAAAGATCTTCTATCCCGTTTGCATGAAGACCCGCTGAAAGGTATCCGATGTCACCCCAGCGCCTTTCTTCTGGCATAGGACGGGGCTTGCTTGAGGTATGCTGGGCAAGCTCTACGACGCCCCCGCCGTTCATGTTCATTACCATCATAAGCCGCATTCGCACAAGTTCTTTGATTATGGGGACCATTTGCTCTACTTCTTCCTCGTGGTCATTGAGCGTTACTCTGAAATTAAGAACCTTCCTGTAGAATGCACATGATTCATCCATGTTGAAGACACCGATCCCGACGTGCTGAAATCCATTGATCATCTTTCTCCCTCCCCTTTGGTTCTTTTTCGCCTTTTTGCAGTAGAAGGATCTGCGCTCGCGACACCTTCAAGTGCTTTTCTCAGGAGGATTTTTATGTCCTTTGCCTTGACCTCAAGAGGAATTGCTTTTTCATCTGGCGTTCCGACCTGACTTCCTCTTTCAACCATTCCCATTATTGCATACGCGGCTATATCCGGGTTAACTTCTGCTATAACTCCCTGCTCTATCCCTCTTTCTATCGCGCGTTTGGTTCCCCGGTGTACGGCTTTGTATATTTCTCTGAATTTTTCCTGAAGAATGGGATCACTTGAACCGATTTCCATAAAATACATGAGATATATGCTTCCATGTTTCTCAAGTAGTTCTATTGCTGGCTCTACACAGCCGATTATCGCCTCGAGACCATTCCCGGCTCTCCTAATGACCTTCGAAAAAGTCTCGTCAATTTCGTGAAACAAATCTTCAAGGATCGCGAACATGATTGAACGCTTGTTTTCAAAATGCCAGTAAAAGGTTCCCTTTGCAATTCCTGCTGCTTGTGCAAGGTCGGAAATCGTTGTTGAGTAATAGCCTTTCTCTGCAAATACCTTTGATGCAACATCCATGACGTGTTTTCTTCTGTCAAGCTGTCTTTTCCCATCGGGTAAGACGACCGATTTACCAGTTGGATCCCCTTGGGAGATTTCTTCGAACAACCAGAATTCGTCCTTCGCGAGAAGTTCTCGTATCTTAGAAAGTTTTAATCCCTTTTCTCTCTTTAAGATTTTTATGGAGTTGATCATGGTTATATAAACGGGGTCATAATAAGCCATATTTGGCGCTGTTTTTAGAGGTGGCGGAAGCAAGCCCTCGCGAATGTAGAAGTTTATCGCCGAGGTAGAGACGCCGGTTTGCTTTGATATTTCTCCTATCCTCAAAAGTTTCTTTTTGTCGCTGTAAGCCATGATGGAATCACGGTCAGAGTATAAGGTAGCTCAGGGCGCTGGTCAAATCGGGCGCATCTGTTGCTTTTTGTGAACCACTGTTCAGGGGAAAACACTAAAAGTTTTCTTTGGCATTTTGCATAACGCTTTATGGTTACAAATGTTATATGATAATCCTCTTGGAAGTGCCACGAGTAAGGCAAAGTTGCCAAGAAATCGATTGTTTGACTGGGTGGTGTTTCGGGATGAGATTAAGAGGGAGCCTCAAGAGCAGGCTCGCAATTTGGATAGGAGTGGCAATTGTATCCACAGGGATAGTTGTCCTTCTCTTTGGCTTTTTCATCGCGCGCTCTGCGATCAGAACACAGGTTTTGGAGAAACTGGGGAATGTACTTATCAGAACCGAGAATAGCATCTGTATTGCATGTTCGAACGCGGATTCAATTACGTCTTATCTTGCTTCCAAGCCGGAGGTCGTGGGTGCAGTTGAATTATTCAAGAGAGTTCCAAAATATGAGGAATATGAGGGAACCATTGACGTTTTGGAAAAAGCGAGTGAGGTACACAAGAACATAATTGGATATTCAATCTACTCATCTGATGGGGAAAAGATAGTTTTTCGGGGGATCGAGGATAGCGAAAATAATTACATCTCACGTGATGATTTTTCTCGAGCCTTAGAGGCTCTTTCCAAGGGGAAAAAGTTTTTCGATTTTTCTTCGCGTAATGGAAACCTTTCACTGACATGCGCTTCAGCAATTAGGGAAAACACCGGTGAACTTGCAGGGATTCTTTTCATAACGACAAGTGCAAGTGGTCACGGACGCCCGGTTGTTGAGGCGGTTGGACTTGGAGAGCAGGGCTCAATTGAATTGAGCATGGCTTCAAAAGACAAAATCAAAGTTGTTTCAGTAAAAACGAGCGCTTCTTCCGGGGAGCAGACAAATCAAAGCAAGAGGAAGGTAGAAGTCCGCTATCTTTCAGCGAATTCTGATTTGCCACAGATAAAGGCTGCAACTGGTGAAAAAGGTGAGTGTGAGGTTGAAAATCAAGAAGGCCTCAAGTTCGTTGTTTCATACGAATCTATTCAAAACCTGGGATGGGGCATCAGCGTCTTCACTCCTGCAGAGACTGCGTTCATGGGGATTTCAAGGCTGAGAAACATCTCTATCCTTGTGATAGTCGTTCTTTTTGCTGGAGGGCTGGCTCTTGCCAATCTCCTTGCGCGTTCGATGGCAGGTCCCATTGAGGAACTACAGAGAGCAGTCCAGGCTGTTGCTTCTGGAAAGCTTTCAACCCGGGTCTCGATAAAAGGTGGAGTTGAGGTTACTGCACTTGCGGAAGAATTCAACAAAATGGCAGAGCGTCTCGATGGGCTTTATGAAGAACTCGAGCGCAAGGTGGCGGAAAGAACAAGAGAACTCGAGGAAGCGAATGAGCGTCTTTCTGAGCTTGACAGGTTGAAAAGTGAGTTTGTGTCAATAGTCTCGCACGAACTCCGGTCTCCAATGGCATCAATGAAAATGGGAATCTCGGCTGTTCTATCCGAGCTCGTGGGGCCCTTGAATGATGAGCAGAAGGAGATGCTCGATGTCGCAAGTAGGAGCATAGATAGACTTGCTAAACTTACCACTGACTTGTTAGACCTCACAAAGATCGATGCCGGGCAACTCAAACTTGAAATTGATGAATGCGACATACGAGAACTTGTCGAGGAGGTTGTAGAGGCGGAGAAGTTCCATGCCCGGGACGCGGGACTTGACCTTAAAGTTCAGTGTGATAAGGGGGAGATAACTATCTTGTGTGACCGGGACCGCATATTCCAGGTTATCCAGAATCTGATCAATAATGCGATCAAATTCACAGAGAAGGGAATAGTTAATGTCATGGTGAGCAGTGACGATAAACAGGTCACTGTTTGCGTTGAAGATACCGGTCCCGGAATCCCGGAGGATTCCATCAAAACAATATTCGAGTCATTCTCGAGAGCTTATGCTGAGTCAGCATCTGAAAAGAAAGGAGCAGGACTTGGTCTTGCTATATGCAGAGGAATCATTGAGGCGCATGGTGGCAAGATATGGGCGGAAAGCAGGGTTGGAAAAGGCAGCAAGTTTTGCTTCAGTCTTTACAGGTGAAAGAGGATGGGGTCACCCAAGGGAATGGGGTCAGGCCTTGCATCGTGCAGTTGTAAACTGATCTGGCTCTCAGAGATGTAAAATGATGAATTACTCTTTGAAGGCAAACCATATCAATCTCCTTAAAAGAGAAGAGCCAGTTCCTATGGTTTCCGTTTACGCTTTCTTTTCTCAATTCAAACATGTTCCCTTTTCTTTTAGGACAAGACATGAGCAAGAGGTATCTGAAACAATAATTGCAGGAAATACTGCCCTGAGTGATAATTTGACAAACGGAAGGGGAAAAAAGAACCGAAAAATGTGTTATTGCAAGACCTGACCCCCATTGGAGTGGATATGAAGGCTGTACAGTTTGATTTCTCAGTAGCGCGTTATGCATATACGCGCATTGCGAGCAGGTTCAACCCCCGTGAGTATTATGGACCAAGGTCCTGTGTTTCTTTGAGGGATGTTCCAGAGCCTCGCCTGAGGGGTCCGGAATGGCTGGTACTCCGCTCAGTATTCTCTGGTTTTTGTGGCAGTGACCTTGGTGCGATAACTCTACATGATAGCCCTACGACTCAGCCCTTTACTTCTTTCCCCTTTACCTTCGGCCATGAGAACGCGAGTGTTGTGGAAGAGGTAGGAAATTCAGTTAGTGGAGTGAGTGTAGGACAACGGGTGACAATAATCCCTCCTCTTGGTTGCAGGGTTCGAGGAATTGAGACGATGTGTGCTCCATGCCGTAGTGGATACAATGCAATTTGTGAGAATTTCGCGGAGGGAAATCTTTCTCCCGGGACTAACACTGGATTCTGCAGGGATACTGGCGGCGGATGGAGCAAGTATTATCTCGCGCATGAAAGCCAGATTGTAAAAATCCCTGAAAGCTTAACGAATGAGCAGGCATGTATGATAGAAAACCTTTGCTCCGCTCTTTATCCGGTGATGCGAGCAATGCCTGAGGAAGGGGAAAATGTTCTCGTGATGGGGTGCGGTCCAATAGGGCTTGGGGTAATTGCCTCGATACGCGCTCTTGGTGTGAAATGCCACATCACCGCAATTGAGCCGGCCGAGTTGAACAGGTGCAAGGCTAAGGAGAAAGGTGCGGACGAGGTAATTGATCCTTCGAGCGAGTCAATATATGAGAGGGCTTCTAAGATTGCAGGGGGGAAAATCTACAAGCCTATCCTCGAGAAGCATATTCTTATGGGTGGATTCGATAGAATTTTTGATTGCGTTGGATCGACTGATACGATAAACCTTTCATTCAGGCTTGCCGGGGGAGGGGCAACCATGGTCCTCATCGGGATACAGGTGACCGGAAAGATTGATTGGACTCCTGTCTGGATGAAGGGTCTCAGAGTTATCGGAAATCTTGGTTATGGGGAAGTCGTATATGAAGGGGAAAGAACCCATTGTTTCAATGTTGCTATTGACCTTATCCTGAAGGGTAAGATTGACATGACCGACTTGATCACTCACAGATTCTCGATTGAAGAATACAAGAGGGCAGTTGAGGTTAACACGAACAAAGCGAAATATGGCGCGATAAAGACAATTTTCGATTTGACCGACCAGTAAGAAGTGTTCGCTGTTCTTGGGAGAATAGGGGCAGCCGAACATGGAGTAGAATAGGAGTTGCGTTAAGAAGGGAGAAGCGAGATGTCAAGAATTACGGGTGGAGAACTCCTGGTGAAGTGTCTTCTAAATGAAGGTATCAAGAAAGTTTTTGGTATTCCGGGCGGACAGCTTACGACTTTTGTTGACGCAATAGCAAGGCTTGGTCCGAAAACAGGCACCGAGTTCATCCTGACGCGCCATGAGTCCGCATCTGCGAATATGGCGGATGCATGGTCAAGAGTTACAGGAGAACTTGCCGTCTGCACAGGCACGATAGGACCGGGAGCGTCCAACATGATTGCCGGCATGGAGACCGCATGCAGTGACAATATTCCTGTTATTGCCATTACTCCTCAAATCCACTCGGACCGCTCCTATCCCTTCAAGGGCTCACAGCAGCAGCTTGACCAAATGGCTCTATACCGGGCGGTTACAAAATGGAATGCGCTTGTCAACAGGTGGGACCGGATTCCCGATCTCGTATCAATGGCGGTACGAAATGCGCTTTCTGGTAAACCAGGTCCCGTTCACCTTGATATTCCGGTTGATGTGCTATTCGAAACGCGGGAGGAAAACGAGGCGTATATTATTCCTCCTGATAGATCGAGGAACAGAAGCAGGCCCTATGGTGACCCCGAATTCGTGGCTGAAGCCTCAAAACTTCTCTCGGAGGCTTGTAAACCAGTCATACACGCGGGAGCTGGTATCCTTAGATCGGAGGCATGGGACGAACTTCAAAGGCTTGCTGAATTCTTGCACTGTCCTGTTGTTCCAACTGTTGGGGCGAGAGGAGTAATGTCTGAGGAACATCCTCTATGCATGTTACCCGCTGGCGGTGGTGCGCTTACTGCGGGCTCGCAGGCAGACGTTGTGCTTGCTGTTGGTTGCACTTTTGCGGAACTCGACTACTGGGGTAAGCCGCCTTTCTGGGGAAGTCC
This sequence comes from Actinomycetota bacterium, assembly GCA_028718945.1. Taxonomy (GTDB): domain Bacteria; phylum Actinomycetota; class Geothermincolia; order Fen-727; family JAQUKT01; genus JAQUKT01. The sequence goes on along the minus strand of JAQUKT010000011.1, from coordinate 14,795 downwards.
GAGTCAGCAGAAAGTCATTCAAATTGATATCGAGCCAAATTCAATAGGGCTGAATAGGGAGGTTGACGTTCCAATTCTTGGCGACGCTAAGGCGGTTCTGGGTCAACTCATCGAAGCACTGTCGGATATTAGTAAGCCAAGAAGTGAAAGGGAATTCACTTCGAGCGTTCAAGCGGTTGAGAAGATGGCAAGGGATGGAGTTGAACAGTCGGGTTCGATTGATGCCAAACCCGTGCATCCGCTTCGTCTGATAAGTGAAGTTCGCAAGTTTTTTGGCGAAGATGCTATTTTGGTTCAGGATGGAGGAAACACCAGCCTATGGGCAGCGCTGGGAGCCCGGGTATATAAGCCTCGCTCATTTCTGTGGGCTGGCGGCTCCGGGCATCTTGGGACCGGATTGCCTATGGCGCTTGCGGCAAAAATGGCTTCCCCCGAACGCCCTGTTTACATCCTACACGGGGACGGTTCTTTCATGTTCTCCGTTGGAGAACTGGAAACAGCTGTGAGGCTGGGACTTCCGGTGATTGACATTGTGGCGAATGACACGTCATTCGGGATGATAAAAGCTGCTCAGGATATGTCTTTCGAGAGCCGGTATTGTGGAGTTGATTTCACTGACGCAAGACTTGACAGGATAGCGGAAGGTTTTGGCTGCTATGCAGAAAGGGTAGTTGAACCGGATGAGATAAAACCTGCTCTAAAGAGGGCTGTTTCGTCGGGCAAACCGGCCGTTCTTGATGTTTTGATTGACCGCGCTGCAAATCTTTCTACTCCAACGCTTGGACCAATTGTTCAGATTTGGCTGAAGGGTTGTGAAGGTGTGGAGCCGTTAGGTTAAAGGTTGGCGATTTAGTTCGGTGGTTTTGCTGAGCTGGATAGTAGTCTTCTAAAGAGCCTTGTAGAAATTGGTTCATTGAAAGGGGCGAAAGTCATGAAATCCTGCGAAATTGAAACGAGATGGTGGGGGTGGGGCGATGTCAAAAAAACTTACGACGTTGAGGAAGTGCCGGCGTATGTTGAGTATCTGAAAAAAAGGCTTGAGCTCGAGATTGATTGCCTCAGAATTCCGGACCCTGACATGGGGAAACTCGAGCTTCGCCCTGTGCGTCTTTCGAAGAAGACGATTGGAAAGTTTGAAAAAATCGTCGGGAAAGAGAATTTGTCAACGGATAAGAAGGCAAGACTTTATCATGCCCTCGGGAAGAGTTACCGCGATATTTTGAGGGCAAGAATGGGGCAGGTTCCAAATCCTCCAGATGTTGTTGTTTTCCCGGCGAATGAAAAGGAGATTTCCGAGATCTTGGGTGTAGCCGAGGAGGAACGAGTAAGCGTCGTGCCATTTTGTGGTGGTTCAAGTGTTGTCGGTGGAGTCGAACCGCTCGAAAAGGAGGAGTTTTCCGGCTCTCTTACGGTTGATTTGAGGCGCATGGACCGGCTGATATTCGCGGACGCGCAAAGCATGCGCGCTCGATTCGAAGCTGGTATCTGGGGTCCGGAACTCGAGAAAAGGCTTTCGAAACATGGTCTTTACCTCGGACATGGTCCTGAATCGTTTCTTTTCAGCGGGCTTGGTGGCTGGATAGCAAGCCGCGGAGCGGGAAGACAATCAACCGGATATGGAAAAATAGAAGACATGACCGAGGCACTGAGGATCGTGACTCCACGCGGAACAATTGATACCCTCGATGTTCCGGCGAGTGCTGCGGGGCCGGATCTCGTTCAGTTGATATGCGGTTCTGAGGGCACTCTTGGAATAATTACTGAAGCGACAATGAAAGTTCGACCACTGCCGGAAGTTTACGATTACCAGGGTCTTTTGTTCAAAGAGTTCAGCGCAGGGGTTGAGTCAGTGAGAGAAATGCTGCAGAAGGGTGTGGTACCCGAACTCGTCAGAATTTCTGACCCCGAGGAGAGTACTCTCGGGATGTACCTGCGGAAACCTTCGAGTAATCCTGTGAAGGAAAAGGCGACAGTTAGTGCTCTAAAGGGACTCGAGAAATTTGGCTTTTCTTTTGAAACAGGTTCGTATGCTGTTGTGGGTTGCGAGGGGAAAGCGCGTGAGGCTCACTCGAGGATGAGAAAGGCTCTCTCGATATGCGTCAAGAACGGGGCGATTCCTTTGGGCGCATCTGCCGGAAGAGAATGGTATGACCATCGTTATGATAACCCGTACTTGAGGGACATAATGTATGGCTGGGGAGTCATGACGGATACGCTCGAGACTGCAACTACCTGGGATAACATGACGCGTATTCATGAAAGGGTAGGGAAGGCAATTTCTGATGCTCTTCTTGACTATGGCTCAAAGTCAATTGTGACCTGTCACCTTTCACATTCTTACAGGACAGGCTCGAGCCTTTATTTCATCTTTCTTGGGAAAATTGCTAAGGGCAAAGAAATAGAGCAGTGGGAGCACCTTAAAGAAAAGGCGGGGGATGAAATATTGTCCTGCGGTGCGACAATAAGTCATCATCACGGGATTGGCTATGAGCATGTTACCTGGTTTGAGAAGCAATATGGCGAGCAGGGGCTTTCCGCCCTTCGATCGGTGAAGAACATTTTCGACCCTGCTGGAATGATGAACCCCGGGAAATTAGGCTTATAACTCGCTTTTTGGTGCAACTTCTCGGTTTTCCTCGAGTCTATTTTTTCGCATGCGAGGTAATAATGGGAACGGGTGAACTGTTTTTCATAGAGGGTGAAAATGGAGGGAAGTTTCCGGATTCGAATGCTTTGTTTGTAGATGATGAAGTACCGGTTGTCATTGACCCTGCCACAAAAGTAGATGTATTGAGGAAAATAAACAATGAGAGAAACGTGGCGCTCGTTTTCAATTCACATTACCATGTTGACCACGTAAGGTATAACAGTATATTCAGTAATGCGGAGTTTGCTTCTCATCCGTTTGATGCGCCTGCCATATCGAGTCTCGATGAAAACGCGCGTTTCGTGGGAATTGATTCCCAGCCCTGGCTTCCTGAGTGGATGAAGGTAATGAGAGACGTGTGGGGATTTACCGAGACAAAGGTATCAAAAGAATTCAATGACCTTGATGAAATCAGTGTCGGCGCGAACACCTTGAGATTCATCCACGCGCCGGGTCATACACCGGGACATACATGCGTCGAGTTTGTTGAACAGCGCGCTGTCTATATTGCGGATATTGACCTTTCGCCTTTTGGCCCATGGTACGGGAATTTACGCTCTTCGATAGATGATTTTCTGTCTTCAGTTGAGCGCTTGAAAGAAATCAGAGCGGATACTTGGTTTACGGGTCACGAGGGAGGAGTTCTCGAGGGGGATATAGTAGAGAAACTCGATGAGTACGCGAAAATGGTTCATGAGCGTGACGAAAGGATCCTTGATTACCTTTCGAAACCAAGAAAGTTGGCAGATATTGTGGAGCAGGGAATTATTTACAGGAATATAAAGAGAGGACCAGAGATCTTATCTTTCTTCGAGGAGATTATGATTTGCAAGCATCTTGAAAGACTTGAAAAAGCGGGACTAATTGCAAAAGAAGGTGATAACTGGAATTGTGTGTAACGCGACATTTTGCACAAATCACGAGCAGTTTTCTGTTATGAGATTTACGTTGATATTTGTCATTTTCCTACTTGTAGGATAAGTTATTATTGAAAAGAAGCTCATAGCGAAAAGAACTGGAAAGGAGATTCATGAAAGAGCAGGTCGAGGAAGTTCTCGGAAAAATAAGACCATTGCTTCTGCGTGATGGGGGCGATGTTGAGCTTATTTCTGTGGAAGATGGGGTTGTGAAAGTGAGACTCAAGGGAGCCTGCGGCGGTTGCCCAATGGCTGCGATGACTCTGAAAAGGGGCATCGAGGCAAGGCTCAAAGAAGAAATCCCTGAAGTAAAAGAAGTAGTCTCAATCTAAGATTAGGGGTCTGACCTTCTTTCTTGCTTTTCGACCATTTCAGGCAAGAAGCTTCAAGAATATTCGACAAGCTGTTTATCCAGAGAGGACTGACCAGGACGATAAAAGGATTTCTCGACAACCTGAAAACCGCCGTCGAAGACGAAGGTGGTGCAGTACTTACAGCATAACGCCGGGGTTTAACACACCTTGAGGATCAAGCGCGTCCTTTACCGATTTCATTGCTGCGAGTTCGCCTTCAGTGAACTGTATCTTGAGTAGATCCTTCTTGAGCCGCCCTATGCCGTGCTCGGCGCTGACGGTACCGCCGAGCCTGACGGATTCTTCTGCGATTGCTATGTGCAGTTTCTCCGCTTTCTTGAGTTCCTCCATAGAGCGAGGCAGCATATTGACATGCAGGTGATTGTCGCCTATGTGGCCAAAAACGATGTATTGAAGCCCCTCCTTTTCCACCTCCGACCTGGCGAACGAAAGAATACGCCTCAGTTGTCCCTCTGGAACAGCGGTGTCGGTGCCGATCTTATGCAATCCGGGAATGTCCACTTTTCTTGCGCCGATAATCGCGTTTACCCTCTCGGGGACATCGTGACGGAAGCGCTTCATCTCCAGCATGTCTCCTTCGGCGAACCCGGCCCACGTCCACTCGGGGTCGAGTCCGCATGACGCAAGGGTTTCATCTATCTTTTCCTGGATATCTTCATCGCCGTTGAGGATTTCAAGATAGACAGCACACACCACATCTCCGGGAATATTTAAAAGAGCGTCGCTTTCACGAATAAGAGCTATGGCATTGTGATCAAAGTACTCGATGGCAAGACACGTGAAACGAGGTTTCGACTTGATGGCTTCAACAAGCCTCAAGGCTTTACTCTCGGTGTCCGAGTAGATGACTAAAAACAGCCGGTTGACGGGGAGCGGCGCTGTTTCCACTATCGCTTCGGTAACGATGCCAAGCGTACCCTCGCTACCAATGAAGAGGTCCACCAGGTCCATGTCTTCTTTCAGGAACAGACCCGCCGTATTCTTTACGGGGGGCATGCTGATGCCGACAATGGGAATGACTATCTCTCCATCCCTGTGCTGCAGGACGAACTTGCTGTTCTCGCAGACTACTTCGCCTCTATGGATGTCCAATACACTACCGTCGGCAAGCACGATTGTGAGGGCTTTTATGTGATTCCTGGTTGCGCCGTAGTGAAATGTTCTGGGACCGGAAGCGTTGGTGGCGATCGTTCCTCCAAGTGAGGCTGTCGCTTCGGTAGGGTCCACGGGGTAGTAATCTTTATCCGTGACAGGGATGTCTTCAATTTTCACGCCGGCTTGGAAGTGCCATTCGCCCAGCCGCGCGGTCATTTTTTCGAGGCTGATTATTGAGGCATTATCCACTCCTATGGCTCCCCCGGTTACCCCGGTTCTGGATGCCGAGACCACAATCCCTTTTCCCTGCCCCGTTGTTCTCTTTACTGCGTCAACAACCTGAGCAGTGTTCTCGGGGAAGAATATCGCCGATACCGGCTTGTAATCCATTTTGGATTCGTCGGAAAGATACGGTTCGTACGATTCAAGAATTCTTTCTTTTCCTTCAACCAGAAAGCAATCTTCCGGTCTGACACTCATAAGTTTGAACTTATTCATATTCTACACACCTGGCACCTTGCACACCCTGGGACACCTTGGGGTCAGGCCTTCCATTTTGACATTTTTCGACTCTGTTATGCCCGAACTATTCAAAAACAAGACAAAAGACCCCAGCTAACTATGTGTTTTCCTTCTTCCGAAGTAGAACGGCCATCTCGGAGTCCATCACTACTTCTCCGTTCTGGTTTATCCCTTTGAAGTTGCTTGTCACTATGCCTCTTCCCGGTTTTCTTGATTCCCTTTTATGTATTATTTCCACCTCTGCGTGGATGGTGTCCCCAGGGCGGACATATTTCTTGAATGAAAGATTGTTCATTCCAAGAAAAGCAAGGATTGCGCCCTCGAAAACGCCCGTTCTGTCGTTGAGTCCTGTGAGTATCGCAAGTATGAGAACACCATGCGCGAATCTACCTCCCAGTCCAAGTGAGCGGTTGAATTCCTCGTCCGTGTGAACAGCGTTGAAGTCTCAGGAGATTCCCGCGAAGTTTACGATGTCTGCCTCGGTAACCGTTCTTGCGGGAGTGACGTATTTCTCCCCAATTTCCACATCCTCGAAGAACTTTCCTGTCGCTATTGCCATTATTCTCCTCCTTTCTCAAAAATCAATTTGCTTTGCAACTCGAGCGCTTATTGATTATTTTCATATGTCTTGCCTTCTTGCAAGAAAAATTTGCCACAAAGGTTGGCGGAATTCCATGTGATTCCATGATAATCTTTATTTGCTCGAGTTTTCAGGTTTTGAACACAAGGAGTTTGGCTTGAAAGAGAATAGCGAGAAGATATTCAAGGCGGCTGTGGTGACGGTTTCTGATAGAGGAGCCGCAGGCGAGCGAGAGGACAGGAGTGGCGTGGTCGTTTGTGAGGTTCTCGAGAAGGCAGGGATAAGAATTCTGCGCCGAGAGATTGTGCCCGACGACTTTGAGCGCCTGAGAAATTTACTTGAAGAACTTACCGGTGCTGGGTTCGACCTTGTTGTTACAACAGGAGGAACCGGAATTTCACCGAGGGACGTTACTCCTGAGGCAACCCTTTCAGTTGCAGAGAAAGAGATTCCCGGAATGGCTGAGGCAATGCGAATGGAGAGCATGAAAAAGACACCACATGCAATGATCTCAAGGGCAGTCTGTGGAATTCGCGGTCACACCATTATTGTAAATCTTCCCGGCAGTCCTAAGGGGGCGGTCGAGTGCCTCAATGTCGTAATACCTGCGATTCCCCACGCAATCGAGGTGGCTTCCGGTCGCGTTTCTGAGTGTGGTGGCGGTGAGGTCGTTTCGTGATTTGATTCGGGTAGAAGAAACAGAGATGATATAATTCGGATAATCGTTTGAATCAATGGAGGCATGACAAATTGCTTGCCGAGAAGCTCGTAGATGTTATTGAAAGTAAAGCGGATGAACTTGCCTGGAAGTGGTACGGGGATGTAAAGAATTCACACTATACTCCCAACATCCGAAATTTGAGCGAGGAAGAGGCGCTCAATGTTGCAAAAAACGTGTACAAGAAACTCTCTTACTGGCTTACTCCTGAACATGAAAGTGAGGTAAGGGAGGCATATCTGAGTTTTGGGGCGAGCATGTTCAACAGGGGCTTGCGCATGGAAGAAGTTCTAATGATTCTTGTTCTCATAAAGAGGCACCTCTGGTTGCATCTTCTTGAAGAGGGATTGATGACAACACGTCTGGATGTATATCAGGCATTAGAATTGAATAACAGGGTTGTACTCTATTTCGACCGAGCAATATATTTCTCGCTGGTGGGCTATCGTGAAGAAAAAATGATGGCTTTGGGGAAAGCGTCATTTTGAGACTCAGTCTTCCTCTCTGGGATAATTCACGCAGATTATGAGGATATTCCTGGTAAGACACGGGCAAACCGAACTCAACCGCGAGGCGCGGTTTCGTGGGATGAGCGATGCGCGACTCAATAATTCGGGAATAAAAGAGGCGGTCTCTGCGGCGAATATTGTTGGGGAAGAAAAAATAAGCGCGATACATGCGAGCAGGGTGAGAAGGGCGGTCGAGACAGCGCAGATTATATCGGAGACTACAGGGGCGGAAGTCTTTCTGGATGAAGGATTCTTAGATGTTGATTACGGGGGCTGGCAGGGGCTTACAGTAGAAGAAGTTAGAAAAACATTTGGGGATGAAGCGCTTCGGGTATGGAGAAAAGAGCCGCTTTCATTTGTTTTCCCTCATGGAGACAGGATGCGCGATGTCCACGAAAGAGTGAAAAGCGCAATTATGAGGCTCATTTCGGATTATCCAGAAGAAAATGTTTGCGTGGTTACACATCTTGCAATTTTGAAGGTTGCTTTTATTTCAATGTTTGACCTGCCGGGGGGCTGGTTCTGGAAATTGGAGATTGAAAATGGTTCGGTGAGCTCTGTTCTTCACCTTGTGAATGAGGGGTTTGTTCTTGAGACCTGGAATCGATCAAAATGAATGGTAGAGGCTTAGACGCCCCCGCTTCGGTTTCGACACCGTTTGACTTTTCTCGAAGAAACAGGGCAAGAACTGCAGGAAGCATCCTTATCGTTTTCCTTCTTGTTGCCCTTTCTGCTTTTGTTGTTATTTCCTTTTTTGGTGTTATAAGAATTGGTGAGGCGCGCGTCTTTGAGACTGTCCTATGCGAAAAGTTTGACAAGAATGGGAAACCAATAGAGAAGACCACTTTCGATGGTGATGAGGAAAGACTCTATTGTTTTGCGAGCGTGTCTGCTTTCGAGGATACGGAAATCGAGGCGAGGTGGCTCAAGGGGAATACATTAGCGGCGCGTTTCAAGGGTGATTTTGGAAAAATCGCGGGGCGTTTCTGTGGCAGGTTCATTTCAAGCAGGGGACATGTGAAGTTTGCCCTCGAATCTCCGCGGACTGGATTTCTGCCGGGTTCATACAGAGTGGAGATTTTTCTTGACGGTAAACAGGTTTCGAGGCTTTCATTCAGCGTTCGCGAATCACGAGAGAGGGTCAGACTTGAATCGAAATATACTGATGATATGCGGCACTTCAGTATCGGGTATCCAGCAAACTGGCAGTCCGCGGATTCTTCCTCCCTCGGCGGTGCTCTTGCTGGTTTCATTTCAATGGAAAATGGGACATACCCGCCAAGAGTTGCTGTTGTGCTGACGAAGTTTGAATCGGTCTCGCTTGATTACCTGAATGGAATCCTTTCCGCTTCCGGAACGAAGGGGGAAGAATTTTTCTCAGGGTACTCTCTTGGTGACAGGGCCGGCGCGAGGCGAAAGTTTAACTGGCAATACGAGGGACACGAGGGACTCTCGTTGACTTCAATACAGGTTCTCATTCAGGGCAATGGGTGCGTCTATGGAATAGATTGCCACAGTTTATCAGGGGAATTTGAGAAAAACTTACCGGTTTTCAATGCCATCATAAACAGTTTCAGACTCAAGGACTAAAAGTTATCTTGATCCGCTTTCATTCTTTCAATCCATGCCGCAGGAACTCTCACTTCGTCCATGTCGGGCAGGTTAACCGGCGCTGCCCAGACCTTGTTTACAAATGATATCCCTTCTGCTTCGACCACAGCGTCAACGAAGTTCTCCCCCAATTTGTATTGCTGTAATTTGAGTTCGAGACCTATGAGCCTCTCGAGGAGTTTTTCCGCGGTGCTTTTTGATGACCTTCTTTGGTCGAATTTCCTCTTCATTGTTTCATAGTTACTGAGAAGATTTTTCCCGACTATGTCCATTACGTGGTTAGAGTATCCTTCGATAACGCACATTACCGCTTGCAGACTTTCAAGGATTTTTCTCTGTTTGGGCGTTGATATTATCGATGCGAGTCCTGCGTCTCGAAATTTGTTTCCCCTTCCAGTCTGATTTTTTCTCATATTTCGAAAGAATTCCTGTGGCGATAGTTCCTTTAAGTCTATTGTCTCAAAGTATTCGTGCATCTTTGAAGTGAGATATTCCTGAAGCCATGGGTTCGAGTCGAATTCAAAAGAGTGTGTAACCTCATGTAAGGTTATCCACTGTCTGAACTCGAAATGGTCAAGAGCCATATCCCCTTCGAGCCTCGCTACATTTGGCTCGACGATATAAAGCATCCCTGTTTTCCCGGGTTCGGGCAGGGATAGGTCATACTGGCCAAGCACATTTCTCGAGAGGTAACCAATAGTAATGCCAATCTCCATCGAGAGGAGTGTATGGGCAATCTTCTGAGCCGCTTTGTGCCCCCCCTGACCTATTTCTTCGAGAGCTTGAGTGTATTTTTCTGAAATCTGGTCAAAAAGAAACTTGAAGGTTACGATATTTGCGTCAATCCAGTCTTTCTGGTTGAAAACCATTACTTCTTCGGGGAGCTTTTCCGGACGCAATCCCGTGTATCGCTCGACCTCCGCTTTTGCAACTTCATACATTTCCCTGTACGGTTCTTTCAGGCGCCCGTTTGGCTCTTCCTGTTTTTCATGCTGAAGTTCGAGAGTTGCTGTTGCTATATCCCTTACGTTATCCCAGCCGATCATTCCCTCTGGCTCGGTTTTCAAGAGGCTTTTCAAACCTCTTCCCAGGGGAAGAAAATCAGCAGCTCTTCTTGCTACTTTGTCTACTGAATTGAAGAGAGCCTCGAGTAAAGTCTGTGGATTTTCTTGTTCGTTTGCTTTCTCGTTTATTTTTTCTTCTCCCATTTTTCGAGATAGGCAACTTGAGAAAGGGTACTACCTCTGTGGATTTCGCCTCGTAATCTGTTCTCTTTCTCTAAGACATCCATTGCCCTGTTCGCGAACTCTGAGGCTCGCGCTTTCGGGATGATTACAACCCCGTCGTCGTCGCCGGCAGCCCAGTCCCCAGGGCGCACGGGCACTCCTCCAATTTTTACTGGAACATTTATCTCGCCGAACCCCTTTGGTTCCCCGGCGGTTGGCATTATGAGTTTTGTCCATAATGGAAACTCAAGCTCCCTTATTTCAGGAGTATCTCTTACGGCACCATTCACCACCACTCCAGAAAGCCTCTGTTGCAGGGCAGAGTGAGTTGCAAGTTCTCCCCAGAGTGCGGGACCGGTTCCGCCCGCGTCAATAACTATTACTTCTCCTGGTTTTGCGACGTCTATTGCTTCCACCGGTTTAGCCCAGTCGCCGGGATGCGATCTGACAGTTACTACCGGACCGACCATCTTGACCCCGTTTGATACAGGGAAGAGTCCCGGAAGGTCTCCCGAGCGGTGCATTGCGTCAGAGATGTTTGCTGTTGACACCATCTCGAGCGCTTCTCTTATGTTTTCATCACTCTCTCTCTTGTAGAGTTTGGTTGCTGCGGAAACCCCTGTGAGCATGGCCTCCTTGATTTCGGCGGACGCATTCCGTGCATCAGCTGATTTTATTATCGCTCCACCCACTATTACGATGGTTGCCCCATGCGCCACTGCCTGCGCTGCTGTTTCGGAGTTTATGCCACCCGCGCATGCGACAGGTATGTTTACGGCATTTGCGACCTCTTCAAGGATGGAAAAAGGGTCTCCACCGGTCATCTGGACATCGATTGCTGTGTGGACAGCAATGTAGTTAGCGCCGGCTTTCTCGGCAGAAATTGCCCTTTCAACGGGATTTTTTACTTCAATCAAATCAACGATGATTTCAGCGCCGTAATTATTGGCTGCATCCACGCATTCTGAAATAGTGGCGTCTGAGGAAGCACCTAAGACATCGATTATGTTCGCGCCTGCCTTTGCGGCGTATTCGACCTCGGTACGACCGGCATCGATTGTTTTCATATCCGCGATAATCTTTCGCCCGGGGAAGTTCTCTCTGACAGCACGCACCGCATTGAGTCCCTCGCTTTTTATTAGCGGGGTTCCAACTTCTATCCAATCTACGCCGCCCTCCACTGCCTCCTTTGCAACCTGGATTGCTCGTTCAAGGTCAACAAAATCAAGGGCTACCTGCAGTACTGGTTTATCCAAGCCGAACTCCTCAGGAACTCATTTCTTTGCATTCTAAAACAAACAAAGGTTATCATATTGTTTCAAGTATACCTTAGCGAGAGATTCTTTTGCCAGGAAATTGGGGTTCGTTTGATTAAAAAGTTCATGCAATTCTGTGCAGATTACGCGAATTCGATTTCAAACAGCGACCGGCGGTTGGACCGGTTGAGTGGAGGATGAGAATTGTGAATAGAGGAAAAGAATGTGTAGTTGTTGGGCTTTTGGGTTGTGGAACAATTGGGTCGGGCGTTTACCATCTCTTGATGAAGAATCACGAGATAATCTCAAAAAAAGCGGGACGTGAGATTTTCCTAAAAAGGATACTCGTCAAGGACATTGATGAACCCCGCCCTTTCAAGGTGGATGCATCGCTCATGACAACAAAGCCGAAAGAGGTTATTGATGACCCCGAGATAGATGTATTCATCGAGTTGATTGGAGGTCTAAAGCCCGCGCGTTCATTTGCGCTTTCCATTCTTTCAAAAGGGAAGCACCTCGTAACGGCAAACAAGGAGCTCTTGGCGCATCACGGCGGTGAGCTCGTAAGTGTTGCTGATAAGAACGCCTCGCACCTCATGTTTGAAGCTTCTGTTGGCGGTGGCATTCCGCTCATAAGACCGATCGAGGGATCCCTTGGCGGCGATAGAATTCTAAGAATAATGGGGATCGTAAATGGAACAACAAACTACATACTCACAAAGATGAGCGAGGAAAGGTGCACTTTCAAGGAAGCGCTCCTCGAGGCTAAGAACCTCGGTTATGCGGAGGCTAATCCTCGAAATGATTTAGAGGGGCACGATGCTGCGAGCAAACTGGCCATTCTTTCTTCGATTTCCTTTCGGGCTGGCGTTACTTCTTCGCAAATTTACAGGGAAGGAATTGACAGAATAAGACCCGAGGATATTGATAACGCGCGTGAACTTGGATACGTCGTAAAACTGCTTGCCATTGCTTCACTGAACGACGGAGAGATATGCGCTCGAGTTCATCCAACGATGATTCCACTCGAGCATCCCCTTGCCAGCATCTTGGGGAACTTCAATGCAATATTTGTTGTTGGAGAATCAGCAGGAGAATTGATGTTTTATGGGCAGGGCGCTGGCTCACTCCCAACCTCGGTTGCTATAATCGGCGACCTGATAAACGTGGTGAAGAACATCGATAGATTGCCTGATTCTCGTTCGTACTGGTCCAACGAAGCAAAGATGGGTTCGTTTGACGAAGTCATAACTCGATTCTATATGGTCTTGAGGGTCGTGGACAGACCGGGAGTTCTTGCGAAAATTGCTGATGTTTTCGGTAGAAACAAGGTGAGTCTTGAAAGCGTTGTGCAAAAGGGGGAAGGGCGGGAAGCGCAGATCGTACTGATAACTCATGAGGTCAAGGAGAGGAATTTCCAGGAGGCAAGGCGCGGTCTTGAAGGGCTTGATGTCATCCTCGATATTCCAAGCGTAATAAGGGTTGAGTCGGCTTGAGCAGCAATAATTTGGAGTATGAAATGAGCACCAAGCGTTGGCGCGGAGTGATTGAGGAATACAGGAAATTTCTTCCCGTTAGCGATTCCACTCCGGTTGTTACCCTTCTCGAGGGGGGAACGCCGCTTATTCGGTCGAAGGTGCTTTCATCAAGGCTTGGCCTTGAAGTATTTCTGAAATACGAGGGAGTGAATCCAACCGGTTCTTTCAAGGACCGTGGGATGACTGTTGCGGTATCAAAAGCTTGCGAATCTGGAGCAGAAGCGGTGATCTGCGCCTCCACCGGAAATACCAGTGCTTCTGCTGCTGCTTATGCCGCAAGAGCTAATATTCGCTGCATTGTTCTTATTCCACGAGGCGCAATTGCGCTTGGAAAACTTTCCCAGGCTCTCATGCATGGTGCGATGGTACTTGCTGTGGAAGGGAATTTCGACGATGCTTTGAGGACCGTGCGCGAAATTTCAACATCTAACAGGATTGTTCTTGTGAACAGCATCAATCCTTACCGAATCGAGGGCCAGAAAACAGGGGCTTTTGAAATTTGCGATGTTCTTGGCGATGCGCCCGACTATCATTTTATTCCGGTTGGTAATGCGGGGAACATAACCGCTTACTGGAAGGGATATAAGGAGTATTTTGAGGCTGGCGCTTCAACCAGACTGCCAAAAATGTTTGGTTTCCAGGCAGAGGGAGCCGCGCCAATCGTCCTTGGGCACCCTGTAGAAAAACCCGAGACGATAGCAACCGCAATCAGAATCGGGAATCCCGCTTCATGGGAAGGGGCTGTTGCCGCAGCCCGGGAATCACAGGGGGCGATTGATATGCTGAGTGATGAAGAGATACTTGATGCTTATCATCTGCTTGCTTGTGAGGAGGGAGTTTTTGTCGAGCCTGCTTCAGCGGCATCCGTGGCAGGTCTCATGAAATATTGTTCCTTGAGCAAGGTTACACCTAAGAAAAGGGCTGTGTGTGTGCTTACAGGTCATGGTCTCAAAGACCCGGAGAGAGCGGTTCGGGAATCAGAGGAACCTCTGGTGATTCAACCTTGTGTGGATGCTGTCTTGAAAGCGATATACGCGAGAAATAGATAATTCTCTTTTGCACTTGTTTTTGTTAACGGATAAGTCTCTTGAGATTTCAAACGGAGAGTTGGTTTGGCTGATTTCAAAGTAGCGGTATTAGTGCCCGATGGCGCTTCTGACATTCCATGTGAAGAACTCGACATGAGGACTCCTCTTGAAGTTGCACGAACCCCCAACATGGATAAGATTGCGCGACAGGGATGCGTTGGGCTTGCGAGAACAATTCCCGAAGGGATGACTGCGGGAAGCGATGTTGCAAATCTTTCTCTTCTCGGATACGATCCGCGCCTTTACTACAGGGGCAGAGGCTCAATTGAGGCTGCGAGCATGGGCGTCCGGGTTCCTGATGGCTGGAGTGCTTTCAGGTTCAACCTTGTTTCAACCGATGGAGAGCGTATGCTTGATTACAGCGCTGGTCATATTGACGATAGAGATGCTTCCAATTTTGTGGATGTCTTGAAGCGGGAAATAACTGAAAAGGAAATCAAGTTTTTTCAGGGAAAGTCATATCGCCATATCATGCTCCTGAAGGGTGATTTTTCAGGTGTCAAATGTATTCCACCTCACGACATCACTGGAAGATTATTGAAAGAGCAGCTGCCTCGAGGTAATAACTCTGAGGTCCTTACGAGGGTTATGGAGCGTTCCCGCGAGATATTTTCAAAATTCGAGGCAAACAGAGCGCGAAAAGAGCGGGGGTTGCCCCCAGTCGATATGATTTGGATCTGGGGTCAGGGCACTAAGATGGAGCTCGAGCCTTTC
>JAQUKT010000010.1 GCA_028718945.1 Actinomycetota bacterium | reverse complement strand
TTTATCGTTTGTGAAGAATAATTTTTACCCTGTTTATTTAATAAAAACTGCTTTATATTTTCCTCGTCTATTTTTTCTAAATTAAATTTTTTAAAATCAAAATATTCTTTTAAACAGCCGAGGTAGACCTTTATGGTTTTGAAACTATAATTTCTTAATTTTAATTCCCGCTCTGTTTGTTCCAAATATTTTTGTTGCATAATTTTGTAAAAATTGGTAAACTTAAAATGGTTAACTGCTTGTTAGTAATTTCACCAATAATTATACATTAAGTTCGTATAATATGCAACAAAAGGTCGATATTATGCATTCAATTCGTATAGAAACGAGTTATCTGCAATTGCGGGCAGGGAAAAAGCAAATATCAAAGTATGATAAATATTAATAGTAAAAGGTAAGCAAATATGAGCCAACTAACATTTTTTGGAAAAGAAGAGGAAAAGCTAATCAATTTAAAAGAAGCAAGTGTTTGGGCTTCGGAATACTTAAATCGTAAAGTTACAATTTCTAATATTTCGTATTTGCTCCAATACGGAAGAATAAGAAAGTATGGAACCAATGGAAATCCCTTGATAAATATTGAAGAACTAAAAGACTATTATGAGTCTTATGACAGAGAAAAACTGTGGAAAAACAAATTAGGTGAAGACCTTAATTGGCATTTATCATTTGTAGAATATACAGAATGGGAAAGAACAAAACATGTTCATAGGCTACATCCGTACAAAGGTAAATTTATTCCTCAGTTAGTAGAATATTTTCTGGATTCGCATACTGATGAATTTAAACAACAGACCTATTTTCATAAAGGGGATATTGTGCTGGACCCGTTTTGTGGTAGTGGAACGACATTAGTCCAATCAAATGAATTAGGAATGCATGCCATTGGTGTAGATATTTCTGCGTTTAATGTAATGATCAGTAATGTCAAGGTTGAAAAGCATAATATCCCAAAACTAAGGGAAGCAATTCATAATATTACATTAAGTTTGGGGAAATTTCAGAAAACAAGAAGTAATATTGCTTTTGAAGAAAATTTACTTTCAGAACTTGCAAAATTTAATTATAAGTATTTTCCGTCACCGGAATATAAAAGAAAAGTAAGGAGAGGTGAGATTAAAGAGCAAGAATATGCAAAAGATAAAGAACAAAAATTCTTGAGCATTTATTTTGATTTAGTGGAACAATATAAAATCAAAGTTAAACAAGATAAATACAATTCTTTTTTAGATAAGTGGTTTTTATCCCCTGTGAGAGAAGAAATTGATTTTGTATTTAATGAATTAAAAAAAGAAGATAATGATAATGTTAAAAAAATATTAGCAACAATCTTGAGCAGAACCGTTCGCTCTTGCAGAGCAACTACCCATGCTGACTTGGCAACCTTAAAAGATCCTGTCACAACTACATATTATTGTAAAAAGCATGGTAAAATATGTAAGCCGATTTTTTCCATCAAAGGGTGGTGGCAAAGATATACTATAGACACATTAAATCGCCTTAAAGAATTTGATAAATTAAGAACCGAAACATTTCAAATCTGCTTGACAGGGGATAGCAGAACGATGGATATTTACGAAGAAATCGAAAAAAGAAATCCAGAGTTTGCTAAAATTTTGCTGAAACAAAAGATTAAAGGTATTTTCTCAAGTCCACCTTATGTTGGACTTATTGATTATCATGAGCAGCATGCCTATGCTTATGAAATATTTGGATTTACACGAAAAGATGAATTCGAAATTGGGCCTCTTTCTAAAGGTCAGGGAAAAGAAGCAAGGGATGCCTATATTAAAGGTATAGCGGAATCTTTAAGAAATTGTAAAAAATATCTTCAAAAAGACTATGACATCTTTTTAGTAGCTAATGATAAATTTAATCTTTATCCTGACATTGCTCAGTTATCTGAGATGAAAATTGTTAATCGATTTAAGCGTCCTGTTTTAAATAGAGTAGAAAAAGATAGATCTAATGCTTATGCCGAAATAATATTTCATCTAAAGGAGAGATAAAATGCCGCTTACAAAAGAACAAATAAAATTGATTGAGAGTACTATCAAAGATAGTCTACGGAAAAAATTTAGAGGCTATAAACCAGAAACGAGTCATATGCCTTTTCATTATCGTTTACTCGGTCGTGATAGAATGGCATTATTTTCCTTTATCCACTCATTAAACACTACTTTTGGTACATCTATTTTTGAGCCTGTCGCGGAAACTTTAGCAAGTTTGAACTTTGAATTTGCACAAAAACAGTATGTGGTTGGTGATGCTATCAGTGAACAAGCTCATTCTGAAATTCAACATATTATGAATGAACTTTCAAGGGGGAAAACCCCAAATAAAGTTGAAGAAATCGAGAGAATAAGAAAAGTTTGCAACAAGGGTACAATGAACAAATTAAAAACTGTGAAAGTGGATTTGTTTGTTCAAAGTACGGATGAAACAGCGCATTTGCTTGACTTGAAAACAGCAAAACCAAATATCAGCAATTTTAAGGATTTCAAGAGGACATTGTTAGAATGGATAGCAATCTTCTTAGCGAAAGATCCAAATGCAAAGGTAAACTCATATATTGCGATTCCTTACAATCCATATGAACCAAAACCGTATGAAAGGTGGACATTGAAAGGTATGTTAGATTTGGATAATGAGTTAAAAGTCGCAGAAGAATTGTGGGATTTTCTTGGAAATGAGGGTGCCTACGAAGAATTATTAAATTGTTTTGAGAGAGTTGGTATAGAATTAAGACCAGAGATTGATGCGTATTTTTCAAAATTCAAGTAATAAACAAATAGGATTAAGAGCAAAATGCCCGCAACAGCAGATAACACAGCATATACGCTATTGGCTGACGCCCTTGCCCTTCGGGACATTGCTCCCTCCGGTCGCAACGTCGTATATGCTGAGACCGTTATACGCAATTCGTTCACGACGCCTAATAGATAAAGAAGGCACAAAAATTTTGTAAAAAACTTTTGGCGAGCGGGCAAAAATTGGAGGGGTTCAAGGGGAGGGAAACTTTTGCCCGCGAGCCGTCAGCAAAATTGCTTCGCAATTTTGCGTCAGTCAGCGTCTGGATTTTGCTCAAAAAAAGTTCTGACATCGTCCAGCAGACACCACCAGATTCTCTAACCAAATAAACACTGTGTGGGCTTGCATGGTGAGAAGCTGCGAATCTCTCAAAGCTGGCTGATATATTCTATAGAACGGTCATAAAACTTGAGTTGGGAAAAATCGCCAATCCAACTATTGAGAAAGTGCTAAAAGAGGAAAACACTCATAATTTCGGTTGATGATTTACTAAAATAACTTTGATGGATAAAAAAATTACAAAAGCCACATTAAAAATAGAAGGCATGCATTGCGCTTCTTGTGCGCAGAATATTGAGCATTCTCTCAAAAACACAGAGGGAGTTATTGAAGCCAATGTAAGTTTTATCGATAACCGAGCCTTTGTTGAATATGACGAAACAAAAGTCAAGCCTGAGAAAATAAAGAAAGTAATCAAAGGATTGGGATATGGAGTAGAAGCACCAGAAGCAAAGAAAAAGACTTCTACTTACAGCTACCTTTCTATCCTCCGAGTAATCATAGTAGGGATTCTCTTATTATTTTCCTGGTTAGCCGGTTATCTTAAATGGGAGATTGGTTTTTTCCCTGCTCACTGGAAACATTTGGAGGATTTCTTTGCTGCTTTGGCCATTGTTATTGGTTGGTGGCCAATTCTTAAGAATGCCGTCAGAACTGTTTTGTCAAAAAATCTCAGCGTAAATGTCCTGGTTTCTATTGCTGTCATAGCGTCTCTTTTCGTTGATGCTCACAAAGAAGCGGCTACAGTTATTTTTATTGTGCTTTTGGGTGGGTTTTTGGAGGGGTTTACCACGAGCAAGACCAACCAGGCAATTAGAAAATTGATGGAGCTCGCTCCCAAGAAAGTAAGAGTGAGAAGAAATGGTAAAGAATTAGTTATTCCGATTGAAGAGGTAGCAGTGGGAGACTTGGTGATTGTGAAACCTGGAGAACAGGTAGGAGTTGACGGGACGCTTATGACTAATGACGCCCAAGTTGACCAGTCAGTGATTACGGGGGAGTCAATGCCGGTAACCAAGAGAAAGGGCGAAAAGGTCTTGGCTGGTTCTGTTTCTGATGGTTGCTATTTTGAGATTAAGGCGACTCAAGTGGGTGAAAATACCACTCTTTCCCGAATTCAAAGATTGGTTGAAGAAGCACAGACCAGGAACGCTCCTATACAAAATCTGGCTGATAAATTTGCCAAATATTTTGTCCCTACCGTGCTTCTTGTTGCTCTTCTAATTGGAGTATTTACTTTTGATGTCAAAAAGGCGATTACCATTTTGATCGTGGCATGTCCCTGCGCTTTTATTATTGCTACTCCTGTTGCAATAGTTGCGGCTATTGGCAGAGGAGCAAAAAAGGGAATTCTGATCAAAGGCGGGGAGTATTTGGAGAATTTGGGTCAAATAGATACTGTTATTTTTGACAAAACAGGGACTTTAACTCGGGGCAAACCGCAGGTATTGGAAATAAGAGGGTTTAACGACCATGACGAAAATGAGATAATTGAGGTAGCGGCTACGTTGGAATCAAAATCAGAGCATCATTTAGCCCAAGCCATCTTAGAAAAAGCCAGAGAAATTGGTGTTACGCCAAAAGAACCAGAAAGAATTGAAGTGGTTAGGGGGAAGGGAATAATTGGCGAATATGACCATAATAATGCCTATTTGGGAAACCTCAATCTAATCAAGGAGTATGGGGTTAATTTGCCTCCAAATATTAGTTCTTATATTCAGGCTGAAGAACAGAAAGGTCATACAGCAGTGGTTGTTGCTCACGATGGAGAGGCTTGTGGAGTAATTTGTTTGAGTGACCGGCTGAGAGAAGGCGCAAAAAATACGATCAATAATTTGAGAAACATGGGAATTGAAAATATTTGGATGATGACCGGAGATAATAAGACTACTGCTCAAAATATTTCTCAAGATTTAGGAATAGATAAATATTTCGCAGAGATGTTGCCCGAAGATAAGATCAGTCAAATCAGGGAACTTCAAAAACATGGCAAAGCAGTGCTTATGATTGGTGACGGAATAAATGATGCTCCAGCCTTATCCCAAGCTGATGTTGGGATTGTTATGGGTTCGGGAACTGATATTGCTCTGGAGAGTGGGAACATTGCATTGATGAAAGATGATTTGGCTAAAATCCCTGAGAGTATAGAACTGGGACGAAAAACAGTGTCGGTAATCAAACAAAATTTGACTTTTGCTTTAGGATTTAATTTTTTGATGTTCACTTTAGCGGGTTTGGGAATTGTTCATATGATTGGAGGTGCTGTATTTCATCAAATCAGTTCTCTCTTCGTCATATTGAATGCAATGAGACTATTAGTCTAATTAGATATTTGAGGAATACTGACAGTGGAATCGGATAAGAAACATTCATGAAGACAGTGCGGAGATAGTTGATAGAATGATGAGCGAACTTGCTCGAAAAGGCGCATCAAAGAGAGAACGGTTAGCCTTCAGAAGGCGTATCGCCCGAGAATTTGGTTAGGGCTCGCGAATGTTTCATTAGAGGACGCTATGGAAACTTCGATTTGTTAGAAACCAAAGTGATAAATCAGAAAATCCAGCATTGCCTGTCTCCGAACAAAGTTTTTTCTCACTGAAACTAATCATATTCCTATTGAAATATGCCGAACTTGAAAATAGAGGTATAGAAATTAATCCGGGGAAGTAATCTCATAAGAGTTTTGGAGTGGTGCGGATGCCCGACGACGTGGAAAGACTCGGGAAAGATGAGATATCCGGCTCGATATTGCAAGTGCTTCAATCAATGTACACTGCCACGAAGACTGTCATCATCTATCCCCAAGATAATCCCTCTGTTCAGAGAATGGTGGAAAGCGCACATGATGCTATTACCAGTTTGATACCTCCGGACGGTTCGCTTGACCTGAGTTTCATTGAGGGCAAATTGGTAGTGAATGGTGAAGCTCTTGATGATGCATTTCAAAAGAGGGGCATCATAAAGTCATTCTACGAATTATTCAAGGCGCGAAGAATAAGTAGCATTACTTTCTGGTCGGGGCTAAAAAAAGATGAGCTGAGAAAATTTCTCGTTATTCTTGGGACTAAAGCGCCATCAATAGGCGAGCAGAAGGAAGAACTTTACGGGTTACTCGAGGAGCAGGAAATAAAGCATGTCGAGCTTGACGAACAGATATTTGTGGCGATATCAAAACGAGAGAAGGTGGTTGACGCACGGGCTTCCGTTGAAAGGGAAGAGGACGCGACTCTCAAGGCTTTGAAGGATGAAGTTTTTGCGAGATTTCTTGCGGGAGAAGTCTCACAGGCTGATATTGACCCCATTTCCATGAAAGAGCTGCTTTCGAATCCTGACAGGATAGTTGGTCTTGTGAATGGGGTAATCAAAGCAAAGGGATGGGACACTGAAGTGAGAACACTTCCTTTCAGAGTCGAGGAAACAAGGGATGTCCTCGAGCGGATTTCAGAACTTATAGAACAGGTAGATGACCCTCTCGTGAGAAGCAAGTTGAATCGCGAAATTGGAAAGATAGTTACTCAGATTGAAGCTCCCCAGATTACTGATATGCTTCTTACTTCATCTGCTGGCGCGGAAAGGGGTCCTTCCGCGCTTCCAAAAGTTGTGATTCCTCTCATTGAAGATAGAAAGCTCGCCACGGTAATCGAATCTATTCTCGGTGAGTACAAGGAACTTGCGAAAGAAGAAGCTGAAGCGGATTGGCCAACAGAGAGAATGCTTACTCTGCGCGCAATTCTTGACGAGGCTAAGGAAACTGCGGGGGATGAGATCAAAGAAGCTCTCGGAGGGATGGTTCGCGAAGTAGGTGTTGAAGAGGGTCCAGAGAGAATGGCAAACGTAAGTGGGGCGGAACTTGCGAGGTCCCTAATCAAGGGAGCTCAAATATCTGAATGTGAGAGGGTAAAAGGACCTGTGCTGGTTGGAGCAGCCCGGGAGCTTTTCAAGCAGGGGAAAGATGACATCGGTGCTTCTGTAATGCAGAAACTCGGGGAGAGATTTCGCGCTCAAACTGGCGAATCTCGTTATACTGCTGCTAATCAAATCTGGAGACTGTTCATGGAATTGAGGGAAATGGGGAAGGAAGCGTTTGCTTCAGATCTTATTGACGATGTTTCCAAGGCACTCGAGGAGGGGAAGGGGGCCTCTCGTACCTTTGATGATCTTGCCAGAACCATGGAGGAGACTGCTGGTGGAGTTGCCGGCTTACTCCAAGATGCGGGAATAACTGATTTTAGCTCGGGTGCGCCGAGCGATCAGATGATGGAGCGTCTGATGACAACTGATACTAAGAGGGTTGTCGAGGCTGTGTTTGCTTCCGGTGATGAAGCGGCCAAGGAAGCGATAACGAAAGTTCTTCTTCAAATGGAGGACAGGGCTATACCCGCATTGATCGATACGGCAATTTCTGCCAAGAGTGATGAGGATATTGCATCAGTCGCAAAATCCCTTCAGGAACTCGAGACAGACCCGATGCCACAAGTTGCCTCGAGGTTATCTCGTGAACTGGAGCCTGAGCAGACGATAAATCTTGTAAAGTTGATATCACAGGTTGGGGATGAAAACTCTGTATCAATACTAAATCCACTTATTACTGTCGAAAATCCTGAAATTGAAATTCAGGTAATCGTGGCGCTTGGCAATCTCGGGGGGAAGCAAGCTCTTCAAATGGTGCTCGCTGAAAGTACAAGTATCGACACCACTGTTAAAACAACGGCAATCAGAGAACTTGGAAAGTTTCGAGATTATCTGTCCGTACGAAGGCTCATGGATGTGATTTCCCCAAAGAAGAAGGGGGAGTTGCCCGAAGATGAGCAGGTCATGATAGCCGCTCTCAAGTCTCTTGGTGATTTGAATGTAATCCAAGTCGTTCCGGTTATTTCGGAAATCGCAACTGGAAGCAGAAAAAAGGAAGCCATGAGTGAAGAAGTAAGGGCTACAGCTGTTCGTGTACTTGGGATGATTAAAAGCAAGGAGGCAAAGAATACTTTGAGGCACCTTTTGAAAGACTCGAGCTTGCTCATAAGGTCAACAGCCCGCAGAGCCTTGGAAGGGGAGTAATTTTACCCCGAGTAGATTCCTCTTGCTTTTATCGCTTTTGAGACTCTTTCGACCGCAAGAAACATTGAAGCTGTGCGCATGTTGATTTTTCTCGTTTGAGCTATGTCAAGAACTCTGTAGAATGCCGCAACCATTATATCATTGAGCCTTCTGTAAACATCCTGTTCGCTCCAGAGGAGGGACTGAATGTTTTGAATCCATTCAAAGTAACTTACCGTAACGCCGCCTGCGTTGCATAGTATGTCTGGAATTACAAAAACGCCTTTTTCAAAAAGCCGCCTTTCTGCATCGTGTGTTACTGGCGCATTTGCGGCTTCAGCAAGGATTTTGGCTTTTATGTTTTCAACGTTTTCCATTGTAATGGCGCCCCCCATTGCCGCGGGCACCAGAATATCAACATCGAGGGAAAGGAGTTCTTCATTTGAGATATTGTCGCATCCTGGTGTGCCAGTTACCGAGCCGGTTTTCATTGCTCTTGCTGCTACCGCCCAGAGGTTCAGACCATCCGGGTCATAAATTCCTCCCATGACATCGGATACGGCGACAACTTTTGCGCCTCTATCAGAAGCGAGTTTCGCGACATTGCTGCCGACATTTCCGGCACCTTGAATCGCTACTGTCGCGCCCTCGAACTTAAAACCAGATGTGCGGCATGCTTCCTCGATTGTTGTGACTACTCCTCTCGCGGTCGCGTCAAATCTACCTTCGGAACCTCCTATGTCTGTCGGCTTTCCGGTTACCACTTCAGGGACGGAATATCCTACATTCATGCTGTATGTATCCATTATCCATGCCATCACCTGTGGGTTTGTATTTACATCAGGAGCGGGAATATCCTTTTCGGGTCCAAGAATAATTCCTACTTCTGTGGTATATCTTCTGGTGAGTCTTTCCAATTCATCCATAGACATTTTCGAGGGGTCGCATATGACGCCTCCCTTTGCTCCGCCAAATGGTATTTTCACCACCGCGCATTTCCATGTCATGAGCATGGCAAGCGTTTTCATTTCATCGAGGGTTATTTCCGGATGATACCTGAGCCCGCCCTTTGCTGGTCCCCTGTCGAGATTGTGCTGAACACGGAAACCTTCGAAAACTCTGATACTTCCATCATCTAATTTTACAGGGAAAGTAACCGCGAGTATTCGTCTTGGAGCCCTGAGAATATTGGTTATGTCCTCAGGCAAATCGAGTATTTTTGAAACT
Organism: Actinomycetota bacterium; assembly: GCA_028718945.1. Classification (GTDB taxonomy): domain Bacteria; phylum Actinomycetota; class Geothermincolia; order Fen-727; family JAQUKT01; genus JAQUKT01. The sequence continues at coordinate 25,971 of JAQUKT010000010.1, read as the reverse complement.
TCATCGAGGTCTTTGAGAGCACTTTCGAGCTTGCTTGGCTTACCATCCAACATTATCACCGCCATTTCTTTAGTATTCCGTCGGTTAGTTTGTATTGGAATAACAAGGCTTAAAAAATCAATTGCAGTGAGCCTCTGTTCCAAATAATACTATTAATTGTTATCATATGAAAACCGGCATGATAAGCGAGAATTGTTTTCCTGATGACTTCTATCTTTGGAATTTGCGAAGCAAGGGGATTTTTGTTTGCGGAGGAGTTTCATGAAACAACAAAGAGAGATGAAAAAGACACCCGAAAGAATGACTACTGACGGAAGGGTAACCGAGTTTGGAGCATTTGATTCACCTTTCAGAGAGGTTAATCCACTTGATATTGAGTTCAAATTCATGAACATGACTATTCCGCGATTTCTAAAGAATTTGCGCCTAAAAGAGTGGCAGCACTTTGGTTTTGTTTGTGATGACTACTATTTCGGGATGATAATATTCGATGTAAAGTTCATGAGCCATTCTTTCTTCTACTTCTACGACAGAAATTCGGGGGATCTTGTTGAGCACAATAGATTTCTTGTCTCAGGACCGGTCAAGGTGGCGGACCAGTTATGGAACGGGAAATGCTTTTTCAGACACTTTGGTTATAGGCTCGAATTCGAGAACAAACTGGAATCTAACTATCATAGAGTGATTGCGGATATATCCGGACATGGTTCCAAACCGGGGATTAAAGCAGAATTGAAAATGATTGAGGATCTGGAAAGTTTTGAGCCTTTGATAGTGGTGAATCCAATAGGTAGCAAGAGAATGCTTTATACCCACAAAGCGGTTTGCCCAGCGGAGGGAGAGGTGCGTATTGGAAACAGGACAGTGGTTCTAAATTGTGAGTCTGATATCTGCATGATGGATGTGCAGAAGACATATTATCCATATAAATCATTCTGGTACTGGGCGACATTTGGTGGATATGACTCAAGTGGAAGGCTTATTGGCGTCAATCTCTGTGAGGGGGTTTCAAGCGACCAGGATAGATTCAATGAAAATTGCCTTTGGGTGGATGGGAAAATCAAGCTGTTGAGCGCCGCAAAATTTACATTCGACAAAGGAGACGTTCTAAGGCCATGGAATTTGGGAACGAAGGATAACATGGTTGACCTCGAATTCAAACCCTTGGGGGAAAGAAAATCGAAGATAACTCTTGGATTTGTAATGTCGGATTTTCACCAGCCTTTCGGTTATTTCTCGGGCAAAATGAAGGGAAAGGATGACGAGGGGATTGAGGTTGCTCAAAAATTCGGTGTATGTGAGCATCACCTCTTTAAGATGTAATTCCTGCCCTTTTCTTTGGACAACATTTATGTGCTCGCATATCAAAAATGAGACTTGATGGAATCTTTGTTTCTATTGCCAATAGAGTAGCATTGTGCATTTTCCCAGTTTTGAGTAGTCCGTGTTCTTGCATGGAATTCATTGGGGTTCTACCATTTAGCCATGATTAAGAAGAGCATAATAATTGCGACAGCATTATCAATTCTTGCCCTGTTGCTTCTGCCTTCGTTTGCAAGGGCAGAGAGAAATATTGCCGAGAGTGCAATTTCATTTCTGAAAAGCCACCAGAACACCGATGGCGGTTTTTCCGAACCGGGAGAATCATCCGAAGTATTCCTTACGTGCTGGGCGCTTGTTGCCGGTTCAGTTGCAGGAAAGAAACCTTTATCTTGGGCATCTAATGGGCAGACTGCTGAAACATTCATCTCAAAGCTTACAAATGGAGCAACAGCACTTCTCGATATCGAGTTGATAACCCTCGCGGTTTCATCAAGCGGGGAAAATCCGAGAGACATAGATGGAACAAATATGGTCTCAATTATTCGGGCTAATGTTGATAAGGATGGAGGAATTGGGCAAACCATAAAAGAACATTGCTGGGGCTTGATTGCCTTGAGGAGTGCCGATGAAACGATAAGTTCGAATATGGTGAAGTGGCTTATTTCAAAGCAGCGTGAAGATGGCAGCTGGGCTGATTCAGGCAAAGATGTGACAGAAGTGACAAGTCTTGCAATCGAAGCGCTCGTTGCTACTGGAGAAGCAGATTCCAATCTTATAAGACCTTCTCTATTATTCTTGAGAAACCGGATGAACAAAGATGGTGGATTTGCCGGCCAGAGTGGCAAATCAGAGTCAATACTTACATCAAATGTGATCAGGGCGATTTATGCCGCTGGCGACGACCCGAATTTACCCGCCTGGACATTTGAGGGTCATAATCCATTAAATTTCCTCGAATCACTCGCGGCGCAGGACGGGCATTTCTTCTATGCGCCTGAGGTGGAATCTCAGCCTTCTTTGGCCACCGCAATTGCTGTACCCTCATTGCTCGGTAAACATCTTCCTTCTGGTGTGAAAAGCGCAAGGGCTTCTCTTGGAGGAGAAGGGGGGGCTGCGGTTGATGACTTGGGAAACACAGGTGCTGGAATGAAACCAGGGGAGAATACAAAGAGCAGAAATAGATTGCGACCACGAAGTTCTTTACGTTCAAAAGCAACCGGAAAGCGAATGTCCTGGTTCAGCGATTTCTGGCTTTTTGTATTTTGCGCGCTCTCTTACGTTGTTGTACTAATCATTGCCATGCATTTGTTAAGAAGAAGTGAAGGATGAACCCGAGATTGTTTCTCTTTGTGCTATATTGAGAATCGAATGAGCGATTGAGATTCTTTCTCGTTGGTTCGAAAGTAAGAATTGAGTGATTGTGCCAAGGTCTGAAGAAAATAACGAGCAAGAAATCTGGGGACCTTCTGAAAGTCTTTCACCAAGGGTGAAAAAGCTCAGGGATGAATATGAAAACATAATGGAGAGGGAATTCAGGAACGAGATGATTCCCTTTTCGTCCGGTTCTGGCAATGACGTTTTGTGGTCGCCTGTATTGTGGGGAGTTGTGCCGGAGCTGATGCCTTTCAACAAATCCTTCATGGAGACGACTCCGCTTTTGGCAAAGAAAGTGTGCCTTTCGGATGATTTCTGGGAGATGCCTCATATCCTGAGGGTTGCTAATTTTTTCAGGACCGTTGTTAACAGGTATCTTCCTGTAAGTATTCTTGATGGAGAATTGATAGTTGGTTCTCACTTCAACGCTTTGCTTTCAAGGGTGCACACAAAACGCGAATACAAGAGATGGAAAAAGAAAACTGCGAGGTGGCTGAAGGAATTAGAGCACCTTGATTCATTCGGTATGGGAAACGCTGGTGCTACTCCCGGGCACATAATTCCGAATTATGCAAAGGTGATTGGCGAAGGGCTAAAGGGAAGGGTTGAGTATTTCGGAAAATTGCATGATTCGACGGTTGATGAGAATCACAGGTATTTTCTCGAGGCACTAATCATTTGTTGTGAGGCGGCAAGGGATTTTGCGCGTAGATATGCTACTTTGGCAAGAGAGCTTCAAAAATCGTGTGGTGACGAAGAAAGAAAAAAGGAGCTCCTTGAAATTGAAAGGATTTGCGATAAAGTACCGTGGGAGCCCGCTTCTACTTTCCAAGAGGCGCTTCAATCTCTCTGGTTTTTGCACATGCTTGTCATGACACAGGAATCATATCCCGGTCCGGGTCTTTCATTCGGGAGGATCGACCAGTACCTTTACCCTTATTATGAAAAAGATATCAAGGATGGTCGTATTACAAGAGGACTGGCAAAGGAGCTATTGGAGTGCTTCTGGATAAAGCCAAACTACGCCTACGATTTTATGTATCGTGTTGGCAAGACAAGAGGAATCACAAGTGGGTACGGACAGCTGGCAACCATTGGCGGGCATGGACCTGACGGTGAGGATGCCTCAAACGATCTTACCTGGTTGATTCTTGAAGTTATCGAGGAAATGAACCTGCTTGAGCCAAAACCAAATATAAGGATTCACAAGGGTTCCCCCAGGGAATTACTCAAGCGAATCTCTGAAATGGTTGGGGACTGTCAGGGTTCACCATTTATCATAAATTTTGACGAAGCATCCATCAGGGGGCTGAAGTGGCAGGGTCTTCCCGAAAAAGAGCTGTGGGATTACGCGCCGGTTGGATGCCTTGAAAACACATTACAGGGAGGTGACAGGTCAGGAACGGTTGATGTAAATGTGAATCTTGCAAAGGCTGTTGAACTCACTTTGACCGGAGGGCGGGATATGGCAACCGGTAAGCGCCTTGGTCCTCGAACCGGTGACGTACGGGGTTTCCAGAACTGGGAAGAATTCAAATCCGCTTTTGAAAAACAACTAAGATCGCTCCTTGCCAAGTTCATTGATTTCTACAATTTGGCTGATGGCATCAGAGCAGAATTCGAGCCGACGCCTTATCTTTCCACACTTGTTGATGGTTGCGCGGAGAAGGGGAAGGATGTTACTAATGCCGGAGCCGTTCACAATTTCGTTACTGTCGAAGGGGTAGCATTTGCCACTGCTTCTGATTCTTTGACTGCGATAAAGAAACTCGTATATGAAGAAAAACAAATATCGATGGAGGAACTCATAAAGGCACTCCGCAATAATTTCGAGGGTTACGAGAAACTGCGGCAGATTCTTATCAACAAGGCTCCAAAATATGGAAACGACGATGACTATGCCGATGAGGTTGCAAGGTATCTATCTCGTCTCTGGACCGAGGAAGTTTTCAAACATGAAACGCCAACCGGGAAGCGATACAGAGGAGGATACCTTTCATGGAACTACTGGATTGCTTATGCGCCCAAGACTGCCGCAACTCCAGATGGGAGAAAGAGAGGAACCTATCTTTCGAATGGCGTTTGCCCTGTTAATGGGACGGACAGGAATGGACCTACCGCGTTAGCGTGTTCTGTTGGGAAGTTAGGGCTCGAGTCTGCTCCAAATGGAGATTCTCATACGATAAGTTTGAATCCATCTCTTCTCAGAGGTGAGGAACGAATCGAAAAACTTTCTTCTTTTCTTCTTGGTTATGATGAACACGGGGGGACCGCGCTTCAGGTAAATATGATTGACGCTGAAACCCTGAGGCTTGCACAGGGAAATCCAGATGAGTACAGGAATCTTCTTGTAAGAGTAACCGGATACAATGCCTATTTCGTGACCTTGGGGAAAGAAATTCAGGAAGAGATTATTGCCAGGGAATCTCATGGAATGTAATCCAAGATCTGGCGAACCAAGGGGACTCATTTTCAATATCCAGAGATTTTCCATAGATGATGGGCCGGGGATAAGAACGACTGTTTTCATGAAAGGATGCCCGTTGAGATGCGCGTGGTGCCAGAACCCGGAAGGTTTGTCCACGAGAAAGGAGCTCATGTGGTTTGATACGAGATGCATCGGCGCAAGAGATTGTATTTCTGCCTGCCCGCATGACGCGCTTGGGCTAACTGCTCAAGGCATGATGATCGAGAGGGACAGTTGTGATGGATGCGGGAAATGCGCTGATGCCTGTCCCGCGGGAGCCCTTGAGGTCGTTGGGAAAGAGTACACTATCGGGGATTTGCTTTATGAAGTTTTTCGCGATGAAGTTTTCTACAGGAATTCTAAAGGAGGCGTAACCCTATCTGGCGGAGAGCCCTTGATGCAGCCGGCTTTTGCCTCTGAGTTTGTTCGGAAGTGCCATGAAAGAGGGCTGCATGTTGCGTTAGATACATGCGGACATTCGCCAAAAGAGATTTTTGCCGAACTGGTGGACCTTTCCGACATGGTGCTTTTTGACTTGAAAACAATGGATATTGAGAAACACAAACTTTTTACTGGTGTCGGTAATGAACTCATCCTCGAGAATGCAACGATATTGGGAAATAAGAATAAACCGGTATGGGTGAGAACGCCTGTTATTCCTGGCTTTACAGATGACGAATCCAATATCAGGGAAATTGCTTTGTTTATCAAGAACAGGATGCCATCGGTTGAAAGATATGACCTGCTTGCTTTTAACAATACTTGCTCCTCAAAATATAAACGTCTTGATATCCAGTGGGAACTTGAAGGAAAAGAACTTAATGAAAGAAGCGTGATGGAAGAACTCGTAGGTGTTGTCAGGGAATCAGGCATTGAGTTTGCCAGTTGGTCGGGATTGACGAAGAGCAGCAGTTCAGAAGGATTTGGTAAGAGTAATGATGGATGTTCACGGTGATATTGAAATGAAGGTTTTGCCTGAACATTTGATGGGAATCTACAGACAGGAAGAGGTGGCAAAATTTCTTGCCACATGCTCTTCGGACGGAATTCCAAATGTTGCGCTTATTATCAGCCAGATACCTGTTGATGAAGAAAAAATAGTATTCGGCGATTTCATGATGGTCAAAACAAAGAGGAACATTCTCGAGAATCAAAGAGTTGCGAGCCTTGCGATAACTTCGAAGCTCGGGGTTGCTGGATTCAAAGGCGAACTCGAATGTTGGGTTCAAAGCGGTCCATACATAGATGTGATAAACAACCTTGAATTTCATAGATACAATGCCTATATGGGAGTTCACAATGCCGGGGTTGTAATCGTAAGGGATGTCCTCGAACTTCCTGAGAGAATTTCATATTTTCGTGTTATTGGCGAATTTGCGCTTCAAAAGGGAGCAAGGAAGTTGTGGGGGAAACCCATACGGGGTCTTGAACTTCCACATGCTGTTAGAGGGATGTTTAGAAGTATTTCTACAATAAAGGTTCTCTCCTATCAGGGAATTGATGGCTTTCCCGGCATAGCACCATGTTTTGGAATTACTCTCTGCAAGGATTCGAACATAAGGTTTCTGCTAAATTCATGGAATGTCGAACTTCTCAAAATGGACATTCCGATTCGTGTTGCCATAAATCTTTTCAACAAGGGGCTTGTGTCGTATCAGATAAAGGGGGAAATAATTCGATTCGACAAGTTTTTAGGGATGATAACGGCGGAAATGAAACCCATGGAACTCTATTCTTCATCTCCGCCATTCTGTGGTAGCAGGGTTTTGAATCGTGCGTTTGTGGGCTAACTGGCTTTTCCATATCAATGTAGAATTGACAACCGCACTTTGACGTCAACCCACAATTTTCTATTTAGAAGATAGAGCTCCCATTCCATCATGGTTTCAACTTGCAGGAATAAAGTTTTTCAAATTACCATTCTCTTACTCAGCATCGTGTGGTAACCTGACTTAAGTTCGTAGACAAATTATTTGGAGAATGGATGGGAAAAAGAAGTGAGAAATGTGTCATTGCAAGACCTGACCCCATCAATAGAAATTGACGCGGGGATAATTGAGGGAGAAATAGACGAAAGAATCTACGGTCATTTCGTTGAGAACATGGCACGCTCGCTTTACGGTGGAATACTTGAAAACGAAAAGCCGGGAAGAATAAATGGCCCATGGAAACTTAGAGAAGACCTCGTTCTTGCGGCAAAGAAAATGAAGCCAACCGTAGTAAGATGGCCGGGTGGACTTTATGCCGATGGATATAACTGGAGAGATGGAATTGGACCGATGGATTCAAGACCATTACGAATCAACAGATACTGGTCCAGATATGGTCCCTTCACCAGGGTTCTTGACCCGCATCATTTTGGAAGCCATGAGTATATGGAGTTTGTCGATAAACTTGGAACATGCCCATACATAAACGTGAACTTTGGAACCGGCACCGCGAGCGAGGCTTCTTGTTGGGTTGAATACATGAATGGCAGTAAAGATACAATTGAGGGGGCAAGGAGAGCGGAATATGGAAGGGAAGAGCCATGGAATGTTCCGATATGGGGAATCGGAAATGAGATGTATGGATTCTGGTCCTTGGGAAACCTCAAAGCAAGGGAATATGCTGACAAGTATTCGGAGTTCGCTTGCGAAATGATGCAAAAGGATGAAAACCTCGAGTTTGTCGCGGTGGGTTCAGACCACTATTTCAACAAGACCTGGAACAAAGATGTTCTTCTCCACGCAAAGGAGAAAATAGACCTTCTTTCAATCCACATATACCTGCCAGGCTCCGAAAGGGCTCCTGAGGTCATTGCTTCGAGATTGATTCGAGGGAGCGCTGGCATTTACAAAGCAATAGTTGCGGCGCCTCTCGAGATAGAAAGGCGTTTGAAAGAATGCGTGGAGGACATCGGGTCTGTTTTTGGAGAAGAAGGACCGGCAATTGCTCTTGACGAGTGGAATCTGTGGTGGCTGCCCCAGCAATTGCTCGCGCCCAGATGGAGTCTCAGAGATGCGTTGTTCGTCTGTGGCGTTTTTCATGCTCTCCACAGACTCTCGAAACGTGTAAAGATGGCAAACATTGCCCAGATGGTCAATGTCCTTGGAGTAATGGTTGCTGCGGGAGGAAGATTTTATCGAACATCTATTTATTATCCATTTGTCATGTACGCAAATCTTACGGAAAAGAAAAGAGTTCGGGTTGATGTCAGATGTGGTTCATTTTCTTCCCCAAGACTTGGCGGTGTTCCACCGATGAAAATTGTTCCTTATCTTGATTGCTCCGCAACCTTAAGCGAAGATGGAGGATCTCTTTCGTTATTCGTCATAAATCGCAATGCTGAGGAGGATATCGAGACCGAGGTTGGCATTAAAGGTTTCGAGCCGCGTGGTGATGTTGGAATCCATTGCCTTGATGCACCGGATGTCGATTCGGTAAACTATTTTGGAAGAGATGAACTCGTAAGTATAAAATCATTCAATCTTGATGCGGGCGAAGTGCTCCCTAAATATCGCTTCCCGGCTCATTCCGCAACAGCCATTGTTTTTCAAAAATAACTTGGAACAGGGAAATATTTATTCTTGAATCCTTACCTTGACCGCTGGTTTCAGAGCTTTGAGCCCTAAAAAATAGCCTTCAATTCGATAAACACCTGAAGGGAATCCTCCTGGAGACCAGTAGTCCGTATAGATTTTCTTCTCTTTTGGTTCAAAACAAATAGGTTGGGCAACCATCGCGAAAGCCCTGCCTTTTGACCACTGCCAGACATTGTTGCCACTGGAATCACGGGCAACAAAGTCATATATTTGCGCGTTTTCGAGAGTGAAAGATTTGATGCTGTTATTATTATTACGAACTTGAAGGCATAAGGTGAGAATTCCGTTTTTCTTGATGCTTGATGGTTTTATTGAAATCGTTACAGAGAATCCTTTTTCGCTTACTGTATTCTTGATTTCGGTTTTTTCGTTTCTTGGTGTTTTGTTTCCCGCTTTCCCGCAGGAAAAAGCATTACATACCATAAGCGCTACTAAAACCGCAAAAAAAAGTTTTCCTACAAGTACTTTCATTTCCAAATCAAGAGAGTGAAACTTGTATCTCATTCAAAGTCGTGTTAATTATATTACACAGAATATTTTGGATTTGAGGTTATTGAGATAAGGAGGAGGTCACTGGATGAAAGCAATAGTAATGGGTGGTGGAATGAGCGGGCTTGCGACAGCAATAAATCTCTTAGACCTTGGTATTGATGTTTCTCTTTACGAGGCAGATGAAATTTTTGGGGGGCGCGCAAGTTCGTGGCTTGATGAAGATGGAGATATGATTGATAATGCCCTTCATGTTTTCTTTCCCTACTATGTGAATCTGGTCGAGTTTTTCAAGAAAATGGGGATATATGAAAACATAATCTGGAAACCCACAGAGTTTTACTATGCTCAACCGGGTGGCAAGCAAGCCGTTTTGAAATTTATTGACCTTCCGGCACCGTTTCATGCCATGTATGCTTACGCGCACATGTTGAAGGATTACAAGAATGTTCCCCTCTGGAAAGTGCTTTCTGCAGCGATTCCACTCGGTTCAGGACTTCTTATGAGCAAGGAAAAAGTTGACGAACTTGACAAAATCAGCATGGCAACATTTGTGCACAAGTATGCGTTTTTGGATGGCTTGAAGCCGATGGAGCCGGGCATAAATGGTCTCACTTTTACTCCTTCTTACGCTGTTTCAGCCAAGGTGATGCTGAACTGGGTATTGAAGGTCATGGGTTCTGCTCAAACCGCAAGGGTCGGATTTGCGAATGGGGGTCTTGGTGATATCTGGGTTGACAATTGCCTCGGATACATAAAGGAGCATGGCGGAAAAGCAACTTTGAAGAAAGCGGTGACTTCAATAAACATTGAGAATAGGAAAGTGAAAAACATTGTGCTCAATGACTCTGACAAAGAGGAGGCTGATATATATATTTCTGCAATAAGCCCGTATTCCCTGAGGAAGATACTTCCTGATGAATGCTATTCTTTGTTATACTTCAGAGATTTGTGGCACTTTCAGCATGCTCCATCACTTTCTCTTCAAATCTGGTTTGATAAGAAACTCACAGATGTGGATGTGACATTTTTCTCAAATGACTGCATATTCAATACTTATGCTGACCTTTCTAATGTTCTTCCTCAAATATTCAAGGGGGGGAGCATGTTCGAAATGGTTCTTACACCTGCTGATCACATTGTGGGGTTACCGGACCAGGTCATTTTCGACACTGCAATTGAGCAGATCAAAGAGTTATTCCCGAGCGCAAGAGATGCAGGTATTAGGAAATGGAAAGTTGTGCGGGAAAGACAGGGAGTCTATCGACCACATCCCGGCATGGAAGAGCACAGGCCGTTTCAGCGCTCGCCTTATGATAACTTTTACATTACTGGTGACTATACAAAGACCCATGTCTCATCAGGTGGGATGGAAGCTGCAATCTGGACTGCAAATAAAACCGCTGAACTCATCGCGGCTGATAAATTAGGGAAGCAAATCAGTCTCAACATCGAGTTCGAACCAAATGAACCTTTCATCAAGCTCATGAAGCCAGCGCTGATCGCTGGTTCAGCAGGAGCTGCGCTGTGGGCAGTTGCTCTTGCGAAAAAAAAGCTCAAGAAATAACTATGCTTAGTTGCAGCCGAGATAGCTAAAACCGGGTATGGCGCTTCTCATTGGAAGCTTACCCTCTTGAAGGAGACTACCTATTTTCTGTACTCTTTCCGTTCCGACGATTCTTGTGACGCGCTCTAACATTCCTACATTCGGGCGAATGAATCTATACCATATTTTGTTTTTGAGATAGTAGTTTTCACGGAATCTACGAGTAAATCTTCTGAATTCGGCAAGAGCCTTATCACGGTCAGAAACCGCGATTGCTGCAACTTTTCCTGTTACTAAAGCGCCTGAGATTCCAAACCAGAGCATCGGGTCCATAGCCCCGGAAATGGTTCCGCAGAGTATTGCGTTTTCCCGGAACAATCGGGGATTTTCAGGTGAAGCAAGTGGAACAGCACCGGATACGTATTTCCATTCCTCGTGTTCAATCCCTTCGTTACGAACCATAAAATTCTTATATTTCTCGAGGCAGGGTTTTTTGACTTCTTTGTTCGAGAAAAGCAGATTGAAGTAGTATTTGTTCACAGACGAGAAGTAGCCATATTCAGTCATGCATTCATCCCACCAGAGCCATGCGTAGGTGGACATATCGATTTCTCCTCTGGAAATCCACCCGTACCATTTAAGATATGGAATACCTAAAATCTCGTATGCCTTCGGGTTAAGACCGCAGGCGATGATTGTATTTTTAGGCAGGTTGGAAAGGCTTTCTTTCTTGAGCGGCGATTTCCATACGAATGAAATATTCTTGTATTTGCCGCATTCATCCATAAGCAAAGAATCAAGGCTTTTGGGTCTTGACCCTCTCTCGACTGCATAGACACCGCCAACCGGAAGCATCACCTTCGTTTTGCGGAAGTAAGAAGGACAGGATTCAAGTGGTTTGAAAACTGGAGTTATGTCTATGCCTATATATTCAGAAGTCTTGACCGGGTCGAGAGGAGTCACATGTGTTGACGGATTGTAAATTGCCGAGCCCCCATATCCTTCCTCCATGTCATGCACAATTACTTCATATCCCTCCCTTGCAAGATTGATAGCGGCAATTAGCCCTGACATGCCGGCACCATATATTTCTACCTCTTTTTCCTTTGCCATCTTTACTCCTTTGTGTAGATACTATTTGACTGATTTGTTAATTTAATCATTTTCTACGCTCGTGTTGCAATTGCCTGTGCTTGTGTTCTTCCTTAGGGATACTACGGCAAATCAAAAGGAGATTTGGTCTGGCGTAAGCGCCTGTTTTCCAAGCAGAGCATCAAATGATATATTTATCGCGGTTGCAGTCTTACGGAGGTTGAATTTGGCAAGGAAGGAAGTCAGGGTAAGAATTCTTGAGGCATCAAAGACAGTTTTCGAAAAGAAGGGTTATCAGAAGGCTACAGTTTCAGACATTCTCGATGAGGCGCATGTTGCCCGTGCTACGTTTTACAAGTATTTTCCCAACAAAAGGCAGGTTCTTCTCGAATTGTTTCAGAACTTCCTTAACTCGCTTTACCGCAGCACAAGCAATTACATGCTCGACGGGCAGGTATTGCCCGGTGCTTTGGCAGGCAGGATAAGAGGGAGTCTTGTTCTTTTCTACAGTGCTTTTCTTGGAAACAGGAAACTGGTATCAATTTGTTTCTCGCAGGCTTCCGGACAAGACCCGGGAATGTTTGCAATATGGGATGATTTTGAAAGAAAACTCGTAGTACTCTTCAGGAAAGTTTTGGAGAGAGGAGTAGATCAGGGTGTATTCAGGCAAATCGACACCGGAATTGTTGCACGTACGATGGCGATGATATTTCTGCAAATTCCATACAGGGACATTATTCAGATTGGATATTCGAATCTTGATATTGAATCTGTCGCGGATGAGCTTGTAAGGTTCGCGATTGAGGGAATTGTGAGAAGGCAATTCTAAGGTATTTTTTTCGAATATGTCGTTTTATTGAAAATTTCTTATGCTATCATCTACACCGATTTTCAACGGAGGTAATGGCGACGGTTCCTGATTACGACCATAAAAGCATAGAGGAAAAGTGGATAAAACTTTGGGAAACTAAGGGTTATTACAGGACTTCTTCTGATCCCACGAGACCCAAAAAATATATTCTCGTTATGTTCCCATACCCTTCGGGTCCTGCTCATATGGGACATGTTACAAACTACACATTGGGAGATGTTTGTGCGAGATACTATTCAAGGAAGGGTTACAATGTTCTTCATCCTATGGGTTATGACGCATTCGGCCTTCCCGCTGAAAATGCGGCGATTCAAAGTGGCATTCATCCTGCCATCTGGACGAGAAAAAACATAGAACTAATTCGCTCTGATTTGAAAAGGCTTGGATACGCTTACGATTGGACGAGAGAAATTTCAACTTGCGATCCTGAATATTACAAATGGACTCAGTGGTTTTTTCTTAAGATGTTTGAGAGGGGGCTTGCGTACAGGGCAAAGGGGCAGGTCAACTGGTGCCCGTCTTGCGGAACAGTTCTTGCGAATGAGCAAGTATTACCCGATGGCTCCTGTGAGAGATGCTCGAGTATTGTGGAGAACAGGTGGCTCGAGCAGTGGTACTTCAAAATAACCGAATATGCGGAGAGGCTTCTCGAGGATATCAAACTGCTTGAGAACTGGCCCGAGCGTGTCCTTTTGATGCAGCGAAACTGGATAGGTAAATCTTATGGAGCGGAGGTCTCATTTGAACTTGTTTCAACGGGCGAGAAGATAAATATCTACACAACAAGGCCAGACACCTTATACGGAGTTACTTTTTTCCTGCTTGCTCCTGAACATCCGTTTGTGGAAAAAATCGCGAGAGAAAACGGTTGCATTGATGAGGTAATGAAGTTCAGGGAAAGGGTGAGCCTAAAGAGTCACATCGAGCGAACAGCACTTGATGCCCAAAAAGATGGAGTTTTTCTGAATGATTACGTAATAAATCCCGTGAACGGGGAGAAGGTTCCTGTCTGGACTGCTAATTTTGTTCTCATGGAGTATGGAACAGGAGCAGTTATGGCGGTTCCTGCCCATGATCAGAGAGACTTTGAATTTGCGAAAATATATGGACTGCCTATTCATGTTGTCATTGAGCCGGATGGGGAGAAGCTTGATGCTGGAAAAATGGATAAAGCATACGAAGACCCCGGAATCATGATTGAATCCGTGCAGTTCTCCGGAATGAAAAGCGAAGAAGGGAAACAAGCAGTATGCGATTTACTGGAGAGCAATGGATGGGGAAGGAGGGCGGTTAATTATCGCCTGAGAGATTGGCTTGTTTCAAGACAGCGGTACTGGGGAGCACCGATTCCAATCATTTATTGCGATTCGTGCGGCATAGTTCCAGTTCCAGAAGGAGATCTTCCGGTGATACTTCCCGAGGAACTTCAACTTGCGGAGGGTGGGAAATCACCGCTTCCTCTCGAGGAGTCTTTCTTCAAAACGAATTGTCCGAAATGCGGAGCGGAAGCGAGGCGCGAAACTGATACCATGGATACTTTTGTTGATTCATCATGGTACTTTTTCCGCTATGTGAGTCCGAATGAGGAAGGCGCTCCTTTTGATGTTGAAGAAGTGGGGCGTTGGATGCCGGTTGACCAATATATCGGAGGAATTGAGCACGCCATAATGCACCTTTTATACTCGAGGTTCTTCACGAAAGTGATATATGACATGGGAATGATTGATTTCAAAGAACCTTTTCTGAACCTGCTTTGCCAGGGGATGATAACGAGGGATGGGGCAAAAATGTCGAAATCAAAGGGGAATGTAGTTACCCCGGGTGAGTATATTGAGAAATATGGCGCTGACACATTGAGGCTATACCTTCTATTTCTTGGACCACCTGAACTCGGAAAAGACTGGACGGATGAGGGGGTTCAGGGCGCTCACAGGTTCTTGAGCCGAGTTTGGAGAATGGTCCACGAAAGGTACTCTGAGAGCATAAAGGCTCTTGATTCGAAGAATGAATCAAATGGTGAATCGTTGAGAAGATTCACTCACTCAACGATCAAGAAGGTTACCGAGGATATTGAGGAATTTGCCTTCAATACAGCGATTAGTTTCATAATGGAACTTGTCAATGAAATATATCGCCTTACGGGGGAAGAGTCATGTCCCGCAGGTGCTTTGAGGGAGGCTGTTGAGACTGTTTTGAATTTATTGGCTCCTTTCGCCCCCTTCATTACGGAGGAACTCTGGCACGCGCTTGGTCACGAAGAAAGTATTCACCTGCTTCCGTGGCCAGAATATGACCCGGAACTTTCAAAGCCTCAAGAATTCACCCTTGTTGTTCAGGTGAATGGAAAGGTAAGGGATAAGTTAACCACTCCAGTTGGGACTCCGCCTGAGAAGCTCGAAAAATTAGCCTTTGAAAGTGAGCGGGTGAAATCATGCATCCAGGGCAAACAGGTCAAGAAGGTTATTGTCATACCGGATAGACTGGTAAATGTAGTGGTGTAATCAACTTCAATCTCTCGACCGATATTCTTTTTTCCACGGGTTGATTTGCTTGTATTGCTGTGCTATATTTTTATAGCAATGCAGGCAAAAGATTTACTTCGCAAGGAATACGAAAAACTCATCGAAAAAATAAGAAGCGAAAGCAAGGAATTTTCGAGATTCCAAATTGTCGTAATAATTACTCTTTTGCTTTTGATTGGCGCTGGAGCAGCATTTTCATATTTTCGTTCAAGACCAAGGGAAATAGAAGTAAACAAGAATAAGGTTGAGGTTTCAAATATTTCAAAGAGAAAACTGGTTGTTCATGTGGCGGGCGAGGTAATGAAACCCGGTGTGTACCAGATAGATGAAGGCTCCCGTGTCGCTGACGCTATTGAGGCTGCAGGAGGCGCCAGGCCTGAAGGTAATCTCAACAGCCTCAACCTTGCGGCAAGATTAAAAGACGGTGAAAAAATAATGGTTACAAAAAATAATGAGCCATCAGAGGTTGGTGCCGCGGAAATTTCCGGAAGTAGCGAAGGGGGTTCCCTTATAAACCTAAATACTGCAGGAGTTGAGGAGATTGAAAAACTACCGGGTATTGGTCCTGAACTTTCGAAAAGAATAGTCGAGTACAGAGAGAAAGCCGGTCAATTTTCTTCTGTTGAGGAACTTAGTAACGTCGAGGGAATCGGAAAGAAAAGACTGGATTCAATAAAGGGTCTGGTGACAATTTAGCTTGCGTGGATTCATTTACCTCTCCTTTCTTGGGAGTCTTTCGCTCGGTATCACTCTCGGCTGGAATTTTCATGCGGGAATCCTCATATTTCTTTTGCTTTTCATTTCTACTGTCGTATTGTTTTTCCCCCAAAAGAAGTCTTTTGTTTACGTGATTCCTTTGTTGTTTATTCTTCTCGGGATGCTTTTGGTTTGCTTATCTAAGGCTTCAATTGAGCGCGGAGTCGTTTCAAATCTTGCGAGAAATCACGCACATGCTGAAATTGTGGGAAAGTGCATGGAGACACCCTCGCGAAGAAACAATTTCAACAGGTTCTTTCTGAGCGTGGGGACTGTCAGTTACAGAGGAAAAACATGGAAGACTTCCGAGAAAGTATATGTGACTACAAATGCAGTTAGAAAGGACGTGATTCCCGGTAAGTACTACGTCATTGAAGGACTGCTCGGAAAATCAAGGAGTGGAAGATGGCTCGATGAGCATGGTGCTTCTGCTTACTTGAGCGCCGAGAAAATATCCATTGCGCGAATTAAAGCTGATTCAACTTCCTCGATGATCTATCGGGCAAGAGAGGGTCTTTCCCGTTCATTTGAGAAAGTTTTTGGAAAAAGAATAGCTGGCTTTATGAGTGGTGTGGCACTTGGAAAGCTCAACTCGACAGATGAAGATATAGTTTCAAACTTGAGGGTATGTGGGCTATCGCATATAGTCGCAGTTTCAGGTCTGCACGTTGGCGCGGTTTCAGGGCTCATTGTTTCACTTGGAGCTCTTCTTGGCATTGGCAGGAGGAATCGCTATATCTTTGCGGGTGCAACTGCCTTGCTCGTTCTTGTTCTTGCGAATTTCAGACCTTCCGCGACAAGGGCTGCACTTATGGGAGGGCTCTGTTTTCTTGGCGTGATTATCGGGCGTGAGTACGATTCTCTGATAGGTCTTTCAATCGCTGGTTTCGCAATACTTTCTTTGAACCCTCTTGCATTATTTGACGCTGGCTTTCAGTATTCTTTTGCGGCTGCCGCGGGAATCATAATTTCTCTCAAGGTCAGTGGGAACCGTGGAGGTTCAAAAAATGCGATCTTTGCTCTTGCTGGCGCGCAACTTGGCATCTTACCCATTCTGCTTATGAGAGGAGAGCCGATTCCTGTGATATCGATTATTTCAAATCTATTTGTGGTTCCAACCATTGGTCCAATACTTCTTGGTGGATTTATTACCGCTTTGTTTTCTCTAATCTGGATGCCCCTTGCAAGTGCAATTTCAGTAATTCCATCGCTTCTTTCGAGATTCGTCATAACGTTATCGTCGGCTTTATCGAAAGTACCCATGGCATTCACCAATCGCTATGCGGGAATTGCTTCAGCAATTCTTTATTCGATTGGTCTTGTTTTGTTGATAAGGCATTTGAGGCATTCATCCAGGAGAAACATTCTTCCTCATATCTTAATAGCATTTGGACTTTCTATTACCCTTGTTTTGATTCCCCTTTTTCCAGTGGGGTTTACGGGGAAAACCGGGAGAATGATTGTTTTTGACATCGGGCAAGGGGATTCTTCTTTTCTTCAGGATAAATGCGGAAGGACTGTTCTTGTGGATGGTGGTCCTGACGGGAAAAAGATAGTAAGGAAACTGAGGGAGTACGGAGTTTCAAGAATAGACCTCATGGTCTTGAGTCACCCTCATGCCGACCACATAACTGGACTTTTATCGGTTATGGAGGAGTTTCCGGTTGGGAAGATTCTCGATCCTGGAACTATTGTTTCTGATGGTTTGTATCATGATTTTTTGAAGGCGGCGGACCGAAAATCTATACCGAGAGTGCTTGCCTTTGAAGGAGATGATTTGAAGGTATCTGAGTCAACATCCATTGAGGTTCTATACGCCCCGCAAAGTCTTGACAATGTTCCCGATGAACTAAATGATCAGTCTATGGTAATGATTGCGTATATAGATGGCGTGCGTGTCCTTCTTACGGGTGACATAGAAGGCGAAGGGCAGGAAATTCTGCTCGGTTATCATCCGGAACTATCCTGCGATGTGCTGAAAGTTCCTCATCAGGGAGCATCGGATTCTGTCACCCCCGAACTTCTTGATGCTTCAAAACCCCGGGTCTGTACCATTTCGGTGGAAAAGGGAAATTCATACGGACACCCGAGTCTTGCGGGAATACACCTGATGGAAAGCAAAGGTGCAAAGGTATTGAGGACGGATACCTGCGGGGATATAGAACTATCCCTTTCAAATGGTAGAATTTCAATAAAGACTAAAGGCAGGCGATGATGGCAAGAGCACGAATAGAAAATATAGAGGAACTCTCTTCGGTATATTTTCTGTACGGCGATGAGGAACTCCTGATCGAGGAAGCATTGGGTCGCATCAAGCGGCTTTTCCTCGAACAAACTGATTCTGATTTCAATCTTGAGACTCTTGACGCTTGGGAGGCAGGAGCGGAAAGGATAATTGATTGCGCTGAGACTCCACCGCTTATTTCCTCCCGGAGACTCGTGACAGCAAGAAATGTAGGCAAACTTTCAAGAAGCGAACAGGAAAAATTGGCGAAGTACATAATTCAACCAAATCCTTCAACCTGTCTTGTCCTGGTTGCTGATTGCTTGGAAACAGAAAAAGAGAAGGTGAAAAGGAGTCTGAGGAAGGCGGAATCAAGCCTTCTCTTTGAGGCGGTTCAAAAGTGCGGGGTTGTTTTCAAATATTCTTTTCCGACGAGAAGAAAAAAGGATAGTCAGGCAGCCTGGGTTTCCGAGCAATTCAAGAAGAGGGGAAAGAAAGTGACGATGGATGCTATCGAACTTCTTTTTGAGAAAACCGGGCACGATTTGAGGGATTTGAAAGATGCCATTGAACGGATATGTCTATACTGGACGAACGTAGGAGAGATAAGGAAAGAGCATGTTGATGAAATTGTTATTTCTTCAGCGGAAAAGGGAATCTTTGAGCTCGTTGATGCGGTTGCTGAAAGAAGAAGAGACCTTTCTTTGTATATTCTTAACAAACTGATCGAGCAGGGAGAAAGCCCTTACACGATATTGGGTATTCTTCTAAGGCAGTTCCGATTGATTTCTCGCGTGAATGCCCTCTCCAGGGAGAACGACAGGAGCGAGATTTCAAGGATTGCAGGGATTCCACCATTCTTGGTTGCGAAATGCTTGCAGCAGGGGAAAAGATTCAATCAAAAGAGGCTAAAGAAGATTTTTCAACAATTTAGAAATGCTTATTCTGAGTTACATGCTGGTAGTTATCTTGGGCAGAATGAATACGAAAGATCAGTGCTTGAGGTTCTAATAGTAAGAATTATTGGTTAGATTCATCAGGCTCAGGTAATTTCCTGATATCTCGAGCCATTCTTGATTTCTTGTCTGCTGCCCTGTTCTTATCGATTACCCCCTTCGAGACGGCTTTGTCAAGAGCACGAGATGCTTCTTTGAAAGCTTGATTCGCAACCTCGCTATCCTCTGATGTCAGAGCGTCATAGAATTTCTTAATGTTTGTCTTTAGGGAGGTTTTTATTGCTTTGTTCCGCATCCTCTGCTCACGTGACTTCCTTAACCTTTTCTCCTGCGATTTCGTATGTGGCACCTCAATCTCCTTTCAAATGGGGTCACTCTCGGGGTCAGGTCTTGCAATGACACATTTAATCATCATACGCAAGGCAGGCAAAACAAATGTGTCATTGCAAGACCTGACCCCTTCTCTCAATCAGAATACCACACTCCAATAGAAAACTACAAAGGGCTGAACCAAGAGCCTCCAGGGATTCGTTCTCAGAATCGACACAGATTTCTCCTTAATAAAAATAGAAGAAAAAAATACTATTATATATACGGAGATATATACGGAGGTGTTTTAATCTGGATAGTCAGTGCATTCGAAATTTCTGCATTGTAGCGCATATAGACCACGGCAAATCAACGCTTGCAGACAGGTTTCTCGAAATTACCGGGGTAATCGAGCCTGGTTCACCTCCTCAGTTTCTCGACAAGATGGAGCTCGAGAGGGAACGCGGCATAACCATCAAGGATCAGGCTGTAAGGCTTGAATACAACCATGGCGGGATAGGATATCAACTGAATCTAATTGATCCTCCCGGTCATGTTGATTTTACATACGAAGTTTCAAGAGCACTCGCAGCTTGCGAGGGAGCAATTCTTCTTGTTGATGCTGCTCAAGGGGTACAGGCTCAAACAATAGGGAATCTAAATCTTGCGAGAGATGCAGGTCTTGTTATCATTCCCGTGGTGAACAAGATAGATTTGCCTACCGGCGACCCTTATGGCGTTAGAGATGAAATTGTGGGCATTCTTGGTGTAAATCCCGATGATGTACTCTTCTGCTCGGCTAAAACCGGGGATGGTGTGGAGACAATCCTGAAAAGAACAATTGAAAAAATACCACCTCCAGAGGAATTTGATGATGATGTTCTGCGCGCTCTTGTGTTCGATTCGACTTATGATTCGTACAAGGGAGTAATAACGTTCGTACGAGTTATCTCCGGTGTCCTTCAAAAGGGAATGCAGATAGAACTCATGGAAACCGGAACAAAAGCACAGGTTGAATCAATTGGATATTTTTCTCCCGACATGATTCCCATAGACGAGCTTCATAAAGGCGAGGTGGGATTCGTGGCAACTGGAATAAAGGATGTCTCGAAGATACCTGTTGGTGATACGGTTACCGATGCTTCAGATAGAGCGGAAAAGCCTCTGCCGGGTTACAGAGCGCCAAAGCCTTTTGTATTCGCTGGCTTGTATCCCGTTGACAATGACGAGTATCAGCAGCTCCGGCAGGCTCTGGCGAAACTTCGCCTGAATGATTCGGCTTTCACATACGAGCCGGAAAGTTCAGCCGCGCTTGGATTCGGCTTTCGATGCGGTTTTCTTGGTGTCCTTCACATGGAAATTACAAGAGAGAGACTCGAGAGAGAGTATGGGCTGGAGTTGATAGTAACAACACCGAACGTTGTTTACCGCGTGACAGACAGAGAAGGCAAGACTTTCATGGTTGAGAATCCATCACTTATGCCAGCTTCTAAGATGGTTTCAAAAGTAGAGGAGCCTTATGTTTCGATGGTGATACTCACACCGATTGCTCAGCTTGGCTCAGTAATGGACCTTTGCAGGAAAAGCAGATTCATTCATAAAGGAATTGACTATCTTTCGTCGAGCAGAGTAGAGGTGTCCTGCGAGATGCCACTTGCAGAATTGGTAAAAGGTTTTTACGACCAGTTGAAGAGCTCAACGAGAGGGTTCGCCTCTCTTGATTACGAGGTGGTTGGCTTTTATTCATCGGATCTCGTCAAACTTGAAATACTCGTTCATGGTGAGCCAGTTGATGCTTTGTCAACAGTCGTTTCAAGAAAAGATGCACGAAGAAAAGGACAAAACATTGTTTCGAAACTCAGGAAAGTAATTCCACGTCAGCTTTTCGATGTTGCGATACAGGCAGCGGTTGATGGCAGAGTGGTAGTTAGGGAAACGATTCCCGCGCGAAGGAAAGACGTTACCGCTAAATGCTACGGCGGGGATGTAACCCGAAAGAGAAAGTTGGTGGAGAAGCAGAAGGTTGGGAAAAAGAGGATGAAAATGCTCGGAAAAGTCGAATTACCTCAGGAGGCTTTCATTTCAGTTTTGGGAGAAGACGATAAAAGTGGTTGACTTAGTGCTCCATCCCATGAATACGATTGCATTCGAGCACCGATTCATCCACAAAAGAGCGTTCTGCTCCCTCCGAGTACAATAGAAGTACGCGTCGGTTGCGCGTCTTGCGGGAGCGGCGCTTTGATGCTCTCGGTACGACACCATATTTATGGAACGGAACACTTAGCTTTGCAGCGAGTTTAGCACTCCACTTCTTTGAGTGCTAAAATTAATGCTTAGAAAGAGAGGTGTTGATGCTTTGGCTGTTGCAATAAATCTCGATGCAAGAAAAAAGAAGATATTGAAAGTAGTTGTTCATCAGCACGTTCTTACTGGAAAGCCGGTGAGCTCGAACACAGTTGCTGAAGTATGTAACATCGAGGTGAGTCCTGCCACCATCAGAAATGAGATGGCAATCCTTGAAGATATGGGTTTACTAAGCCAGCCGCATACCTCTGCCGGAAGAGTTCCAACTGATTTTGCTTACAGATATTACGTTGATATGCTAATGAGTCATCCAAGACCTACAAGACGCGACAGGGAAGCTGTTAGGAGTTTGTTTGAGGCAAAGAAAAGCGAAATTGAGGGAATTTATGGTGATGTTTCAATCCTTTTGTCGAGGCTAACGAATACAACCGCAATGGTATTTGCACCGATGTATGCGGGCGATACCTTGAAACACATAGAAACTATAAGTGTTTCACCGAGAAGAGTCATAATTGTTTTCATCACTGGGAAAGGAATGACTTTCAGAAGGCTAATTGAGCTTGAAAAAGGGGTTGAGAAGATGGATTTAGAGAATGCGCTTGTGTTTATCCAATCCGAGGTAACCGGGAAGCGCATTGGAGATATTGACATAGAAAAAATTATCGCGAAGATGAATTTCAATGAGGCGGCAAAAGAATTTATCAGGCTGGTTTTGGAAGAAGTCAAGTACTGTTTGGGAATCGTTGAAGAACATGTTTATGTAGGCGGAACGGCAAATATCATAAGAGAATTTGAGAACGAAAGCATTGAATGGATTCAGATTCTCTTGGATGCTATTGAAAAGAAATACGTTCTCCTTGGTTTGCTCAAGGATTTGATTGGAAAAAGGCAACTTACGGTTCGCATTGGTGAGGAGAATCAGGTTTGTGAATTCAAGAAATGCTCTTTTGTCGGTAAGAGTTATCCAATTGGCGAGGGTGGTCTGTTTGGCTCCATGGGAGTGCTCGGTCCAACATCGATGAACTACACACGCACCATTGGAACTGTTGAGTATATGGCAGAATCACTCGGTGAACTTCTTTCGGACTCGTTTGCCTGAGGGGGGTACAGGATAATTGCGTGAGGAAATAAACCGCGATCTTTATGAAATACTCTCTGTGGATAGAAGCGCTACTAAAGAGGAAATCAAGCACGCCTACAGAAAAAGAGCGAGGGAAATCCATCCGGATGTGGCACCCGATGATCCTGAAGCCGAGAACAAATTCAAGGAATTGTCATTTGCCTATGAAATTCTATCTGATGACAAAAAACGCCGTGATTATGATATGTATGGTCTTGATGGGTTAAGAAGAGACACAGGTCTTGATTTTAGTGGCTTTACTTCATTTCATGATCTTATCGACATGTTCTTCGGTGGAGGATTCCGCGACCCCTTTGTTTCCAGGACGAGGACAAATGTTGGAGTGCGCGGAAGGGACATAGAAGATGAAGTGGAAGTAGCGCTTTCTGAAGTTCTAACCGGGACGGAAAAGGAAATTGAGGTATCGCGATATTCCATTTGCCGTGAATGTGATGGAACAGGAATGATGCCCGGAACCCATCTTTCGAAGTGTAGTGTATGTGGTGGTACCGGACAGGTTTCATCAAGGAGGGAGTCTTTTTTTGGCACGATAATAAGTTCCTCGACGTGTGCGGAATGCAAGGGCACAGGTCGTGTCATAACTGAAAAATGCAGCCGTTGCGGGGGAGAGGGAAGGATTCGTGTCAATGAGAAGTTGAGAGTTTCGATTCCACCCGGTGTTGAAACCGGAGACAGGCTTCTTATTAATGGAAAGGGCGATGATGGGCTTAATGGAGGTCGAAGCGGAAACCTGTATGTAACGGTTATGGTGAGGGAGGAGCCTGCTTTCAGGCGCGCAGAAAGAGACCTCTTTACCGATATTGATGTTTCAATGGTTGATGCCGCACTCGGTACCGAAATTGATATTCAAACTCTGAACGGAAACAAAAAACTTAAAATACCTGCTGGAACGCAACCGAGTGAGGTGATAAGGGTAAAAGGGGAAGGTGTTCCGAGACGAGGTGGCGGCAGGAGAGGCGACATCTTAGTTTCGGTGAATGTGGTTGTCCCCAAAAAACTTTCCGGTGAAGAAAGGAAAATCCTTGAGAAGTTCCGGAAATTGAGGGGATGATATTGTTTGGATATGAATGTAAGAGATAGCGCTCCTTTTGGAGAATGATGACCCTCCCAATTTTCTACACAGAACCAGAAAACATGGACATGGATTATAGGAGAGTCCTGATATCTGGAGAAGATGCGTTCCGATTGTCCCACGTTCTTCGAGTACAAACCGGTGATCGCATTCTTTCAGGAAATGGAAAGGGCATTGTTCTTGAGGCTCAGGTAGATGAAATCAAAGGGAATGTTGTCTATTGCGCGATTGAATCGGTAAGAAAAGTTGAAGCTGAAAGACCATTCATTACACTTTTTCAGGCAGTTTCGGAGATGAGAAGAATGGATGAAGCAGTGAGAATGGCTGCTGAGGCTGGGGTCGGCAAATTAGTGCCATTTCTTTCTGAGAGGGGCGAAATAAGAAAGATTGAACAAATAAAAAGCAGGCTCAAGCGCTGGCAAAAAATAGCGCTTGAATCATCCAAGGTTGCGCGTAGGGCGTGGATTCTGGAAGTTACAGAGCCGCTTTCTATGCTGAATTCGGCTCTTTCATGTAATCATGGTGGTATTTCTATTCTTTTCTGGGAAAACGAAAAAGCGGTTAGCCTCTCAGAGGTTCTGACTGATTCTATACCTGAAAAGTTGGACATCATAATAGGTCCTGTTGGTGGGTTTTCCGAAAGAGAAGTCGAAACGTTTATGGAGATGGGTTGCGTGAAAGCAGGTCTTGGCGGACTCATAATTAGAACTGAGACAGCAGGTTCATACGCTTCAATGCTTGTTCGTTATCATTATGGGCTTTTAAGCCGGGGTGCCTATTGACTTCGATGAACGAACCTACTTACAGGATTACCACGCTCGGTTGCAAGGTCAATGTTGCTGATTCACTCGATGCGGAAAGGGTACTCTCATCCATGGGCTACGTGAAAGCGCCCTTTGGTGAGGAGCCTGACATCTGGCTTGTAAACACCTGCGCGGTTACTTCTGAGAGTTTTAGAAAATCCAGGAAAGCCGTGGGAAAATGCCTCAGGTCGAAATCAAAGGTAATTGTTTTTGGTTGCGCGGTTGAATTCGAGCCGGACTACTGGATAACTCGTCTTGGTGGAAATGCTGTTGCAAGGCGCGGTAAACTTGGAAAAGCACTTTCATTTTGCACGAGCGATGGGCTACCCGAGGATGACTCCTGGGGGCTTGACGGGATGGTACGCGTACCTGTGAAGGTTCAGGATGGGTGCAGCCGATATTGCTCTTACTGCATTGTTCCTTTTCTTAGAGGAAACCCATATTCGAGACCCCTGCGCGAGATAATAAACGAGGTATCAATGCTCGTTCAAAAGGGCGCAAAAGAGATTGTTCTTTGCGGTGTGAATCTCGGAATATATAAAGATCCCGAGAGCCATGCCGATATTGTTGACCTGATCAAGAATGTCATAGATTCAAAGGGCTTGCCAAATGTAAGATTGAGTTCAATCGAGCTTTCCGATGTTAGCGATTCACTCGTTGAATTAGTGAAAAATGAGGATAAAATGGCGAAACATTTGCACATTCCTCTTCAGAGCGGAGACGAGAGAATTTTGCGACTTATGAGAAGGGAATATGATCCATCTCAATTCGAATCCAGACTGAGAATGATAAGGCAGGAGATACCCGACATAGGAGTTACAACGGATGTGATGATCGGTTTTCCAGGGGAAACGGATGAGGAATTCAGCAATACCAGGAGATTCATCGAACGAAATTCTTTTTCGAGGCTTCATGTTTTCAGATATTCACCAAGATTTGGCACAGCGGCTTATGAACTTGGAGATAATGTTGATGCCAAAACGAAGCAAGAAAGGGCGTACGCTTTGAGGGCATTGGGGCGTGAATTATCTCTTAGGTTTCACAGCAAGATGGTAGGTCGTATAATCGAAGTAATCGTTGAGTCAGAACACAAGGAAAGACGAGGTTTTGTTTTCGGTAGAGCGAGCAACTATGTACG
>JAQUKT010000009.1 GCA_028718945.1 Actinomycetota bacterium | reverse complement strand
CAATCTGCTCAATTACCGGGTGAAGCATCTGGCAGGGGCCGCACCACGGCGCCCAGAAATCGACGAGTGCTGGTTTTTCGGCTTCAAGAATCTTCTCCTTGAATTCGTTTTCCGCTACTGACAGAACCTCGGCCATTCTTAATCCCCCTTCCCGATCTAACCCTCAAGAAAAACTTGATGCTCGAACCCAAAAGCAGGCTCCGCGCTTGACTCTAACATAGTTTTGCCAATCAGGACTTTGACCAATCTCAATTCTTACTTTCCCGGTTCTTTTCTTTTGTCCTTCATCTTTGCCGAAAATTGCTCGTCTCGTTGCATTCGAGCCATGCGAGAAATCTTGAAAAGAACCTCAGAACCCAGACCTCAAGACCTTCGATGCGTGCCAAGTGTTCTTCCTTTTCAACGCATCAATCCAGTTGACGCGTGCCCTCCACCACGAGAATTCCAGTACATCGCCCGCTCAGCAATAATGGGTATATCAGCAATCACCTCTGTTGAAACATCCACCATTGGAACATCCTTGTTGACAAAGATTGTTGTCCTGCTGAATGGAGCAAGCAAGATCGATTCCCTTGGAACGGGACCATTTGATGTGTGATACTCAATTGTTACCATCGCCTGCTCATCATTCGGATTCATGACGAGCACCCATTCCTCAAATCCCCATGCGGTTGACCCTTCCGCAAGAAAGCACGTTTCTCGCGGCTGAGAAATGCCGCAGCATGCGTGACCCGCCTTGCCTGTGCCGTTATTCCAGTACATCGCCCGCTCGACAATCACACCCACGCTCGAAGACACTCTAACGGAGACATCCCGACCGGGGACAACCTCGTTCACATGGACCGAATACCGGGACCCCGAACTCAGGGTGAAAGAGCCTTCAAAAGCAGTCCCCTCCGGTGTCATACAAGAAAGCTCTATCTGCGCATCGGAGTCGCACGGGTTTTGCAGAAGAACCCACTCGTCAAAGCCAGATGACGTCGCACCCTCAGCAAGATACCATGACTGAGAAGGCTGAGTTGTTCCGGTCGAAACATGCCCGCCTCTATTCCCATCCCAGTACATCGAGCGTTCCGCAATCACCCTCATGTCTGATGAAACCCTGAATGAACAGTCCTTTTCCCGGAGTCTTTCATTGACATTGACGGTGCGGCGGGAATTTGCGGCAATCTTGAATGGCACTTCCCCAACCGGTCCATCCGGCGTCATATATGTAATCCAGACGGTCGCTTCTTGAGAGTTTGGATTCTGAACTAAAAGATACGTTGAAAAACCATGAGCAGTTGACCCTTCCGCAAGATACCAGGTATATGATGGAGCCTGGACACCGATGCAATCCGTCCCTTCGAGCCTTCCCGACCAGTACATTGCCCGCTCAACTATGATGTCGCAGTTCGCCGTAACCCTTGCGGAGATGTCTTTACCGGGAATCACATTGTTGCAATTCAGGGTACTCCTGCTGCGCGGTGGAACAACGAGAGGAACAGGACCTGAAGGTCCTTCAGGAGTCATAAAGGTAATTTCCACGTTTGCGTTTTGTTCCCGAGGGTTTTCGACGAGAATGAACTCCTCGTATCCCCATGCAGTAGAGCCCTCCGCAAGATACCACGTTTTCAAGTCCGAAGAGTCAACCTGAAAGGAGCCGGTGAGAATCGCTCCTTCTAATTCCGCGTTTTCAACCACCAAACTAAAGAGGCCCGGTTGCGCGCCGGAAAGTTCGAACCTGCATGAAATTCCCGTACTCCCCGAAAGTGAAACCTCCTTCGCGGCAACCGTGCCCTCTCCTTCTCTCGCAAGACATATCTTCATCGGAGAGGAAAAGCCCTTTCCCTTGATCGAAACAGAAACATTCTCGCCGCTTGTTCCGTGATTCGGTGAAATCGAACTCATCGAAGGAGACGGCACGTCATTACCTGTCCAGGCGCACGCTTTCCCGGCATCCAAAAGCCCGAAGCCGTATTTCGCGTCCCATCCATCTTCCCCGGTGTCCTTCGCGGTCGCAAGAATCGCCGCCTTTATTTGCTTCTGGCTCCAGGATGGGTGAATGGATTTGACAAGCCCTGAAACTCCTGCAACATGGGGGCATGCCATAGAAGTTCCTATCATTTCCTTGAAAGCAAAACCGCTCGAGGGTCTTTCGGAAACTTTGAATGTCTGCTGAAGAATCCCTTCGTTTCCTTCCCCTCCCGGGGCAACGACATCAATCGCATAACCGTAGTTCGAGTATTTGGTTAAAGTTCCATCTCGATTGGTAGCCCCGACAGCAATGCATGCAGGGTATGCAGCAGGATAGCTGACGGAGCTTGTTCCATTGTTTCCCGAAGCGGCGCAAACTACAGCCCCTTTCTGATAGGCATAATCTATTGCCTCCTCTAAAACTTCGCTTTGAGCCTCACCGCAAAGGCTCATGTTCAGAATATCGGCACCATTATCAACCGAATACCTTATGCCGCTCGCTATAGCAGAATCCGCACCATCCCCCTTCTTGTCAAGAACCTTCACCGGCATCAACTTGCAATTGAAAGCAACCCCTGCAACGCCAATCGAATTGTTGGTGCTCTGCGCTATGGTGCCAGCGACATGGGTCCCATGCCCGTTGTCGTCGTTCGGGTGCGAGTCCTTGTTGATAAAGTCGTATCCTGGAGAAAATTCCGTGTTCGAAAGGTCTGGAGCAAGTGAGTATGAACCGTAGTTCTCATACGCGATTCCCGTATCGAGCACCGCTATTATTGTCTGGCTACTCCCTCCCTGCGGGGAAAAATCACTCCAGGCTTCGATAACATTTATATCCGCATCCCCCGACGGATCGTCAAAGTTCCACTGCTTGTTAAAATCGGGGTCATTCGGAGGAGGCGGGAAAAGTGCTGTGGAAGCGGCGCTTCGAATGTAGTTTGGCTCGGCATAAGCAACGAAGCTAAAGTGACGGAGCGCCTCGAGCGCGTCTTTTAGCGCGTCTTTCGAATCATCGCGAAGCCTTATCAAATCGAAATTCGCGTATGGATTCTTTTCCAAGGATGAAGCACCTATTAGTCTCATTGTCTCGGATATTTTTCCCGCTCCGGCATTCTCTTTGAACCTCACAAGTATCTCACCGGGAACGCACTTGAGATTATCAAGGTTGCCCGGCAAAGAGAAGGTTGGAAGTTCCGGGCTCGATTTCAAAGGGCCGAGACTCTGCGAATTATGCTCACTGCACAATCCGGGCTCGCAAAGAAAACAACCCAAGGGGCACAAAAGATTCGCGATAATAGCAATCACCAAAAGATAATATTTAATCTCTTTGCTCAAAAATGTCCCTCCCGATAAAAATGAACATTATTGAATTTTCACCTTTTCTTGAAGGAACCGCAAATTGCTTTTTCATACTATTGCCAAAATGAAAGTTCCGCAATTCCATATATGCCCGATGAGTCGAACAATGAATTGCCGGTTACTCTTTGATAGAATTTGAACCAAGCCCCCGTAGCTCAGGCGGAAGGAGCAACGGATTCCTAATCCGTAGGTCGCGGGTTCGAGTCCCGCCGGGGGCTCTTATCGTGAACCCGCATAACCATCGTATTTAAGCATATCAACCAAATAGGGATACCAAAGTGATTCAAGAATCCGTTCCACCTATATTCCACCTATTTTTTCCCTGGATGGCGAAAACTGATAACTTTCTTGTCCCTTTGGAAACCTGCCGAAGCCCTCATAACCGCACTGTCCATATCCTCCGGTATAAGGTGAGAATAAACATTTAAGGTCATGGTTGCCGAGATTGCAAATCTAAGTATTACCTCTCGTTATGCAGAGAATTCAACAGATGTCATCAAACTTGACACGGGCAATCTAACCTGGATGTATGAGGGGAAGGCCAGTGATTACGAATCAAAGGAGCGGGAAGGGGAGATAATTGATTATCTGGAGCAGGAAGGAACAGCATCCGTAAAAAATATTGCCGAAGCATTAGGTATTAGCAGTTCGCGGGCATCCAGATATCTTAAGGGAATGGTGGAAGATAACAGGGTTAATTTCGTTGAGGATAAGACTGAGGGGAAGGGGCGACCGGTGAAAATGTATTCGTTGAAAGAGGATACAGAGAAGGAATTTTGATTTTTGTGCGTGCGCGAAAATATGGGGGTACGCACAAAAATGCAAAAATCGAGTTTTTCGCTCCACGAAAGGAAAAATTGGACTTTTTGAGCACGCACAAAAATCAGACATAAGCAGAGCAAGCGCAAAAAAATATTGGAGGTAGTAAGATGGCGAAAAATACAGAAGAATTCAGGGAGACAACAATGAGGGGAAGAAGAACAAAATTAACTTCGGAGGTTCAGGAGAAAATATGCAAGGCGATAGAGAATGGTTGCACAAAGGAAAGTGCTTGCGCAAAAGTGGGAATAACACCACAGACGCTTTGTAATTGGACAAATTGGGGACGGGAAGGGAGGGAGGGATATATTGAATTTTTTGAAGCAATAAAAAAAGCAGAGGAAAAAGCGATTGCATATTACGAGCGTCAACTAAAGAAGTGCGCAGAGGAAGGAAGCATCACCGCAATCATATTTTTCCTTCAGAACCGTGCCCCGGAAAGATGGAAAGATAAGCGCGCAGTAGAGCACTCAGGACGTATCGAGAACGTGGACATAGAAAAAGAAATCGAGGAGTTAACAAAGATAGTCAAATCCAGCAGACAAGGACAATGAGGGCGTCGAAATTGTGCCCTGAGGCTTCATGATTTCGTTTCTAAAGCGAGGTATCAGTCAGGTATATGGAAACACAAAACGCTTCCTTGTGGTGGAAGTGTAAGAGGAGATACAAACCGACTAATACCCTCTTGCGTTTATGATATCGACTCTTCTGTTGATTCTGGTTGCGTCAATGAGCCAGCCTATAGAACCCAAACCCACTGTGAATGTATAAATAACGCCCATAGTTATGTCACCAAGGTAATACCTATGAGCCCCAAAAAGCCCAAGAGTAGCCCAAAGAACCCATGCTACCCATTTCTTCTTTTGTTTTATAGGCTTTTGAACAGGCTGAACAAGTTGCTGATACTCTTGCATGACAATTACCCCCTTTCATAACAAACACCCTCGACTGGTTATTATACTCAATCTGGAATATCTTTGAGAAACAGAAGCCTAGTGGCATTGTTATTTGCATTGTAGTAGTAATTAGCAACATGATAAGGCTCACAGGAGTCGGGGAAATAGTAATATCCGTAATCCTCGTGGTATGTCTTGAAGTCCGGTGTGTTTTCCAGGTTATCAAAAAAATCTACTTGAAGGTTCGTGGTGAGTCCTGTGTCGATATATCTCACCTTCATCTCGTCACATAAAGCCTTGATGTCTGCCTTGGTCGGACTGGTGACATAATAGCTGATACCGTACATTGCAGGGCGATTATCAAAGAATCCAACTGGCTCAAACTCCGATATATCTGGTGCTTGAGCCTTCGGTGAAGTTACTTCAGGCGTAGTTTCTTCCTCGGTCGATGTCTTAGAGACCTCAGGCTTAGTGGATTCCTCTTTCTCGCCTATGCTTGCAATGGCACCGACAATACCCAGGACGATTATCACTCCAACGATAATGAGAACCCACTTCAACTTGTTTCCTTTATTCTGAGAGGGCATTTTGTGCCCAGGTGGTGTTGGGGGAGGGTTAACTGTGAATTGGGGGGCCTGTGTTCCGTATGAAGTAGGACTTCCTTCGGGACTCATGGTTATCCCCTTTCTATCTTTTCCTTGAGCTTGGTAGAAACCGATATTACCTAACAAAATATAAAACTTTGCTTCTCAAAGCTTTCGGTTATCACACAATACTTATTGTCATCAAGTGAGTGCCTCATGTCAATCTTCTCAGAAAACCTTGTTTAATACCCTCTTGCGTTTATGATATCGACTCTTCTGTTGATTCTGGTTGCGTCAATGAGCCAGCCTATAAGAAACAAACCCCCTGTGAATGTATAAATAACGCCCATAGTTATGTCACCAAGGTAATACCTATGCGGCCCAAAATCCCTGAGGATTCCCATACCAATTCTTGAGGTGCGAAGTAATGAAAAGCGAAGCATGTATAGTAAGTTCTTTTTTATTTATTCATATACTATCAAAACTTTCGACTATTCATCATTAGGCTTCAACTTCCAGTCAAAAAAAGCAGACGCAATAGATATATTTGCTATGATTCGCAGGAAATAAGGATTGTATAGCTTGATACTTTATCTGCCCCCCAAGATGGCGGAATTGAAGCATCAAAAGAAGTGCTCTGACCTGGCGCAAGCGAGTCCAGTTCTCCAAAGGTTGAATATGTAGAAAGGAGGTTCCCAGAGGAGTCCCTGTATACTATGCAAACCTCAGAATAATCATGAGTTCTTTTTCCATTATTCTTGATGGTACCAGTGACATGATAGTATCCATACGTGTCAGTGTAGTGCTGATGAGAAATGACCACAACATCCTTGTTCCTCTGAGTTTCGCTAATTTGATATTCGATTGCTAAGGAGTAATGATGGTAACTCGCCGGAACATCATAGAACAATACTCTAAATGGAGAGTAGTCCTCGGGGTCCATGACTGAAAGGTTTGTATAACCTGATTTGCTTCCGATGACACGCTCAGAAGCATCATAGAAAGTTGCAGCTATATGGACGCACATAACGGACTGGAGAGTTTGGTTCTCGACTACGCCGTGAATCCAAAGTGAAGTTTCGTCTTTAATTGGTCTTTCTTCGGCTATCAACACATTACCCTGTTTCGGAGAATAGCCGATTGTATTATGCCCTCCTGAGCGATTCCCAAAATACATTGCGCGTTCGCACATAATCGGCATTCCGACATCGAGTGACTCGACCTTGCTTGACGCTCGGGAGTCTGGAAGATTCGATGCCATATTGTAAGTTGCCCTGGATTGTGCAGGAATATAGTCGGTGAAATAAACATTGGCCTTACCCGAGGGAGTAAGGTATGAGACCTTTATCCCAACCATCTCGTTATTAGGGTTCTGGACAAGTGTCCATGTTTCAAAACCCTGAGAAGACTGCCCATCAGGCAAGTAGTAAATCATATTTGGAGAAGGTTGCCCTATGGATGCGTGTCCAGCTTCTCCTGTGCCGTTATTCCAATACATTGCTCTCTCAGCGATTATTGGACCTGATGCTTGTACCTTTGCTGAGAGGTCTCTATCAGGCAAGTCGTCATTTACTTTGATTGTTTGCCGCGAGTTCGCAGGCATTGTGAATGGAGGCTTCTGCACTGGTTCTGAAAAGTCGCTCTGCATATAGGTTATGTACACAGCCACTTGATAACTGTTTGGGTTTTGAACAAGTATGAATTCCGAAAATCCCCAGGCCGTTGTTCCTTCAGATAGGAAGTACGTGGTTGATGGTGATGTTGTGCCAATCGAATCGTGTCCGCATCGCCTACTGTTCCGATACATTGCACGTTCTGCGATAATCGCCTTGTCCGATTCCACTTTTATGCTTGCATCCTTAGCTCCAATGTCATTCGCCATATTGAAGGTTGCCCGGGAGTTTGCACTAACAACTTTGTTAAAAGTCCGAGGCCCTTCTCCCTGAATCATGTAAGTTATTGCGCAGTTGGCTGGTGAAGAATTCGGGTTTTGAATTAAGAGCCAGCACTCGAATCCCCAATTTGAAGAGCCTTCTGCAAGATACCAGCATTTGCATGGAGATGTTACACCCAAAGAACCGTGACCCTCCGTTTGAGTGGTACCAGGACAGCTCCAATACATGCTCCTATCCACTGCAATTGGTTTCCCTTCTTTGCACTGGATTTTTGTGGAGAAATCACGCTCTCCAAGAAAATCACGAGGATTAAGCGTTGTTTGGCTTTGTGATGGCAAACCAATATCGCGATACTGTAATGGCCCAGTAGTTGTCATGAAAGTTATCGAACAGGTGACACCAGTAAGATTTGGATTCTCAATCGATATAACGGTATCGAAACCCCATGCCGTAGAGCCTTCAGCCAGATACCAAGTGCTCGAATTTCCATCGCCAAATGTATTACTTGTAGCTAACAAGCCTTGCTCAAATGCATATGAAGTAACAAAAGGGCTCATCATCATAAGTACTAATATGGCTAATACTTCCAAAAAAGCCGCCACTTGCCTATTGAAAAACAATCCCTTATTGCTTGGCAATCTCGGATATTTTTTCATTACCACGCTTTCTCTCTCATCAATTGGCGGTTCCTTGCCTAATTATAAGACTTGCTGGTTGAATACTCTATTCGTCTGTGGGATTCACTAGCAAGGAATAATGTCATAGGCAGATTACCAATCTTTGTCAACGGAGCAGTTTGCTGATACTCTTGCATGGCATTCATCTCCTTTCTGACGCGATAGAACCAAGCAAAGCATAGCTCTATTTATAACTTACTTCTATACCTTTTTCAATTGCTCTCTCGCTTCAGCAAGAGAATGAAATCTCCATAATCCCGCAGGTTCAACCGGGATGCCCTTGAAGTAACCAGAACTCATGTAACAGTTTCTTTCTTCAGAATCTTTTGTTTTCCAGATGACACCTTCTTTTCGTCTTTCCTTGATTTCCACGCTTTCTCCCCTCTATTCCCATTTCACCTATATTTCACCTATTTTAGCCGAAACTACATGAAATTAGGAGAAACAAGATTTAAGAGAAATACTCGTTGACCCGCATCATGACTGCATTTATACGCAATTGGAATAAACTACTTAAAACTGCACAAACGTATCAATTCAGATTCCTAATCCGTAGGTCGCGGGTTCGAGTCCCGCCGGGGGCTTTTGCCACAAGTACAGCAGCCATACGGGCTTGAGCATATCAGGCAAATTAAATTTTCAAGGCTGGAATTTCAACGCGCCACATATACGACACATCTTTTCCACTGAGGCAGATTATCTGGTAGGAAAGAGGAAGCTTCCTTCTTGTGGGAGTCTTGAGTTAAGTCCCCTCGCGAAATATCCGCAAGAACTCTGCCGTAAAGGATAACTAACTCCTATTCAGCCCACCGCATATTAGACCGTGTTCAATTTATCAGAGCTTCTTTTTGGTCCTGTGCTTGTGCTCTACGTTGCAGGCCAGAGGGGCAACACTTTCTTGCCATACACCTCATTCCATAGCTCTGCCTGCGCATGGTAGATAGCTGAAGCCCCGCATGCCAGACCTACCACCCCGGCTGCCTTTATGACTCCAGTAAAACCCCAACCGAATCCGATCGCGAGGAGTGTATACAAAGCCACAAGTGAGAGAAACACGAACTGTAGGACCCTGTCGAGCTTGAGGGTAGGGAAAAACATCAACAACGTGAACAATCCCCACAGTGCCAGGTACCAGGCAAATCCTTTGTCGCTCATTTCGAGTCCTACCTTGGTTGCCATGTAGGGTTTTGCGATTATTATGAAGCAAAGGGTCAACCAGAAGGCTCCGTAGCAACAGAACGCGGTGAGACCGAATGTATTAGATCTCTTGTATTCGAGTATTCCCGCGATTATCTGGACGGACCCTCCCAGGAACAGCCCCATCGCGAGAATTGAAGCGTCCATCTTGAAGATCCCAGCGTTGTGCAGGTTCAAGAGGAACGTGGTCATGCCGAAGCAGGTGAGCCCGAGCACTCCCGGATTTGCAAGTTTGTTATCTTCCGCCATTTGACAGTCTCCTTTCTGTCAGTAAGAAGCCATTGCGGCTTCAACCACTAATATGTTACTTGGTCAGCAGCTCCCTCGACTCGGAAATCAGCTGGTCTATTACCTCCGGCTCAGCAAGCGTACTGGTGTCTCCTAACTGGTCCGCGGTGCCCTCAGCTATCTTTCGGAGTATCCGTCTCATTATCTTCCCGCTGCGCGTCTTGGGCAGCGCTGGGGCAAATTGTATGACATCCGGGCTCGCGATTGGACCGATTTCCTTGCGCACATGGAGCACCAGGTCTTTCCTCACCTTGTCGACGTCCATGTCTTTATAGGCACTCTTCAGAGTGACGAAAGCATAGATGCCCTGCCCCTTGATGTCATGAGGCATTCCCACCACTGCAGCCTCCGACACAAACTCGTGACTCACCAGGGCACTCTCCACTTCTGCAGTGCCTATACGATGACCGGATACGTTTATTACGTCGTCGATGCGCCCCTGTAACCAGTAGAAACCGTCATCGTCCTTCCTGCACCCGTCACCGGTCAGGTAGACTCCCGGGAACATTGACCAGTAGGTCTTAACGAAAAGATCGTGGTTCCGGTAGACCGTGCGCATCATGCCAGGCCAGGGCTTCTTGATGCAAAGGTATCCACTCTCGTTCACATCCGCCTCGGAACCGTCCTGACGCAGGATAACCGGAATAACTCCGGGGAACGGGAAACTGGCGGAACCCGGCTTCATTGGAGTAGCACCCGCCAGCGGGGTAATGAGCACGCCGCCGGTCTCGGTCTGCCACCAGGTGTCCATGATGGGGCAGCGCTTACCGCCAATCTTATCGTAGTACCACAGCCAGACCTCGGGATTTATTGGCTCCCCAACTGTGCCAAGTATGCGAAGTTTCGAAAGGTCCCGGGTCTCAGTCCACTTGTCGCCGAGCCTTATGAGAGAGCGAATAACCGTTGGCGCGGTGTAGAAGATCGTCACGCCATCCTTCTCGCAAATCTCCCAGAAACGGTCAGGCTCGGGATAGGTTGGGATGCCCTCGAACATCACCTCGGTGCAGCCAAGGGAGAGCGGTCCATAAACGATATAGCTGTGCCCGGTAACCCAGGCAATATCAGCAGTGCACCACCAGATATCATCGTCGTGGATATCGAATATCCACTTAAGCGTGAGGGCGACGTAAAGAAGGTATCCACCGGTGGTGTGCAGAACGCCCTTCGGCTTGCCAGTGCTACCTGAGGTATAGAGTATGAATAGTGGGTCCTCCGCATCCATCTCCTCCGGCTCGCACCAGTTGGATATGTCGTCGGCAGCCAACTCCTCATCCCACCAGCGGTCGCGTCCTTCCTCCATATCAACCTCTACACCCGTATGTCTAACCACGAACACATTCTTCACGTTAGGGCACTCCTGCAGTGCCTGGTCAGCGTTCTTCTTCAGCGGCACCACCTTGCCGCCGCGGAACCCCGCGTCCGAACAGACGAGGGCCTCGCAATCGCTGTCAAGTATCCTGTCCCGGAGAGCGTCTGACGAGAATCCCCCGAAAACAACGCTGTGGATTGCGCCGATACGCGCGCAGGCAAGCATTGCAATAGGCAACTCGGGAATCATAGGCAGATAAATGCAGACCCTGTCGCCTTTCTTGACCCCGTACTTCTTCAGCACGTTGGCGAACCTGCATACCTCGTCGAGCAACTGCTGATAGG
This sequence comes from Actinomycetota bacterium, assembly GCA_028718945.1. Classification (GTDB taxonomy): domain Bacteria; phylum Actinomycetota; class Geothermincolia; order Fen-727; family JAQUKT01; genus JAQUKT01. The sequence goes on along the minus strand of JAQUKT010000009.1, from coordinate 24,849 downwards.
TGAAAGTCTTCTGTTTACCCGGATCGTCGCCCTCCCATATTATTGCGACCCTGTCTTTCTTCCCGTTCTTACAGTGTCTGTCCAGGCAATTGTAGCTCGCGTTCAACCTACCGCCGTCAAACCACTTACACACGCATTTCTTCTCGTCCCAGAAATAGACGGTGTCCCATTTCTTGAACCAGTCGAGTTCCTCCTCCGCCTTCTCTCCCCAGAACATGTCGGGGTCTTCCACGGATTTCCTGTAGAGTTCCTTGTACTCGTCGAAGCTCTTGACCCAGGCGTGCTGGCTGAGCTCCTTGGGGGGGAATATCTTTTGTCCCCCAACATCTTCACTCTTGCCGTTTCCCATTCTCCGTTCTCCTTTCACATCATAAAAAATCCATGCCCGAGCATTGCTAACGGGCACCCTTCACCCCAGAAAAGAAATCCAGGGTAATAATCAAAAACCGGTTCTTTATTTTATCCTCACGACAATGATTCTTTCAAGCAACTCAATGAATAAACCAACCGCTTAGACAAACTTCGCAGAGATAGAAAGCAAGGTCAAATAACTAACAATCAAACATATCTCCTCAAAAGTGTATAATTTCATGTGTTTCATCCATGTAAGCAACCTAAAATGTGTGATTGCAAGACCTGACCCCATTTGGAAGGGATTATGAAATTTTGTTCTATCGAGCACATGGACGAGGTAAAGAGGCGCACAAATTCCGATGAGGAATACCTGAGGCTCGCCAAGGGAGAAAATGAGTCATATACCCTTGTGATAAAGGCGGAACCCGAAAAGGGAATTACCGAAAACAGGATGGTTGGGGCAAAAATGGTTGACGGGGAAATGGCGGAAGTATGGGAAGGAGAAAGGGAAACAGATTTTACATTGATTGCTCCTTACGGAGTCTGGGTCGATATTCTCACCGGCAACTTGAGCGCGGCGAAAGCAGTCTCTTTGAGAAGACTCAAGATAAAGGGGAATTTCATCAAGCTGCTCAAGGCTTCTCGGTCCACAGACAGGTGGGTTGAGATACTTCGCTCAATCCCAACCGAGTTCGAGAGCGAATATTCAAAGTTCGACATGCCTGGGGAAGCCTAAAATAAAAGCCGCGGCAAAATAGCAAAGCCAAAAATGTGTTATTGCAAGACCTGACCCCACCTACAAATAGGTGTCATAAAGGGGATAGACTCTGTATCTCTTGCCTCCAACCGAAACATCGAGTCCCCTTCTGCCCTGCGAAACTTCCTCTTTTTTTATCTCGATGAAAACTTTCCCCTCCACGGGGAGTGAGGTTTTGCTCGATATCGCCCCATCAATCGTTCTCTGATCCGGCAAGACGGAATAAACTACACTTCCGGCGGGAAGAATGCGCGCGCTCGGGTCATTGAGTGCAGTAATAGTTAGAAAACCGGTTTGTGGAATGTAGTCTTTTGGATTTTCTACGTTTACATCCAATAGCAGTTCCTTGATTTCCTCGATCGCCGGAACCTTAACCCCGGATTCGCAAACCTTCTTGCGCGCAGTCTTGAGATTGATTGTTATCTCCACTGAATAGTCGGGATGTTTGACTTTTTCGGTGGAGTATTCGTCTTCAAGAGAAAAGAAACCATCTTGAGCGATTTCCTTTAACAGCGAATTTATCTTCCGATAGCTAAGCGTCCCCTGCGCGATAACTCCAAACTCGGGGTCTTGAACCCTTTTGAGAACCTTCCCATCTCCATAAATTTCAAAACACGGAGCAACATCACTCCAGATATGCACTTTCTCGCTTCCAACTTTCATTGAAAGGACAACATTCCTTGCTGACCTCGCATACTCTATTTTCGGAATATGGGTACCGCACCCGAACCCACAGACAATGGACGAAAGAGAAACAACAATCATGACAGAAAAGATTTTTCTAAGAGCCTTTTTCCTCATTTCAAGATTCCCCTTAGTAAATTCAACCCATCGTCAAAGATTATAAACGAGAAACGCCAGATTTTCTCGCCATCGCATAAATCACTGGAAACCAACATGTACCTGCATTACAAAAGCGGAACAGAAAAGCCCCTCAAGAACCGCTTTCAGGCCTGGTTTTCCTCCTCAGAACTTTTATTTTTATCTCTTCTCTTTCTTCGAGCATTCCCTTCACGGTTTCCGTAAGCTCGCCAAGCATCCCCTCGCCAAGCGCCTTTAGAAAAGCGTTTCTCTCAATCGAGAAAAGCGAATCAAACCTTCTTGCTTCACGAAGGATTCTTTCAAGTTCGTCCCGCGCTTTTCCACCCTTTCCCGGAATCGAAATCTTTTCAGACCTTTCCAAATTGAGAATATGCTCTTTTCCCTCAACCGACCAGCAATCCCTCCTCAAGCATTCATCTACGATTGGGGCAGCAAGTTTCTCCATGGCCTTTTCTATTTTCTTCAAACTGGAATCGAGTTCCGATTTTTCCTCGTAGAGCGTTTCATATTCCTCCACCATAGAAGCAAAATCCATCTCCTCATGCGCAATGGTTCTCTTTTCCCTTTCGCTCTGGCATTCCTCTTTATACTCGCACCAGTTGCACAGACCACTCTCGAGTGGTAGAAAATCTTTCTCTGCTTCAATTTCATTCACAAGAATTGGAACCTTTTGCATCAAGCTTTCAAGTTGCTCGGGACTTCTTGATGAATCCACAACCGTTCCGTCACTGAGCATGTGCCAGTGAAGAACGACTTTTTCTACCTGCGGGAAATTCTGGCGCACCCCTATCTCATAGAGCGCAAGCTGCTCATCTCGATCGGCAGCCTCCTGGCTCAAGGGGGATTTAGAAGTTTTGTAGTCAACGATGTGGTATGTGCTTCCATCCTTTTGCAATCTGTCTATGTATCCTGTGAAGGAATACCCATCAATCTTGAAATTAACCTGCCCCTCGAGAGAGACAATTTCTCCATAATCGCGCCCTTTCTCCGCCTCAAAGAAATTCTCGATGAACATAAGACCCCTTCGCCTGTAGTCATCGAGATTAGCGAACTCGTCGTGAATTGTGATTTTTTCATGAACGCTATCGCTCCACATTTTTTCGAAAATTTCGATTGCAGCCTCGAGCTTTGGCTCTCTCCTGAAATCTTTCTTCAGCCTTAGAAGTTCATGCAAAGTTTTGTGGACAACGTTACCGAGCCAAGGCTCGACGTTTTCCTCCTCTTTGCGGATGCCGTCAATGTATTTGAATCTGTATTTCAGGGGGCAACTCAGGAATGTATCTATTCGACTCCGGGAATAAACGGGCATCTCCCCCACCTCCTTTCGTGAGAAAAGTCGAAACACTCTCTTTGAGAATAGATTACAGCATTCCTGTGACAATTTCGGGATTTTCGGTTCGTTTTACCGGAAGGATCAACCCTCTTTCGCGGCCGCGCTAACCCTCCACATTGCGGAAACCGCGTCGACCGCTCTTTCGGGAGCATTAAAGACAGGGATTCCATTTTCGCAAAGAAGCTCGATGCCCTCATCTTCTTTACTCCAGAAGGATGATGCAATCACAGGTATTCCGAAATCGTGGGGGATTTCAACAAATTTCGAAAGATAACCTGTTATGTCCGGAATCACGCTATCGGCCGGGAAATCGAGCCGTTTACCCAGCGCCTTTTTTGTTTTACTCAAAAGGAACGAGCCGAATATCAGATAGATTACGAGTGCATCAATCTCCCCACTCGAACAGAGAATTCGCGGAATTTCTTCGCAAACCGAAGCAACATCCATGTAAAAAGTGAGATCAACCGGATTCGAAACAGCCGCTGTCATGGGAACAAGCTCGCGAAGCTTCTTCTGAAGTTCAGCCGAGAAAATCGGGACCTCCAGACCATCTCTTTCGGCCCTGTCAGCTATGCTCGCAGCCGGACCACCGGAGTGCGAAAGAATACACACGCGTGGACCTGCTGGGAGTGGTTGATTCGAAAACGCCCATGACCAGGTGAGGAGTTCCTCGATGTCGTAGGCACGAATAATTCCAGTTTCCCTGAAAACTCCATCATAAATCGCGTCATCGCCGGCTAACGCTCCGGTGTGAGAAAGTCCCGCCCTTGCTCCTGCCTTGCTTCCACCCACGTAATAGGCTACCACCGCTTTTTTGCTGGTGGCTTTCTTTGCCGCTCTCATGAATTTTTCGCCATCATTTATTCCTTCAACATAAAGCGCAATAGCCTTCGTCGATGGCTCATCGGCGAAATATTCAAGGCAATCGGAGATGTCAACCACCGCTGAATTCCCAACGCTCACCGAGTGAGAAAGGCCTATTCCCGCCTGCTTGGTGTATCCAAAGACATGACTGGCGTAAGTTCCGCTCTGACTTATTATGGTGACGCCCCCCGGTTTTTGGTCATAAGGAGAATAGGTTGTGTTCAATCCTATCTCGAAATGACCAACCCCCATGCAGTTCGGACCGATAAGCGTTATCCCATGCTTCCTGGCAATCTTTTCAATCTCACGCTCAAGCTTTTCCCCCTCTCCTCCTATCTCTTTGAATCCTCCAGATACGACTATTGCGGCGCTTATTCCTGCTCTGCCACACTCATCAAGTATGGGAGGAACAATACTGGTCGGAAGCACCATCACTGCAAGGTCTGGAACCTCGGGCAGTTCACTGACGCTCTTGTAAGCATCTATTCCAAGGACTTTTTTCTCCGATGGATGAACGGGGTAAATCTTTCCCTTGAAGCCAGCCATAATCAGGAATGCGAGCTCTCCGGTTCCCATCGTGGTTGGATTGTTCGAGGCTCCAAAAAATGCTATGGAGCGTGGATTGAATACCTTATGCAGTTCCAACATGGCTTTCCTTTCCATCACCGGATGGGACATTTCTTTTTTGTGGTTTCGAGCTATCAATGACCTGTGGGATCGCCTCGCGGATATTCTCCACGAACGCGAACTTCAGTTCCTCCTTCACGAAATCTGGAACTTCATCGAGGTCTTTTTCGTTTTCCTTCGGCAGAATAACTTTTTTCACGCCCGCCCTGTGAGCGGCAAGCACCTTCTCCTTTATCCCACCCACTGGAAGAATCTTTCCTCGCAATGTGATTTCCCCTGTCATCGCGACATCCTTTTTCACGGACTTTCCGGTAGCCGCTGAAATGAGAGCCACTGCCATTGTTATGCCAGCGGATGGTCCATCCTTGGGAATTGCCCCTGCGGGAACATGTATGTGGATGTCATTCTCATCGAAGAACTTATCGGGAATGCCAACAACAGACGCATTTGCTCGAGCGAAGGTCACGGCTGCTTTTGCCGATTCCTGCATTACCTCTCCCAATTTTCCGGTAAGACTCAAATTACCCTTCCCGGGATAGGATTCAGCCTCAACGAACAGAACGTCCCCGCCAGCCTCTGTCCATGCAAGACCAGTGGCAACCCCAACCTCGTCCTCCTCGACGACCTCGAGGCGGTATTTGATGGGACCAAGCATGTCGTGAAGATCATCAGCAGTAATCCTGAACGGACCCTTCCCTCCTTCGGCAACTTTTCTCGCAATCTTACGGCAGATACCAGCAATTTCCCGCTCCAAGTTCCTCACTCCCGCTTCCCTGGTATAGTTCCTAATAATCCCGTGGAGCGCGGACTCGTCAATCTCCACCTGAAACTTCTTCAACCCATGCTCCTCTATCTGGCGTGGAACCAGGAACTGCTGGGCGATCTTTACCTTTTCCGGCTCCGTGTAACCCGGTAGTTCGAGAACTTCCATTCTGTCAAGAAGAGCGGGCGGAATCGTGAATAGTATGTTCGCTGTCGTAATGAACATCACCTTCGAGAGGTCGAATTGAACATCGAGATAATGGTCCGAGAAGGTGTTGTTTTGCTCCGGATCCAAGACCTCAAGAAGCGCCGCAGCAGGGTCTCCTCTGAAGTCCGCTCCCAATTTGTCAACCTCATCCAGCATGAAGACCGGATTGTTAGTCCCGGCCTTCCTCAAGCCCTGAATTATCCTTCCGGGAAGAGCGCCAACATAGGTTCTTCTGTGCCCTCTGATTTCCGCTTCATCACGAACTCCGCCGAGAGAAATCCGGTAGAACTTTCTACCAAGCGCGCGGGCAATCGATTGCCCGAGAGATGTCTTGCCTACACCCGGCGGTCCAACGAAGCAGAGTATCGGGCCTTTGGTGTCCTTCTTTATATTCCTTACCGCAAGATACTCGATAATTCTTTCCTTTACCCTTTCGAGGTCATAATGGTCTTCATCCAGGATTCGCGCCGCGCGCTTCACATCAAGATTGTCCTCGGTGCTCTCTTTCCAGGGAAGGTTGACCATCCAGTCGAGATAAGTTCTGGCGACAGTGTACTCGGCTGCTGCCTGGGGCATATTCTCAAGCCTTTCGAGTTCGCGCTCAGCTTCCTTCCTCGCTTCCTCAGGCATGCCCGACTTCTCGATCGCCTCCTTTATCTCCTTTATCTCCATTGACTTTTCATCCAGTTCACCGAGTTCCTTCTGAATCGCCTTCAACTGCTCTCTCAAGAAAAACTCACGCTGTCCCTTTGAGAGCTCCGATTGAACCTGATTCTGTATTCTGCTCCCGACCTCGAGAACTTCCACCTCACGGTTAAGAAGAACAGTGAGTTTTTTCAAGCGCTCCTTCACGTCGAGTTCCTCTAAGATGGCCTGCCTCTGCTCCGCATCAAGGTTGATGTTCGCGGCCAGAAAGTCGGCAAGGTCATTTGGTTCTCCAACATTCATTGCGGCGATAAAAATTTCATCAGGCAGATAAGGGGCAAGACTTACGATTTTCCTGAAAAGGTTCAAGCAGTTCCGCGCAAGCCCCTCGATTTCAACCGAATCTTTCTCATCCATCACATCCCTGAGTCTTTCAACCTTTGCCTTGAGGTAAGGATGGGTCTCGACATACTCGGTTATCCTTATCCTTGCTACTCCCTGAACCAAAAGTTGCATCTTGCCATCGGGAAGTTTGAACATCCGTGCCACCGCAACCGCTGTGCCAACTTCATAAAGGTCCTCCGGGGAAGGATTCTCCTCGTTCCCGCGCGCTGCGACCATCCCAACAGTTCTGTCTCCCGCAAGCGCATCGTCCATGAGCTTTATGAGGTGTCCCTCCTCCACGAGGAGTGGCGCAACGATGTGCGGGTAAACCACAGTATCCTTGACCGGCATTATCGGGAGTTCGGAAGATATTTCAATTGAGTCAACCGAGTTGCTGTTGGGGCTTTTCTTATCGGCGCGAACAGAGGGCTCGCCTTCGGGGGCAATAATAGTTACGCCTTCTTCCCTTTTGCCCTTTTCGGTTTCCTCACAACTGGAATTTCTCGAATCTCCCTCTTTCTCATCACTGGAAGGGGACATCAACATCAACCTCCAGTTGTTTGCCATTGAGAACCACCTTAGGAAGCCTTATTTCGAGAAAACCATCCTCGAGGTTCGCCTTCGCTTTCTCGGCTTCCACCTCACATGGAAGAGAAATCTCTCTCTCGAATGGACCATAGTTTATCTCCATAATGTGAAAGTTCATTCTTTCCTCGCTCATCGGTCTTGCGCGCATGCCGCCAAGAAAGAGCATGTCGCCCTCGACCCGAACATCGAGACTGCTCACATCAACTCCCGCGAGTTCAGCAACAACTACAACCTCATCCTCGGTCTCGATTACATCACACCGCGGTTTCCACGCTTTCTCGAAATAGAAAAGAGGTCTCTTCCAGCGCCCGAGATGCATGAAAAACCTCTCAACCTGACTCTGCACATCCTCCGGCTCTAACAGCTTTTCAACCAAATTCTTTTCCATCGCCTGCCGCCTTTCAGCTCAATAACCTCATTTGTGTAACCTGTAATCTTTGCCCAGGACCACAACTACATCCGCATCGTGCCCGAGAGCAACTTCCGCATTTTCGTCGAGAACCGGCTCATCAACCCCCTCAAGGTCGGAAGCCACAAGTCCAGCCCATTCACTTTTTCCCTCGCCATAGTATACAGTAGTTCTCGAGTACAAGTTCACGGCATTTCCGGTAAGAATGTCTTTGTAACCAAGCTGGCTGAGCTGTTCCGCCGTCTTAGAAGCAAGACCGGTAACAGCAGCACCATTGAGCACAACCAACCTTACCCGTGAACGCGTCTTCGTCTGGCTAACCTGTGATTTCTCCGGCTCGACCTCGGTCCTTTCAGCAAAAGTTTTCAGCATATCCTTGAATTCCGCCTCATCAATAATGTAATACCAGACTCCGCCTAACACCCTCGGTTCACCCGGAGCGGTCGTCATCTTGACACTTCCGTTTGATGACTGAAGGTCCCTTCCAATTGAAAGCATTGAGAAAAACGATAGGTCAGTTTTCGCATTACTCGAAACGGCGTCAACGAGCTTGGTAATCTTAAAGGGATTTCTCGTGTGAGCAGCAGAGCCAAGCATTGCCTGCAGGAACTTTCTCTGGTTCTTCACTCTATCAAGATCGCCCGCGGGAACAGTGCGCGGGTCATGCCTTGCCCTCACGAATGCGAGTGCCTGGTCTCCGTTTAGCACAACATCTCCCGCGGGAACGTCTCCCGCGTACCTGTCGTGAATCGCGACATCAATGTGCATCGGCACCCCGCCAAGCGCGTTCACGATGCTCTTGAACCCTTCAAAGTCGAGAATAACGTAATGATTTATCGAAAGGGCGGTCAAATTCTTTACGGTCTCAATCGCAAGTGGTGTTTCCCCAAATGCGTACGCGGCATTTATCTTCTCGTACCCGGAATAGCCCGGAATTCTCACCCTCGTATCGCGTGGAATAGAGATGACTGCCGACTTCCCGCTCTTTTTGTTGACACTGAGTATCATCATTATGTCAGAACGCGCTACGTTTTCCTCTCCCTTCACGCTTCCCCTGTCCACTCCAAGAATCAATGTGTTTACAGGTTGCCCAGAAGCCGTGCTGTCAAGCACACTGTCAACTCCACGAACGTGCATCTTTGCCTCTTTAGCCTTGAGCCAGGTGTAACCCCACAGAAGTAACACAATGAGGAGAGCTAAAATAACAAACGCGCCAATCTTTAGGATGGTTTTCAGCCTGAATTTCCTTTTTCTGTAAAGGGTGTGCGTTTTCCCCTCGATATAAAGCTGTGGGCTTCTTCTTTCGTCTATCCTTCTCTTCATCTCAGAATAAAATCTCACTTCCAGCAAGAAACAATTGAAATTTTACTTCAACAGGCACTCTCTTGATAAGGCGGCTTACTTCTTGAACCCAGGAAAATCATGAGAACGAATCAGGAAAGCACGCCCCTTTTTAATATGAATTCGATTATTATTAGAAAAATACTCCTGGAACTTTTCTCTCAAGCGCCAGGGAAGAAGCAAATGGACTATGAGAATGAGACGACCATATTCAAAGTTCACCATAACCCTGTGGTGTTCCTCAAGCATGTGTTTCTTGCACTCTTATTTTTGATCATCTGGATTTTGTGCCTTGTGATCTTTCCTTCTTTGAGGGAAGGCTTGCCCCTTGTTGCAGGAATCTTCTTTGCCTTTCTGCTAATTTCATACAGCGCAGCCCAGCTGCTCAAGTGGAAAGCCGCGTCTCTTACACTTACAACACGCAGGCTCATTTACTCCTCCGGCGTCTTCACAAAGAAAACGAGCGAAATCCCCGTCTCGAAAATTACTCGCATTTCCGTCTCTCAGTCACTCACCGGAAGAATGCTTGGCTTTGGCGACATCATCGTGGAGTGGGAGGGAGAACAGGGAAGCGCGACTTTCCCAAAGATGCCTCATCCGAATATGCTCAAAGATGAAATCCTCGGTGTTTTTCCCTCCCAAGAAGTCCTCCGGGAAAGTAAAGACCTCGAGGCTGTGCGCGAAATAGCGCGCGAGGTTGCGCTTAACCAGCCCACCTCGAAACTCGAGGTAATTCCACCCGAACGACCACCAATTTACTCGGAAATAGTTGACCAGATAGAAAGGCTCGAGGGAATGCTAAGGCGGGGAACAATATCCAGTGAAGAATTCGTCGAGGCAAAGCAAAAACTTCTTGATCGGCTTGGAAAGGAGAACGATGTTAGTTGATTATCATGTTCACACCCACTTTTGTGGTCACGCGAGAGGAAGTATCGAAGACCTCGTTCTCTCGGCAATCCAGAAGGGCTTTTCTCACCTGGGAATCGCAGACCACATGCCGCTCACATATACCGATGACAGAGCCCTCTCGATGTCCCCGGAAGAACTTCCCTTTTATGTGGAACAGGTTCTTGAAATGAAGGAAAAATATGCAGGTGAAATATCCATAAGGCTTGGAATCGAAGCGGATTACGAGCCACACACCATAGACAAAATAGAAAAAATGATTGATTCACATCCTTTTGATTATGTACTTGGCTCAGTTCATTTCGTTGACGGATGGATATTTGACGACCCGAGACAGATGGACAAATACGAGCGTATAAACCTCGAAGAATTCTACTTGAGGTATTACAGAATTCTCAAAGAGATGGCGGAAACGGGTCTTTACGACATTCTCTCTCATCCAGACCTTCCAAAGAAATTCGGTTACAGGCCAAATCGGGATTTCGGTGATGCCTACCGAGAGGTTCTGGGTTCCGCTCTCGAAAACGATATGTGCTACGAGCTAAACACATCAGGACTGCGCTGGCCGGCATCCGAGATATATCCGGAGAATTCGTTCATAGGTATAGCAAGCGAACTTGGAATACCTGTAACTCTCGGTTCGGATGCCCATTGCCCGGAAGACATCGGCAGTGGCTTTGAAAGGGCGGAAAGCCTTCTCCGCGAATATGGCTATTGCAAAATTGCGACCTTTGAAAAAAGAAGAATGAACCTCGTCTCTCTCGATTCATGAACGAACCCGTGGCGAATCACCTAAGCGCACCGTCCAATAGGTAGGTTGACGCACCGAGAGCGTCATTCTGCGCCGCGCCAACAAGGCTCCTGACCAAAGGCGCATGAGGATGTACGTCGAGGGAGCACTTTGAGGCTCGTGTGGATGCAGGGGCGCTCGAATGTTAGGGTATCTATGGGACGATGAACTAAAGTGCCGCAAGCCACATCGCAAGTGCTGCCGCGGCAAGGGCAAGTATCAAAATCCAGGGTAAAAGAACTCGTGCGCTTGAAGCCCGATTCTCGCTTTTCAACAGTCTTTCGTCCTCAATTCTTGCTTTCAGTTCGCAGAAAGGGCAGAACTCGTACTCACTCTCACGAAGAGAAACAGTCCCTCCAAGATTGCGCAAAAAATCACCCGCAGATATGAATCTCGCGCGCGGATTCTCATCAAGTGAAATCAAGAAAACCTCGCGAAGACCCGAAGGCACCTCTGGCATCTCGTGAAAATTCTTGACGCCGGAAGAAGCCTCCAGCCCGCAACCCAGAGCAACGAAAACAAGTGCGGCAGAATAAACATCGCTTGCCGCGCTTGCTTCGCCATTCTTCTGTTCTGGTGAAAGAAACGGGCTTTCTGCTGGAAAAATTTCGGGAAAATCTCGCGATAGATACCAGAGCCCAAAATCGGATGCCTGAACCTCACAATTTTCTTCAATCCATATATTGTTCAAGGAAAGTGTAAGATGAAGCACTCCCCATCGCCTTGCTGCCTCGAGCGCTTCAAGGAGAGAACAAAGGACATTAAGGCTGAAGTCAAGGCGCTCCAGCGAGACTTCGCTTCTTTCGCGCAAGAACTCGAAAAGCGGCTTGCCACGAGGCTTCTCCGTCGCAAAAAATGTGAAACCCTCGACCTTGCCCCAGTCAAGTACTCGAAGTATTCCTCCATGTGAAAGCCTGCTCCAAATCTCTACCTGCGAAAGCGCAAGTTCGCCTGCCCTTGAATCCCCCAAGATACCTTCCGGCATTACTCTCAGAAGTACATCAAGGTTGTGAGAAACATACTTGCCGAGATATATGTCTCCGAAACAATCGCTTGCGACGCAAGCCTCAAGACAGTATCCAATTCCTCTGAAAACTTCCTCTATTCTATTCATGCTTGCTCTGCTCTATTCTAAAGCAAAGCAACCACATTTTTCAAGCCTTCAAGATTCTGCTCCTCCAGTGTGGCGGAATACGCGCATCAAGTTTTTCAGTTGAGATATTTTGCCTCTCTTTCATACGCGCAGAAGAATGCATTGCTTGGCGTCAACCACATTTTTGAATAAGGAAATAGTTTTCAAGAAGATTTGAAACAAAATGCAAGTGCTGTCTAAACTATCCCGAACCCCTTTCCTCTCAACAGGTCAGGCAAAAAGTCAAGATTGTCGTATTGCAAGACCTGACCCCATCTCGAGACCTGACCCCATCTCGGAAAGGTAGCGGTCTCCGCGGTCGGGGAATATTACAAGGATAGTCCCACCTTTAATCTTTCGAGCCTGATTGACTGCCTCGCACATCGCCGCCCCGCTCGAGGTTCCCACAAAAAGCCCCTCCGTTTTAGCCAGTTCGTCGGTCATCCCGAATGCTTCCGAGTCATCCGCGTTCACCTTCTCATCAATAAGTGAGAGGTCAATGATTGGAGGGACATAATCACCGAGGTTTTTCAATCCCTGGATTTTCGAATTTGGTAAAGGCTCAACACCAACAATTTTCACTTTCCGGTCGCGTTCCTTCAGCCTTTTGCCAACTCCCATGAGCGTTCCACCGGTTCCTATTCCCGCGACAAGAACATCAACCCTGTCGGTCTGCTTCAGGATTTCAACGCCTGTTCCTTCATAATGGGCACGAACATTATCCGGGTTCGAAAACTGGTCTGGCATATAGACACCTGAATCTTTTGCGAGTTCGCCCGCGATTTCTATTGCGCCATTCATGCCCTTGTTGCCAGGGCTGAGAATTACCTCCGCCCCGAAAGCCTCCATTACGAGACGTCTTTCAATGCTCATGTTATCAGGCATCACGATCTTGAGGTCGTAGCCCTTCACAGCAGCCACCATGGCAAGACCAATTCCGGTGTTCCCACTCGTTGGTTCAACAATCGTCATTCCCTCTCGAAGTTCACCCCTTGACTCAGACCCCTCTATCATGTAAATGGCAATTCTGTCCTTAATCGAACTGCACGGATTGAAACCCTCGAGTTTCGCAAGAACTGTTACGTTCGGGTTTGGATTCAATTTTTTTACTTTCACGATTGGCGTAGAGCCAATCAAATCAAAGATGCAAGGCTCTTTCCCAATGAGCATTTCTTTTCCTCCCTGTTTTTTGCATTATAGCGCACTCCTCATTTCATCAGCGTTAATGGGCAAAAGAAATAAGGGTTCAATTTCCTTACTTTTCGAATATACTTCTTGCATCAAGAATCGATTCACCTGAAATGTCTATCCGTCAAAAGGGGGGAACATGGCTTCGGAAACAAAAGGCGGGCTTTCGGAAACAATCGTAATCAACACAGGTGTGGAAACCATAAAGAAAACACTCCTTGATTTTGAAACATATCCCGAGTGGATGTCAGGAGTCGTGAATATCGAAGTCCTGAAGAGAGACAGGAGCAAAAGAGGGACTCAGGTCAAATACACGGTTGATGCCATATACAGAAAATTGAATTATGTCCTCGAATACTCCTACAAGAAAGACAGGATAGATATCCACTATGTGGAAGGAGACCTCGATGATGTCGAGGCTTATTACGAGTTTGCCCCGCTTTCAGAGGACGAAACAGAAGTAACGTACTATTACAGGGTCTCCTACTCGCTTCCAAAAGCGCTTCGGGGTCCGATGTTTTCGAGGCTTTTGAAACAGGTTGATAAAAAAGTTATGAAGTCCGCTCTTGAAGATTTGAAGAAGCGCGCAGAATCTCTCGTATAAGAACATTGAGAAAACTTTCAACTTGATTCAGCAGGAATGCAGGCAAACTCAAAAACTATGACGCGCTTTTCGCTTCTATCCTGACAGGCGGATAGACGCGCTCGAGAAAGTCAGATATTGCCTCGTTTACAATTTCAGGCTTCTCAAAAAGAGCCATGTGGCCCGCTCCCCTTACTATCTTTAGCATAGCGTCGGGTATTTCCTTTGCCATCTTCATCGCCTGCCTTACGTCAGCAAGCATGTCAAGGTCTCCAACAACCACAAGAGCCGGCTTTTTGATTTTCGAAAGTTTCCTTCTCACATCGAACCTTCTCAAACTATCAAGCGTTTCTACAAGCGGCTTGTTCTTCACTTTCGAGCATTCCCTCGCGGTCAAAATCTTTGACTCGAGACTCGAAAACGGATGAGTGGCAACCGCTGCCGCAACAAGCGCCTTCCCGGACCTGAAGCCAAACTTTCCAAGTCTCACGCCAGCCGCCGCAAAAATATTCTGGGGGAACCAGCCTGAGAGGTGAGGCGTTGTGTCAAGCAGAATCAACGCATGGACTATCCCCGGATGATTTATCGCCATAAAAAGACAAACCATGCCTCCCAAACTATGACCCGCAAAAACAGCTTTCCTCACGCCCAGTTTTTGAAGAAGCGTAAATGTAAGCTCGCCAAAACGCTCAACGGAATATTCCTCGCATTCACCGGATTCGCCATGCCCTGGAAAATCAATCAAGATACATTGATAGTCGCTGGAAAACCTCTCGACCTGCCTGTTGAAAAGTCGTCTGTTACCCGTCCAGCAATGAAGAAAGACAATCGGTTTCCCCTCACCCTTCATCTCGTAAGCAATTCTTATTCCCTCTATTGACTCTACTGGCATTGCCTATCCTCCAATCTTCTCTTAGAAAACCGCAGCTCCTTTTCTCCCTCCAGCTCAAAACTTACCCCCCAGACACCCTCACCCAGACGTTCTATCGAGGGATCCACGCCACCAACCTCTGAGAGGCCCTTCCACTTAGGCGCGAAAAGTATGATTGACGCGTTTCTTTTTTTCGAACCTCCTACACGAATTATAATATTTTCATCATCGCTGCCAAAATATGAAATCTCCTGAGCGCCCTGCAAAATTTTTATCGTAGAGCCAATGACGCGAGGAGAACCTACCTCCGTCAGCCTCACTACACAAGACCCGTGAGCTGGAACTCCCTCGACCTTCAACTCTTTCTCGACAACTCCAAGGTATCTCCCGCTCCAGAACTCGCAGGCGTGATACTTTCCCCCATTCAACCCAAGTTCATCAAGAGTTGTCGAAAGGGTGCTTGCCCGAGAGGACCAGTTCAACATCCACAGAACATGATATTTCCCGCAAACATCGGAAAAATCGCTCAACATGAGGGAAGGGATCTCTCTCTTCCAGATATCCGGGCATCTCGGAAAAGAGCGAATGCGGGGAAGCAACACAGAGCCAAGCCCTACATCCGAATCCAAGAGAGCCTCCCCATCATCCGAAAACAGAAGCGCTCCCGCAAATACTCCGGCGGCAGAAATGAGCGTTTTTCGCTCATCCTCTGTCAGGTCTGTTTCTCTCGAGCGAAGCATCACGCAATCAGGGTCTCCATCGAACACCCGCCCGTTCAAGAAACAGCGGGTGAAATCCCATATGAGCGAATTCTTCAATCCGGCAGTTGCCCTGTCGTGAAACAAAGCTTGCCAGAACTTACTCCAGTAAGGCGCAACATCCCCCCCGACTCTCTGCGCATCGAAAATTCCAACACCAAGAAAAATTGGACCGCCAGCACCAAGAATGTAGGAGTCATCACCGGCAGCGGCCCTGATCACCTCGAGCGCTTTCCTCCCAGCCTCCGCGCGGGTAAGATTTTCGTTTTTCCTTCTGCCGACGAGCATGCCGCTCGAAAGAAAGTCGAGTTTGAAGAACCTGAATCCATAGTCCCTGAGAGCTGAAAAAACACCGCGAAGGTATTCAATGACCTCTTCGTTGGTGAGGTCAAGCCCGTAGTACTGCCCTTTCCAATACGGGTTTATGCCAGCAATGGTGGGCTTGCCCTTTTTGTTCTTGATCAGCCATTCTTTCTTCTCCCTGAATATTCGCGACCGCCTCGACACAGAAAATGGAGCAAGCCAAATCCCTGGCACCATCCCTTTTTCTTGAATCAAGGACGCTGCCTTTTCGATTCCCCCTCTAAATTTCGCATTTGTCTCGAGCCAGTCGCCAATCTGAGCCTGGTACCCGTCATCTATTTGCACAAACTCAACTCCAAGTTCTTTGTGCTTCCCGGAGAAGAGACTCGCGTTCTTCTCGACTTCTTCCTCGGTGATTTTGTTGTAATAGTGATACCAGGAACACCATCCTGTAGGAATTTGCCTGAAGCTCCCACCTGATTCTTTCGCGAGCAGTCCAGCGTAATGCTCAAAATTACGCCCGGAAAGGTCGCCCGTTATTACAACCAAAGGTTCCGAAAAAAGGGGCTCCTTGCTCTCGAGAAGCTTCCCCTCGAAGTGCGAGCGCGAAAAAAGCGAACAATCCTTCGGGTGCCTCAAAATACTCGCAAACACCTGAGAAAATGCTTTCTTCACCCCGATGAAGCCAGCAACGATGCTTCTTTCATTTGCAAGGTCCCCGATTCCGGCAAACCACTCGCTTGAGAAATATCCTCGCTGAAGCGGAATGGGAGTGGAAGGGTTTCCAACCATCGCGTAAAGATGACGCGGCAGGAAAAAGGGGAGGAGATAAAAACCAGCTCTTCTGCTTTTGAGTGTTCCGCTCGGTGTCCAGCACTGCCAGCCGTTCTGATAAAACCTCCAGGCTCGCGTGCCCTTTTCAGAGGGCCATATGCCACCTTCCTGGACAACAAGCGGGGCGATGAATTCAACGGCAGGGGCTTCTCCTCTCCCGTCCCATGAAATCCCCATCTCGATTCTTACGCCGCCTTCGACTGGCGCAAACCTGTAAATGAGCAAGCAGGAGTTTGTCCTCCTTGTGCAGAGAAGACCATCCCCTGAATTGTTTCTTTCCCACCTGCCAGCTGCCTCAATGCATTCCATCCCCTTTTTTCCGCTCAAAATAATTTTCCCCGAGGCGCAAGAAAAGACCGGAGTTCCTCCCGTATGTAAAGAGAAGCTGCCGGTCTCAAGGTCGAAACAAAAGTCTGCCCCGCCGCACTCAAGGAATACTTTGTCCGTTCCAGCCTCCACTATCCGGGAACCTCCCTTTTTGCCCCTCTCCCACAATAAGAATCAAGAAAGCCGCTTCAACTTCAAGCCCTCTTCATTCCCTTTTGGCCACACCAACAATACTGGCGTCAATCTCAATGATATCAATCCCGGCGATGCTTCTGCCTAATTCTTTGAAAAATTCGGGAAAGAAATACTCCTCCATCAAAAGCGACAACGCATATAATCATGAACATAACGTTAGTGTACCGTTCCCTTTTGGTAGGTGTACCCAAAGTGTCATTTTTGCGTCGTGCACCACTCAAGCAAGGCTCGCGAATGAAGTCGCACGGATGTATTTCGAGGCAGCATGGGGAAGCTGGATGGAAAGGGGGCGCTTGAATGAAATGATATATATGGGACGGTACGTTATATCGAAAGAGGAATGAGGTTGAAAAAGATAATCATTGATACTGACCCGGCAACTGGATATGCCTTTCGCGATGTTGATGACGCTCTTGCCGTCTTCTACGTTCTCGCATTCCCTTCAGAATTCAAAGTGTGCGGTCTCACAACGGTTTTCGGAAACGCATCGGTGAGAAGAACCACGCGCAAAGCAGAAGAAATAATCAAAGTTTCAGGTTTGCATGGGATAGCTGTTCACACTGGAGCCCCCTGCTCCTTTTCTCTTGGCAAGCCAACCGCGGCTTCGCGCTTCCTCATCGAAACAGCAAGGGGAAACCCCGGTGAAATAACGCTACTTTCTATTGCCCCCCTCACAAACGTAGCCACAGCCGGGAGGCTCGACCCAACCTTCTACAGTAACATCGGTGAAATTGTAATCATGGGAGGAGCGCTCAGGAGTTCGAATAATCGCTTCTTTGAAGCCCTCGAATTCAATTTTCTTCAAGACCCCGTGTCCGCCGATGAAGTCATGGGCGCCCCCTGCAAAAAGACACTAATAACATCAAACCTGTGCAGACAGGTCCTATTCACAAGAAGCGAACTTGACGCGCTCTGGCAAATCGAGAATAGAGTCTCGACTTATCTCGCCTATAGAATCGAGCCGTGGCTCAGACTCAACCAGGCCTTGTCTTTTCTACCTTGGAAGGGTGGCTTCGTTCCATGGGATGTCATTGCTTCCATTTTCTTGAGACGCCCTGACATCTTCTCTGGCATAGAAAGCTTTGGATTGAAAGTAAGAACCGGAAGCGTTGAAAGAGGCAAATTGGAGCGGGAACAATCAAGGGACAAAGTCCCCACAAGAGTCCCTATGAAAGTCGAGCAGGAGCTTTTACTCGAGGAGTTTCTACGCGCAATAGCAACGTTGTAGTTGGCACAGAGACTGATACTTCACATGCGTCCCCGTCGAGGCTTTCAGGTTTCATATCTGAAACAGAGCAGAGCTGAATCTTGAGAGCTTCTTCTTTCATTCCATTACCCTCTTAATCAGCAACGAGCCTCGTATTCAAGTCGAGAAACTCGATTTGCTTTAACGAAACCCCCCTCGACCGAGAACCTAAAGAATTGCACAAGAAAAAGATGCAAAGCACCTCATGACTACTTCGATTTGTGATTCCTGGATAGTATCAATGCCCTTGCCATCCAACAAATATGTAGCCTCTTTTACACAAATGTGTCATTGCAAGACCTGACCCCATTATTCAACAAATACAACCCGGTTACGCCCGGACTCCTTTGCCTCATAGAGAGCCTTGTCAGCCTTCGCAATCAAATCAGAGCGCCCACGGATATCAGGACTGGGGTATGTCGCGACACCCATGCTCACGGTAATATTTAGACCAAAATCGTCCCCCATGAAAGTCTGAGATTCAACGGCCATCCTCATTCTCTCGGCAGTCTGCAATGCCTCTTCACCGTTGGTCTCGGGAAGAAGAATTGCGAACTCTTCTCCTCCATATCGGGCAACGATGTCCATCGAGCGCAAGCAACCCTTTATCAAATCTGCAAGTCCTTTCAGTATTTCATCGCCACAGAGGTGGCCGTAAGTGTCGTTTACCTTTTTGAAGTGGTCAATGTCAAGCATGATAAAGCTGAATATTGTATTGTAACGGTCGGAGCGCTTGTACTCCTTTTCAAAAAGTTCCTGAAAAAACCTGTGATTGTAAAGCTTCGTAAGACCATCGGTTATGGCAAGCTGCCTCGCCGCCTCATAAAGCCTCGCGTTGTCAATGACAATCGTTGCCTGATTCTGAACTATTCCTAAGACCATCTCAGCCTGTCTCGCGAAAGCAGGGGAAGCGGGCCCGGCAAGCATCAGTATCCCGATTATCCTTTTTTGCACGGAAAGCGGGACATGCGCAAATGAAAAGTTTCGCTTTTCTCCTTCTTTTTCTTTGGCAATATTCTCTTCGCCAAAAATATCCACCTTCACTCTTTCGGGGTTCAGCCTGTCATAACCATACGAAGCAGCAGTCTCAAACGCTTTCTTTTGAACCTCCTTCAGTTCATCAAAATTCATATTCCTACTTACATGTAAAACCATTTCCTCTTCCTCAAACAAAAGAACGACACCGATCGTGTTCCCGACTACCCACGAAATAATCTCAAGGACAGAAGCCATAGTTTTTCGATAATCCTGCGAGAGACCCGCAAGTGCCCCAATTTCGTTGAGAATTGTCGAGGAAAAAAGCTTCGAGTCAAGAAGGTCTATGACCCGGGAAAGCACCCCTTCTTCATCAAGAACCTTCCCTGGTGCCTTGCCCTTTTTGTCAAGGCTCCTTCTTTCTTTTCCCTTTCTCATCTGTTCGCTTACTTCTGAAAGCAGCTGCTCTGGCTTGAACCCCTTTGTGACATACGCGTCAGCACCTGTCTTCATTCCCCAGAATAAATCGGTTTGCTGGTCGCGACCCGTGAGCATCAGAACCGGAATATCCTTTGTAAATTCATCATCTTTGAGCAACCTGCAAACCTGATAGCCGTTGATTTTCGGCATCTCGATGTCGAGAATAACGAGGTCCGGCATTTCCCCGTACACCTTGTTTATCGCTTCGAGACCGTCCCAGGCGACACTTACAGAATAGCCGGCGCCCTCGAGAATTGCAGAAGTTATTTTGACAACCAATTTGTTATCATCCGCAAGAACAATTGCCCCCTGGGACATATTTCCCTCCACTTGCTTTCTAACCACAGTCGTAGATTTTATCGAAAAAAAAGCAAGATTACTTGACTCCAGAACAGTAAAGGGCAAATTCCCTTGTGGTGTGCCCTAAAAGATAGACACGCGGCATAATTTGTACTTGCTTGGATTCAATACGATTTGTTGAAGAACTCAAAGAGTTTTTCTATAATAATAAGCGGTCATGTGATTTTTCCGGTTGAGCCGGTTATTTTTTTCGAGCGATTTCATTATTCGAGGTGATATGATGCCAAAATACGAATACAGATGCAGGAAATGCAACGAGAGCTTTGAGGTGGTCCACGGAATAGGCGAATCCCTGGAAACATGCGAGCTATGCGGGGGAGAATTGAGAAGGGTGTTTCACCCCGTTGGCATTGTATTCAAGGGAAAGGGCTTTTACTCGACTGATTCGAGGGTGGATTCCTTGAGCAAGGGAATCGAGGAAAAAAAGCCGCCGGCTTCCGAATCAAGCAACGATGGAAAGAGCATAGAAGAAAGCACCAAAGCGTGAACCGCGATTTTCCCTCTAAGAATTTTCAATCAAAAAAAACATGAGGGATAACTTTTTCATTATGACTTTTACTCCATTGAATTACCTTGAGAGGGACGTGAGCCATGAATAGACGCAAAATAGGTGTTATGGGAGGTTCGGGTCTTTACGAACCTCACGAATTTGAGGTCAGGAAAGAACTGGAATTAGACACTCCCTTCGGGAAGCCTTCCGATACCTTTCACATCGTGGATGTGGAAGGAATCGAGGTTGTTTTTCTTTCTCGCCACGGCAGAGGGCACCTCATACCCGCCCCATCAGTGAATTTCAGAGCGAATATCTACGCGATGAAAATGCTCGGGGTTGATACACTCATCTCCGTAAGCGCGGTTGGCACCATGAAAGAAGAAGTCGCCCCGACCGAAATAGTAATTCCTAACCAGTTCATTGATTTCACGAAAAATAGGCAACAGACTTTTTTCGAGGATACTCCAGCAATCCACATCAGCTTCGCTGACCCTACCTGCCCATACCTATCTGGAGTGCTTCACGAGGGCGGCATAAGAACAGGAGCAAAAATTCACCCGGGCGGAACTTATGTTTGCATCGAGGGTCCAGCATTTTCGACCCGTGCGGAGTCCAGACTTTTCCGCTCCTGGGGCGTGGATATCATTGGTATGACAGCCGCCACTGAAGCAAAACTCGCAAGGGAAGCGGAGATGTGTTATGCATCTCTTTCACTGGTAACAGACTATGACGTATGGAAAGAAAGAGAAGAAGTGTCCGGCGATATGATACTCAAAAACATGGCATTATGCATCGAAAGCGCAAAAGAGATTATTCGCGTCGCGACGCCCTCAATCGCTGAAGAAACCAATGGAAATTGCACATGCAGGCAGGCGCTTTCAGATGCAATCGTTAGCGACCTTTCGAGGGTGCCCGAAGAAAAGATGAATATGGTCAAAGTTTTACTCGAAAAATACCTCCAATAAAGGAGTGAGAAAGATTTGACCCTTCTCGTTGTTGGCTCAGTAGCACTTGATAGCGTGAAAACCCCATTCGGAGAAGCAAGAGAAGTGCTCGGGGGTGCTGCCACATATTTTTCAGTCGCAGCCTCATATTACACCTCCGTTTCCATGATTGCTGTTGTCGGAACCGATTTCCCGAAAACTCATATAGACTTTCTCAAATCTCAAAACATCGAAATTGATGGGCTCGAAATTCGTGAAGGCAAAACATTCAGATGGGCAGGCGCGTATGGATACGACCTCAATGAACGGGACACCATCGACACAAGCCTGAATGTCTTCGAGAATTTCAACCCGAAACTCCTCGAGAAACATAAAGAAAGCGAATATGTCTTTCTCGCAAACATCGACCCTGTCCTTCAGCATTCAGTAATCAACCAAGTCGAATCGCCACGCTTCTGTGCCCTGGACACGATGAACTTCTGGATCGACAACAAGAACAGCGAACTGAAAAAAACGATATCGGAAGTTGACGCTTTTGTTCTCAATGACTCGGAATGTAGGCATCTTGCTGAGGAGCCTAACTTAATCAAAGCCGCAAGGAAAATAATTGAAATGGGTCCTCGCATACTTGTTGTAAAGAAGGGAGAGCACGGGGCACTGCTTTTTACAAAGGAGAATGTGTTCAGCGCACCGGCTTTCCCCATTGAGGATGTCTTCGACCCCACGGGGGCGGGTGATTCCTTCGCGGGAGGATTCATGGGGCACATCGCAAAAACAGGTGACATCACCGAGGAAAACATGAGGAGGGCAATCCTTTACGGGACAGTAATGGCGTCTTTCTGCGTCGAGAAGTTCAGCGTCGAAGGGATGGTCAATATCGGGGAAAAGGAAATAGAGGAGAGATTCAGCATGCTCCGGGAAATGGTCAACTTCGGGAGCGAGAACTGATGCCCTCATCATCTGGATTCAGAATCGGACGCGTATTCGGGATTGACATAGTCATACACTCGTCCTGGTTGGTGATTCTTGCTCTTTTCGCAATTTCACTCGGAGACTTGTTCTCAGGCGCAAAGCCCCAAAATGGAAAGTCATTCCCAGGCGGCGCCTGGCCGTGGCTGTTTGGGCTGGTAACTGCTATTGTCCTTTTCTTGACCCTCCTGGCGCATGAGCTCGCCCATAGCTTCGTCGCCAAGAGAAATGGAATCCCAATAAGGAGAATAACCCTTTTCCTTTTCGGAGGGGTCGCCGAAATGTCAGAGGACGTGGAATCGGCGCAAACAGAATTCAAGATGGCTGTCGCAGGACCACTTGTAACATTCCTCTTCGCCGCCATTTTCTATCTTTTCTATCACCTCGCGATGAAAAATGGTGCGGGTCCGATTCTCACTGAACCATTACTTTTAATTTGCGCTTTCAGTCTTTTCATCGGGATATTCAACATTCTCCCTGGATTTCCACTTGACGGTGGTCGCGTTCTCCGTTCCCTCCTTTGGTGGCGCACTGGAAATCTTGAAAAGGCAACCAGAGTAGCAAGCCGCGCAGGGCAAGTCATCGGAGTCATTCTTGTAATATTTGGCTTTTTTCTTATCACGGGCACGACCCAGTGGATCTCGGGAGTATGGCCGGTGATAATAGGAATCTTCATATTTCAACTGGCAAGGACAAGTTACCGGCAGACGCTAATGCGAATAGCGGCGTCCGGAGTAAACGCGAGCGCCATAGTCTTCTCTCAAATACCTCTCATTGCCTACGATACTCCACTTTCCACCGTGACTAATTATTTCTTCGCAAACTATCGCCTTCCAGCTTTGCCGGTCAAGGACGAAGCAGGAAGGATTGAGGGCGTCGTAACCATTGAGGACTTGAACAACGTTTCAGGCGCCGAGCTTGACTTCCTTGATGCCAGAAGAATAGAAAAGCCGCTCTCACAGGTCCAGATAGTTCCCCCTGATACACCTCTCGAACACCTCTTCAAAACAATGCTTTCGGGTGAGAAGTTTGCCCTTGTCATGGATGGAGGAGAGTTCCTTGGAATAATTACAAGAGAGGAGCTCTTGCGTTTCATCGAACTTCGCATGAAAATGCTCGGGAAAAGCTGAAATTCCAAGAAAACTCTATAAGGTGAGGAAAAATGGAAATCAATGTAGGAGTCGCAACAATATTTGCTCAAAAAGTGGTTCCCCCACCCGGGGGGACGAGATTTGAGCTCCGCCTCAAGGAACATGCAACTGTTTTGAACATGATTGAAAACCTTGGCGTCTCCCGTAGTCTCGCTGGTCCCATCATCGTCAATAAGAAAAAGAGCGCTCTCGACCAAGTGCTAAAGGACAAGGACCAGGTTTCAATTGTTCCCGCAATCTCGGGTGGATAGATGAAAGAAATCATTCAGGCAATAAAGGATTCTTCGCATGACAGGATCGAAGGAAGTAAAACTTACCGCACTCTCTCGAACGAAGCATGTAGGAGTATAGCAAAAACGTTCCACAAGCGCCCTCGCGAGATTTCCATCCTTTCTCTTGAAAATCATATCATCCCACTCAAATACATAAAAAACATGGGAACGATTGGCGCCGAGGGGCAGGTGAAGCTCCTTCGCTCGTGCATCTCTGTCATCGGAGCCGGGGGAATAGGAGGTTACGCTTCTGTGCTCCTCGCGAGAACGGGCGTCGGGAGAATCATCATTGTGGACAAGGACACCTTCGATGAAACAAACCTCAACAGACAATACTTTTCAGACGAAACCGTGCTCGGTGAGGAAAAGGCAAGAGTAGCCGTCGATTGCCTCTCACGCATAAACACCGATGTCGAAGTCGAAGCGGTTCAAACAGAGGCAGACGAAAAAAACCTTGCGCGGATACTCAAAGGGACTGATGTTGCCATAGACGCTCTTGACACTTTGCGAGACAGACTCATCCTCGAGGAAGCGTGCCGCAGGGTTGGCGTGGTCCTGATTCATGGAGCAATAGCGGGAACAACTCTCGAGGTTACCTCGATTTTCCCCGGAGAGCCCGGACTTTCATCCTTCATTCCTCTTCAATCAAACATTACAAACACAACGGAACAACGGGGAGAAAAACTCGAGGGCATCGAGGTTGAAACCGGAACCCCTGCCACAACCCCGGCAGTTGCCGCTGCTTTTCAAGTCCAGGAAGCGATAAAGGCGCTCACTGGAGTCGGTGAGCCGCTCAGAGGGAGGATGCTTTACATGGACATTGAAAACTGGTCTTTCGAGATAATCACCTGACCGTCCCTCAAAACGTGTATTTTTACGCCACACATTCTGATTGACGCTTCACGGGAGTCTGCCTCTTGGATTGGAGAGGTCTTACATCTCCTCCACGTCCGTTTATACTCTCCGTGGAACTCACGG
>JAQUKT010000008.1 GCA_028718945.1 Actinomycetota bacterium | reverse complement strand
GTTATCAAATTTGTTTGTCACGAAATTGAAAATCTGCGAGACTCTCAGAGGCACGGAGAGCATAACGAAGTCATCCTCCCCCATATAACCGAGGAATTCTTCCTTGTCGGTCATCACAACTTCATTGAGGATTTTCGCAAGTCCCCTGACAAGACCATCTCCACACTCAACACCGAACCTGCTGTTTATGTACCTCAGGTTCGAGATATCAATGTAAATAAAGGCGAAGAATTTCCCTCTGCGCTCGAGTCTCTTGCGCGTTTCCTCGTAAATGTGATGCTTCCCAGGAAGGTCGGTCAAGGGATCAACCGCAAGGCCTTTCCCCGCTCTTGCGAGAGCCGATTTTATCCTTGCGAAGAGTTCAGCGTTTTCAAAGGGCTTCGAAAGATAGTCATCCGCTCCACACTCAAAGCCCTTGACAATGTACTCAGTTTCCCCAAGGGCAGTGAGCATTATTACCGGAATGTATCTCGTTCGCTTATCCGCTCTCAGCCTCCGGCAGATTTCCCAGCCATCTATGTCAGGCATCACTATGTCAAGGATAATGAGGTCAGGCTCGTCAACCATAGCGGTGACAATCCCGGTTTCTCCGCTCATGGCGGTTTCAACATCGTAACCTTCTATTTCAAGGTTTGCCTTCACTACTTCAAGAAGAGCTACCTCATCGTCTATAAGAAGAATCCTTTTTTTCTTCAAATTACCCCCGTTTGGTATGACTTCTAACTTGAATTCTAACACAAGGGATGGGTTCATTATCGAATGTTTTCCAGGTAAGTTTATCCTAAAGTAAACCGTGGCGGTCGAGTAGTTTTTCGTCCCTAAGAACATCAGCGGTTTCTCCATCAACCACAATTCTCCCCTGGTCGAGAATAACCGTGCGCTCACAGAGCTCCCGTGCCATTTCGGTATCGTGAGTGATGATAATCTTTGTTGTCCCAAATGTTTTTATCAGTTCAATCAGTTCTCGCCTGCCGCGCGGGTCAAGGTTTGATGCCGGCTCATCGAGAACAAGTATCTCGGGGCTCATCGAGAGAACCGTCGCAAGCGATATCCTCTTTTTCTCCCCAAAACTCAAGTGATGCGGCGAGCGGCTCTCAGAATTGGGCATCCCCACCCACTCGAGCGCTCTTTCTACCGCTTCCTCAACCTGTTTCGGCTCAACACCCTGGTTCAAAAGCCCAAAGGCTACGTCCTCTTTTACCGTCGGGGTGAAAAGCTGGTCATCGGGGTCCTGGAACACGAGCCCAACGTGCTTTCTTATCTCACGTAGATTTTTCTTGTTCACCTCAAACTTGAGAATTTCGACTTTCCCCTCGCCTTTCAGTATCCCATTCAAGTGAAGCGCAAGCGTTGATTTCCCGGCTCCATTTGGTCCGAGTACCGCAACCGATTCGCCCTTCCTCACCAAAAAATTTACTCCCGACAGAGCGGGTGTTCCATCGGGATATGAAAAACTCAAGTTTTCAATCCTTATGGCGATATCCTTGTCAATTGGTATCAACTCCAAGGGCGCACCATCCTCCCAATAATAGCCCCACCTATGAAGAGCACGGCGAAAGCGTAATCATAAACCCTCATTCTGATTTCCGTCCAGCGTGGGAATTCCCCCTCAAAACCCCTGGAAACCATTGCCTGGTAAACTCTTTCAGCGCGCTCCTGGCTTCGCAGGAAAAGAGTCGCAACTATATAACCAGTGGTTTTCACCTGCCATATCCACTTCCCCTTGTAGTTCCTCGAGTCACGCGCCCTTGCGATACGCTGCGCCTCATCAACAAGCAAGAAAAGGTATCGATACATGAACGCTGAAACAGTGGTAAGAAATCGAGGGACGTAAAGCTTCTCGAGACCGTGAAGGAGGTCGGCAAACTGCGTCGTTGATGAAAGCAGAATCAAACACGAGACCGATATCAAAGATTTCAGCAAGATTGCTCTCATCATGAGCAATCCTTCCTTTGAAAGTGAAATGGGACCAAGACTTACCTGCCCTCCGCCTTTGTGCATGAATGGAAGGAAAATACAAACGAGCAGAATAAACGGTAATACGATCAGCAAGCGGGAAAAGAAGTAGCGAAGTGGAACTCCTGACGCAAAAAGCACCACCAGTACCAGTGTCGCGTATATGACAAATGCCCACCAGTCGCTGTTTGGCGTGCTCACGCATATAATGATGAGGGCGAAGAACGCAGCCGCCTTCGCCCTCGGGTCAAGCGCGTGTATCGGGCTTTCAATTCTCGAATATCTGTCTATGAAGTCGTGTCTCATTCTACAGGCGATTTTTCACGCGAAAATGCTCTAATGCCACGAACTATGAGGCAAACCATTAAAGTAACCGCTATGGTTATCAAAACTCCAATGAACCCCGCAAGCCCCGTAGCCCATTTCTTGTCTTCGTTTTTTTCACCGCCAACAACATAGTCGGGTACCGGCGAGTTTCTCCAGGCGGGCTCTTTCTCCTCCGCTTTTTTGCCGAATCCCTTGTCCTCGGCTACCTTCTCGAGACCATCCGGAGATGATGACGCAAATGGAGAAACGAAAGTCGCAAGAACTATGGAAACCGCAACCGCCGCAATGAGGAAAATCAGGATGCTTTTGTTTTCTCTGATAAATGACTTAATCTCCATAATCATACCTCCTGTCCCGCCGGCAACCTTAGTTTCATTGCATGCACAAGGTCAGGTCTCGCCTGTGTCACAACCGCAAGAACAACCGTCGTAATTGCCGCCTCGCCAATGCCAATCAGGGCATGAACGCTTACCATCGCCGGCAGCGCAACTGAAAGGGGAATCGTTCCAGAAAGTGCCAGCTCAACCGCGCAAACCGCAGATGCAATAACAACCGAAAGCCAGGAACAGATAGCCGCGGAAATAAGAAGGGCGCGCTTCTCTCCGGAAATTCTCGCAATCAACGCCTTGATGTAGATGAAAATCATGTAGGAAAAGAGCCCGCCGACAATCCCCATGTTGAAAACATTTGCGCCCAACGCGGTGAGCCCACCGTCCGCGAAAAACAGACACTGAACAAGAAGCACGATCACCATCACTAAAAATCCCTGGAGTGGTCCGAGCAGAGTGCAGGCAAGCATTGCGCCAAGAAAATGCCCGCTCGTTCCACCCGCGACAGGGAAGTTCAGCATCTGAGCAGCAAATATGAACGCCGCGGTTATTCCGAGAAGCGGAATCACCTTCTCGTTCAGTTTTTCCTTCACGGCATAGAGCGCGTAAGCCGTGAAACCTGCCGATACCCCTGATGCCGTGCCCCAGACCTTCGGGTCCAAGAATCCATCTGGTATGTGCATTTCGACCACCTCCCTTTGGTGGCAACAAAAAAGCCACCAAAACCGGCTTCTACCGGAGCACGGCCTTCGTGGCTCGAATTCTTTCTTCTAAATGGGGTCAGGTCTTGTAAATGGGGTCAGGTCTTGCAATAACACATTTTCGTTATCGCTTCGCGTTTCTTTTCTCTACTCTCCCTGACACCCCTTAAAAAAACCGACCATAACGCAAACAATTTCATTAGCATCTTATCACAGTCAGAAAAAAAATACCTCCTACCCGAAAAGCAAGAAGTATTGTTTCCGTTAGCGAATTATCCCGAACAAAGAATGACCTCATGCTCGAGCAGGTCAACCTTTTCAATTTTCGCAGCCAGGACCTTTTGATCGCCGAAAATGTCAACTAAAATAACTTTTTCGCCTTCGGGGCGAATGCTCACAACGTTTTCCATCACCAAGTTTCTCTCCCCGTCCCGAACAGTATAAACGCTCGCCTCGCACATATTCTTACCCCTCTTTATTCTGCTCTATCACCAAGGATGACTTGTAACAATTGAAATTGCATCTTTTATCAGCTGTTGAAGTGGTTTTTTTTTGGTTCCCAAGATTTCGAGTGGTGGATTTGAAATCGGGAGAAGAATTTTTCGACCGGGCGCGCTTGCCACAGCCGTCGCAATTTGCGGCGTGACCTCGCCCATCATGGAGTTTGGAACAAGAATTGAAAGAGAACCCATGATTACATCAGCCTCACCTATTGAGAACTCAATGGCATTCTCGCCGGTAGCGCCTCTCGACGCCCTTGCTTTCATCATGTTACCGGTCGCTATCGCGTTTGTCCCGAGAGCAATTATCTCCGTCTCTTCCGGCAAAGCCTGGCGAAGCTCAAGAACGATCTGCGCCCCTATGCTTCCTCCCATTCCATCAACAACTGCTATCTTCATACAATTACTCCAATCCCTTTTGAATCTTAACGCATAGAGAGTATTTTCTCAAAAGCGGACTTGACTTCCCCGGAAACCAGAAACTGACACTTGAGCATCCTTTAACTTTTCTTCCGTGATCAGGGATGAATGATAGAGTATAATTGAATTGGAAGAAATCTTCCTCAAGTATACATATAAAGCGAATATTATAACCAGCAAAGGGGAAGTGATGGGACTAACATACTTAGAAATTGAGGTCGGAAATCCCTCTTATCCAGAGAAAACTGAAAAAGTGGAGCTCTTGGTTGATTCTGGTGCAATTTATTCAGTGATTCCTTCAAAAATTCTCGAGAAACTCCGCATAAAGCCAATTGCTGAAGAAGAGTTCCGTCTGGCAGACGGCAGCAAACTTGTTCGAAAGAGGGGGATTGCTCTTTTCAGATATGGTGGGAAGACTGGTGGCGCTGATGTCGTCTTCGGGGAAGCAGGTGACCATAGTCTCCTTGGCGCTTTCACGCTCGAGGCACTTGGTCTTTTCCTGGACCCATTGAAGAGAGAACTCAAGCCGCTACCCATGCTTCTTGTCTGATTGCTGCCGTTACCAAGATTTAAGCCCGAGGACTTCCGTATGCTTTCTTTTCTCCAACTTCCTCAAGATATCTCATCGCGGAATTTGCCGCGAGCGCCCCTTCCGCGCACGCGAGTATTACCTGCTTGAAACTATTTGCCCTCACATCGCCGGCAGCAAAAATTCCGCGGACACTCGACTGAAGACTGCTGTCAGTGAGGATATAACCGGCATCATCGAGGTCGGCTAAACCTTTCAGGAAATCCGTGTTCGGCGCATTGCCAACATAGAAAAACACGCCAGAAACTTCAATCTCTGAAACCTCACCTGTTTTGTTGTTTTCAAGAACCACTGACCTGACTGTTTGGTCTCCTTTTATTTCCCTCAATTCAGTGTTCAAAACAAACTCGATTTTTGGCTCGGCTCTTGCTTTTCCCTCAAGATAAGATGAAGCCCTGAGCTCATCCCTCCTGTGAACGAGAATAACACGCCTGACAAACCTCGAAAGATGTAAGGCTTCCTCGAGCGCCGCGTCTCCGCCTCCCACGACAAGAACTTCTTTCCCGCTGAACAAGGGGGCATCACAGGTAGCGCAGTATGAAATTCCCCTGCCCTTGAACTCATCCTCGCCGGGAATCCCGAGTTTCCGCGGGCTTCTGCCGGTTGCCACTATTACGGCAATCGCACCCACCTCATCGCCCTCGAGAACAATTTTCCTCATTCTGTCTTTTCCCTCTATTCGAACTACCGCCGCAAATGTTCTGATTTCAAGGCCAAATCTTTCTGCCTGCTTCTTGATTCTCGTCATGAGTTCAGCACCCTCAATTCCATCGGGAAATCCCGGAAAGTTTTCAATCAGAGGAGAAAAAACAGCCTGTCCGCCGGGCAGCTCCCTTTCCAGGAGGAGCGCGTCAATGCCAGCACGCTTGACGTAAAGCCCTGCCGTAAGACCCGCGGGACCTCCGCCGATAACTACGACCTTCCTTGCGGAATTGTTCATTTCTTCCACCTCATTCCTTCCCTGCTCTCGCGCGCACATCAAAATGCTGGTGGAAAAATTCTATAACAACGAGGCTCGAGCGGCATTTGTTCCAACAAAAAGATTGGATTTCCGGAGCCGCTTTTTTTACTCTCTGGATGGAGTGGATATAATTTACTACAAAATCACAATCAAGTCTTAGGAGTTGCTCGAATCAAGGTAAAGGGGCGCGGCGCGCTTTGCTTGAAAAATATTTCTCAATTTTGAAAAAGGAAAGGCCCGCTGTTCACTGGATCTCCCAGAACATTGATTGCGGCATTGAAATCAAGTCAGCCTCCGATGAGGAACTCGAGAGTTTGAACATAGAAAAAAGCGCTGAGGCGCTCAATCTGGCAAAAAGCGGTGGCTGGAGAGATTTAGGACCAACTGGGGAGGAAACACTTCTTGACCTCAAGATAGAACTCGCAAGGCGAATGCTTTCAAAGTGTCGCTTCTGTGAACGAAGATGCAAGGCAAACAGGATTGACGGAAAAACTGGCTATTGCGGGGTGGGTTCTGAATCACACTATACTTCTGATTTTCTTCATATGGGTGAGGAGCCAGAGTTGGTTCCGAGCCACACCATATTCTTTTCCGGCTGCACATTCAGATGTGTTTATTGCCAGAACTGGGATATTGCCATGAATCCTCAATCGGGATGGGTTGCCGAGCCGGAGACGCTTTCCGCTGTTCTGATCGAGGGTCTTTCTCAGGGTTCGAAAAACGCGAACTTCGTGGGAGGCAATCCCGACCCGAACCTTCACACAATACTCGAGACAATAAGGCTCCTGGGTGAGCCGGGCATGTATCTTCCGATTGTCTGGAATTCAAACATGTACACATCTCTCGAAGCAATGCGGATACTCAACGGGGTTGTTGACATCTACCTTGGCGACTTTCGGTATGGAAACGATAATTGCGCCAGGGCTTTGTCGGATGTTGACAATTACTTTTCCGTTGTACCAAGGAACTTTAGGATTGCCTACGAAACAGCAGAAGTGATGCTCAGGCACCTTGTTATTCCGGGACACCTCGAATGCTGCACCAAACTTATCATGGAGTGGGTCAAAGAAAATATTCCAGGGGTGTATTTCAACCTAATGTTCCAGTACAGACCCGATTACCGCGCTTCTCTTCACCCAGAAATCGACAGAAGACTTTCTTTCGATGAGAGAAAAGCGGCTCTCGAAATGGCTGAACAATATGGAATTGCCCACAGGTAAAGGGCAAAGCAGTGAAGCGTACCCTTATTTCTCGAATGGGATTCTGGTTCTGTCGGGGTTGATCTGTGCTTTTGCTTTCTTTGCTCCCATATCTAAAAGGATCTTTGCAACTTCATCCTCTTCTGAGTAACTCAATTTTCTCTCCTTCAACTCGCCCGAGGGAATTCTAATTCCGATGTAAACATAATCTGCCCCCCTTATTGCCTGCTCGAGCCTGTAATTTCTCCTCTGTCCTGGGAGGTACTGAACAAGCATCACCACGAATACGATGAGACCAACGAGTAGCACGCTTACAAGATAAACCGGAAAACTAACTTTTATCGGCGTCCTCCGGTTTGAATAAGGACCAAAAACCTCGCCCCCTGCTTTACTCTCCTTGTTCTCTTTAGACCACAAAGCTCCTCCTTAACTCAAATTAAACTTTCTTCCAAATCCCATTTTCCGCTCTCTTAATAATTTCGTTTGAGGCAAAACAATACCTTGCATTATTGCCCAAGACAGGCTTGCCTGCATTGAAGAGCAAGAAAAGTTTCCACCCAAAAAACCCTGATATGTTGCTCAGAAAGAGCTACCTGTTTGTTCTTTTCATACCTGCTTGCCCGATTTTTCA
The DNA here is from genome assembly GCA_028718945.1 of Actinomycetota bacterium. Lineage (GTDB taxonomy): Bacteria > Actinomycetota > Geothermincolia > Fen-727 > JAQUKT01 > JAQUKT01. Next base: position 29,822 of record JAQUKT010000008.1, on the reverse strand, counting down.
GGTTTTTCTAAGCATTGAGCTATTGAATATGCTTGAAGCTTCTCAAAACGACTGACGTGCATAGCGCGGATTAGAATTAAAGAAGTCGAGCTTTGTTTAGCATGATTGTATAAAATAGACAGATAGAAGGAGGTTTGAAATGGAACGAGAAATGTGGCAGGGCGAACAACCGAAAGCGCCACAGGATTGTGCCGCCGCTGGGTACGAATCCGGTACGCCTTCCGGTAGTTCGAACAGTCGGGGTTATTCAAACAACCTCGGGCAGTCCCCTCCTGTGCCTCCCCCTCAAGTAGCACAGCAACCGACGAGCCCCTCGGGTGGCGCGATTCCTCCAGTTGCGCCGCCGAAAAACACCGGAAGAAATAATAAGGGCGGATGGCGACGCGGCATCGTTACTGCACTTGTTGGGGGTCTGGTTGGTGCCCTTGTGGTTCTTTTGCTTTTGCCGTGGGCTTTCGGAGTAAGCCCGATAGACCTAATGACGGGAAAGTTGAAAAAGAGTAGCTCCAGCGAAAACACGCCAAAAGAGGTAATCAAAGTAGTCAGTCCCACTGAGGGCGCGGTGGATGTGAGCTCTATCGCAAAAAAGGTGACTCCCTCTATTGTAAACATTGACACGAGAACCGCTCCACAGCGAACCTTCCTCTTCGAAATTGAACCTCAGGAGGGAACCGGTTCAGGAGTTATCTTCTCAAGCGATGGCTACATTCTGACTAACAACCATGTCGTGGAAAGCGCGGAGGAGATAACCGTAACACTCGCAAACGGCGAGGAGCTCAAAGGAAAGAAGGTTGGAGCAGACCCTGAAACGGATATCGCGGTTGTAAAGGTGGAAAAAAATGACCTCCCAGCTCTGGAGGTCGGCAATTCGGATAACCTTATTGTGGGGCAACTCGTATTAGCGGTTGGAAGCCCATTTGGATTCGAGCAGAGTGTTACTTCAGGTATTGTGAGCGCCCTTCACAGGGATGTTTCTGCGGTAAGCCGGAACCAGAGCGCACAGAGCAGCGTGCTTCTTGCCGACCTTATCCAGACAGACGCCGCCATCAATCCGGGCAATTCAGGAGGCGCTCTCTGCGATTCAAGTGGGAGACTGGTCGGAATAAACACAGTCATTGCGAGTTCATCCGGAGGTTCAGAGGGGGTAGGATTTTCCATTCCAATAAACACCGCAAGAAAAGTTGCCGACGACATAATTGCCGGAAAACCAATTTCGCATCCATACCTCGGAGTGCAGGGCCAGAGCATCGGGGAACGGATCGCTAAAAGGCTAAACCTTCCCGTATCAAAAGGAGCGTACGTCACCGGGGTTTTCCCCGATGGTCCCGCCGATAAAGCAGGGATAAAGCGTGGGGATATCATTGTTGAATTCGAAGGAAAGCCAATTGAATCAATGGACGAACTCGTCGCAGAAGTGAGAAAGAAAAACGTCGGTGATAAAGCCAAGCTCGTATTCTACTCCGGAAATGAAAAGAAATCAGTCGAGGTGACGCTGGCAGAGAAGCCAAAAAATCTTTAGTAACAGCAAACCCGCGGGTTAATTGTCCTTTAAGTCACGGTTGGCAGGGTTCTGCCTACGTTGGCTCAGTAAACTTGTCCCCATGCCAGATCAAAGGTGGGTTTTTCGCTTTCCAATTTCTCGAATCCAACTGAGAGGCCCTATTTGCTCACTCAAACGTTCTATACAAAGAAACACGCAGTCAGAAAAGGTATGTATAAACTACATTAGATGCCAGAATAATGTGCGGTATACAGTTGTGCCTGTGTTCAAATAGATAGTGAACACGACCTATATTTATTCAAGAATTCAAACAAACAAGGAAGAGGGATCATGAGCGACATACCCCATCCTGCCGTGTACCAATCACCTCAGGGGCGGTGGCGGATTCGGTTGGCGTTCGCGGGAGCAGTGATAATCATTGCCATCCTGCTCCTACTCGCAAAGCCCGCCCTCCTCAGAGGACCCACAAAGGCAACGGGGCACGTGGAGGTCGGCTTCCCCCAGATCGGCGACCGACTCCTGGTCGTTGCCCCGCATCCCGACGATGAAAGCCTGGCAGCGGCTGTTCTCATCCATAAGGCACTGGCGCAGAACAAGAAGGTCAAGCTTGTAATCGTCACATGCGGGGACGGCAACAGGGACAGTGCGATACAGGTCAGCGGCAATGCCTCTCCCACCCCGGAGAACTACCGTGAGCTCGGGCGTAAGCGGTCGGCCGAGACGCTCAAGGCCATGCAGGACATCGGCTACCACCCCATGACATAATCTTTCTTGCCTACCCCGACGGCGGCCTCAATTCTCTATGGGGCCTAAACTGGGACCGCGACAAGCTGCACATGGGACAAAACGGCGCGACCTGTGCGCCTTACCCCTTCGCCTACCGGAAGGGCGCTCCCTACTGCGGGGAAAGCCTCGAGAGGACGCTCGAGTCCATAATCAAGAGATTCTCCCCCAGCGCCGTGATCTACCCGGACTCGCATGATGACCACCACGACCACCGGGCCACGAACGCATTCATCCAGTACGCGCTGGCACGAACCGGTTTCAGGGCCCACGAGTACACCTACCTGATCCACCGGCGGGGCTACCCGTTGCCAAGGGCAGAGGCATACTACGCGTCTCTGAAGCCACCTCCGCCACTGGTGCATGCGAGCACTCACTGGATCATGGTGCCGCTCACCGGCACCGAGGAGAACCTGAAGGCCCGGGCGCTCAAGGCATACCGCATCCCTGCACGCCTGCAGGATCCGTTCATCGAGTCGTTCGTGCGGCAGAATGAGCTCTTCAGCTCCACAGAACTTGGGCACGTATTCAATAAGGGACCAGGGTCGATCCGCCTTGGCACAGAGCCCATGCCACTCGTCGTGAACTCTGATCCTCCCAGCGATCTGCTGATGCCCGGCGCGGGGCAGGACTCCGACATAGAGCGCGTAGCCTTCGGTGTCTTTCCATATCACACGCTGCTCGGAATCGAGACACATGGGAACGTATCCGACCGGATCTCGTACATCTTCCGGCTCAGGATGTTCAGGGGCTCGGGTGTGACGAGAGCCGACATCGAGGTCGTAGGAAACAAAGCCACGTTCCTCGTTCTCGCCCACAACAGCCTGCATCCTGCAGGAGGCGCACGGATATATCATTACTCGCGACAGATATGGATCAAGCTTCCCTCATCGATGTTCAAGGGCGACCGTACCGTTATGATGAGCATTGACTCCCTGGTGGACGGATGGCGCGCCGACCGCATCTCCTGGCAGCGCTACGAGCTGTAAAGTCAAGAAAGGATCCCTCTCTTTGAATTCTCGCTATCGATTATTGGTTGCAGCGCAGAATCTTGCCCGGCAACGCTCAAGGACTTTAGCGGCTCCCGAAGACCAACCCGTTGATCGTTGCCATGTCCAAGTTTACCTGGTTAAGCCGCTTGAAGGTTTCAAGGGAGGATACCGGTAGCCTATTTGGTCTCATTGCCACTTGCTCTTCCTCTAAAGACAATTGCTGACCTCATTCTCGTTGAGGTGTTTGTTTCACTCAGCGGTAGTATTATCAGAGAAAGAATAAACGCTTCGGCGCAATCAAAACATGAAGGAGGTATCTAAAGATGTTCATCCGCAGAAACAAAGGATTTGTTTCCTTCCTGGTTCTAATCGCTTTAGCATTTTCCTTTTTCGCACAAACTTCTTTCGGAAGTTCGCAGGCAAAAGGAGAGGCAACATATAGAATCCGAATCGCTGACCCCGAGCGGGAAACTGTCAAAGTGAATCTCGATTTCTACGCAAACGCCGGTAAAACAATAGCACTTCAACCATTTGAGTTACCTGCCGATAACCCCGTCGTGAATTCATGCGCAGGCGTTCCTTACTTCGATTATGAAGTGAAGGCTGCTCCAGGCTACTCGGTTACTCCACCAAGTCGATCACACCCAAAAAGATGGTTTATCAATCCCATTAAGATGCCCCCGGAAAGGAAGAACGCTGACTCGATAAACCTGACTCTCCTTATCATAAACATCAGCTTCCTTGCCCTTCTTGTCTTCATGACTGTTCTCCTTCTGATAAGAATCAGGGGAAAGAAAGAAAAACATGATGATTGCGGGAGTTAGTGCTCTCGAGTTACTATTCAACAAACGGAAGAGTAGGAAATGAACTGAAAATGTGTCATTGCAAGACCTGACCCCATTTGGATGTCCAGAGAAAAGCTTTCGAAAATAGTTGATGAAGCGATAAACAAGGCGGCTCAGGAAGGGAAGCTACCTCCGTTTAAGCCACCACGCATTTCTCTCGAGCGTCCAAAGCGAAAGGAGCATGGGGACTGGGCAACCAACATCGCTATCAAACTCGCGTCTCAGCTCAAGATGAATCCGCATGCCGTCGCGGAAATTATTGCCTCCTTTGTTGATGCCCCGGAAGATGTTCTGTCAAGCGTAGAGGTAGCCGGACAGGGCTTCATAAATTTCCATCTCGCTCCCGAGTTCCTGCGTGAAATCCTCTTCGAGATCGACGAGAGGAAGGAGAAATTTGGCTCCTCCGGGCTGGGTAAAGGGGAAAGAGTTCAGATTGAGTTCGTGAGCGCAAATCCGGTTGGGCCTCTCCACATAGGACACGGACGCTGGGCTGCGTTTGGAGATTCACTTGCGAGGGTAATGGAGCACGCGGGTTACAATGTCGAGCGTGAGTTTTACATAAACGATTACGGCACACAGATGAGAAATTTCGGAGAGTCAATCTCCGCCAGATATCTCCAACTGCTCAAGCAGAAAGTCGAATGGCCCGAAGGTGGGTACAGGGGAAACTACATAACTGAAATCGCGAAGCGAATAATAAGCGAGCACGGGGAAAGTTTCAAGAGTTTATCCGACCAGGAAAGAACAAATCACTTCATCGAGATGGAATATCCGTTGATGCTCGAATCGATAAAAAAGACACTCGATAGGGTGGGAGTTCATTTTAACGCGTGGACAAGTGAACGTGAACTCTACAGAAGCGGGGAGGTCAACGAAACGCTCTCCTTCCTCGAGGAAAAAGAAGATGCATATAGGAATGAGGGTGCGCTATGGCTTCGAACAAGCAGGTATGGCGATGAAAAAGACAGGGTGCTAATCCGCTCAAATGGGGAACCTACTTACTTTGCTTCCGACATAGCCTACCACAGAAACAAAATGAACCGGGGCTTCGATAGAATCATAGACATCTGGGGAGCGGACCATCATGGATACGTCGCCCGCATGAAAGCCGCGATGAAAGCGATGGGATATGACCCTGAAAAACTCGAGGTAATCCTCGGGCAACTGGTAAAACTCTATCGCGGTGGAGAGCCGGTTACGATGTCAAAACGAACCGGCGATCTGATTACCCTCGATGAACTCTTAGATGAGGTTGGCACAGACGCAGCCCGCTATTTTTTCCTACAGAGGTCAAATGATTCTCCCCTCGACTTCGACATAGAATTCGCAAAAAAGGAATCCCCCGAGAACCCCGTTTATTATGTGCAATACGCGCATGCCCGCATATCGAGCATTCTTCGCCATGCCGAAGAGAAAGGCACCGATACCGAGAGGCCATCGAGAAGAGAAGTCGAACTCCTAAACAGCGAGCCCGAGATGGACCTCATGAGGAAGCTCGCAGAACTCGAAGAACTGGTCGAGTTCTGCGCGGAAAAAAGGGCTCCCCACAGGCTTACCACATACGCCGAGGAACTCGCCTCGTCTTTCCACGTGTTCTACCGTGACTGCAGAGTCGTAACGGAAGATGCTCCGCTAACAAGGGCAAGGCTTTTCCTCGTTGAATGCACAAGAGAAGTTTTAAGAATAGTCCTACGCCTCCTTGGGGTTTCCGCGCCCGAGAGGATGTAGCAAAAAAGTAAGGCGGCAAATAACCCATGAAGTTCGGTTATCATGTAGGAATAAAAGGCGGATTCACGAATGCTCTACTCGAAGGCAAAGAGGCGGGTTGCCAGGCAATCCAGATGTTTCCGGGAAATCCAGGTCAGTGGGGAACTCCTCGACCCTCGAGGGAAGAAATCGAGGAATTTCGAAGTATCAAGAAAAAGACCGGAATAGAGCCGGTTATTATCCACTCTATATACCTCGTGAATATGGCTTCTCCATCGGATGCCGTTTTCAAGCGCTCCATTGGCTCACTCTCGAGCTCTCTGAAACTCGCGGATGAACTTGGAGCCGAAGGAGTTGTTACTCACATAGGAAATCACAAAGGAGAGGGCGTTAATTTTGGGCTTGAAAGAATCGCAAGCGCTGTAAGAGAGGTTTTCAATCGCGAGAAAGGGCGGGCAAATCTCCTTCTTGAAACCACAGCAGGTGCGGGAACCTCGATAGGGGGAAGAATCGATGAATTCAAGGAGGTCTTTGAACTTTCAGGCTGGCCGAAAAGGCTTGGTTTCTGCCTCGATACCTGCCACATATTTGCCGCCGGCTACGATATTTCAAACCCGAGCGTGGTGGATTCAATGTTAGAAGAGCTCGAGGAAAAAATCGGGCTCGAAAGGCTCAAACTCCTGCATCTGAACGACTCGAAGGGAAAAGTCGGCTCGCATCTCGACAGGCATGAGCATATTGGAAAGGGTTCGATTGGTCTCGAGTCATTCAGACGCATCGTCAACCACGAAAAACTGAGAAATCTTTCAGCAATCTGCGAGCTCGATTACACATCTCCGGAAGCTGATGACCTGTCGCTTCTACGCTCTCTCTTGGAAGAATGATCCTTCCGGGTCAGTTAGAATGTTTCTCGTGCGGGTGATGATCGAGGTCATCTGCAACTCCTGACTGCTCCTGCGTCTCGCGCGCTACCCCGAGGGCGGCTTCAGCGTTTGCGTATGCAACCTTGAGAGCAGCAACAACCTCTTCAAGTCTGACCGCAACCTCCGGAAGTTCACGATTTCTGGCAAGTGAAGCCCATTGTTCGCATGCTTTTGCTTCATATTCAAGCCTCGAGGCAAGCTGCCTCACGCCTGTTTTGATTGAAACAATGTCAGTTGCCATATGCACTGAAATCATCCCCTTGTTGGCTTCAAATAATTCGACTGCCAGAATCTATTTTACTCTTTATCATCCCCGCGTGCTTATCACCCGTTACTTGTGTTATCCTAAACTGGCAACTATATGCTAACTGGTGATTTTCTTGAACGACTTTGACTATAGGAATGGAAGACTTTATTGTGAGGAGCTCCGCGTATCTGCAATCGCGGAGAAAGTAGAGACGCCCTTTTATCTTTACAGCATGAACACGCTCACGAGGCACTTCCGGGCAATAGACGATGCATTTTCTTCAATTCCTCACCTAACATGCTTTTCCGTCAAGGCAAACTCGAATGTGGCGATACTCAAGATTCTTGCAGGCGAGGGGGCTGGAGCGGATGTAGTCTCTGGAGGCGAACTCTTTCGCGCTCTCAAGGCGGGGGTTGACCCGAAGAAAATCGTTTTTACGGGGCTTGGGAAAACCGCTGATGAAATCGAGTATGCCCTGAAAGAGGGAATCCTCATGTTTAACGTCGAGTCCAGCCAGGAGCTCATGCTCATAAACGAAATCGCGCAAAAACTGAAGGTCAAGGCTCCGGTTGCCCTCAGGGTGAATCCCGATGTCGAGGTAGATACCCACCCGGGCGTCGCAACAGGTTCAAAGGAAAGCAAGTTTGGAATTCCCTTGAGTCAGGCAATGGCTGAGTATGAAGTTGCCGCAAAATTGCCAGGGCTTGAACCAATTGGGGTTCACCAACACATAGGCTCCCAAATTCTCGATACAAAACCCTTTGAAGCGAGCATTAAGAAAATATCGAACCTCGTGAAGAGTCTCAAACTGCTCGGGATTGATGTAAGATACGTTGACATTGGCGGCGGTTTTGGCATCCAGTACACGGATGAAGATGCCCCATCGCCCAAGGATTTCGCCAATACCCTGATTCCAATACTAACCCCACTCGAGTGCTCGGTAATCATAGAAGCAGGCAGGATGATTGCTGGAAATGCCGGGATTTTAGTCACCAGAGTTTTGTACACGAAGGAAGGTGGGGACAAGAAGTTCATCGTTGTTGATGCCGCAATGAATGACCTTCTCCGTCCGAGTTTTTACCAGGCTGTTCACAAAATTTCTCCAGCGGAACTAAACGATGGTGCTCCAACTGAAAAAGTGGACGTTGTTGGTCCAATATGTGAATCATCGGATTTCTTTGCGATCGACAGAGAACTCCCGGCGGTAAAGCCCGGAGAGTTTCTCGCGATTTTCACCGCGGGAGCGTATGGCTTTTCGATGTCCTCGAACTACAACTCTCGACCAAGAGTCCCGGAAATCCTTGTCTCCGGTCGCAAGGCTTTTGTGATAAGGAGGAGGGAGACATACGAAGACCTCGCTCGTGGCGAAGGAATCCCCAAGGATTTGTAAGCCGGGAGGTCGGGGCCAGACCTTCGATTTTGGCACAAAACGGAACAACAAAACCAAACGTCAGGCCGCTTTCAGTGTCATTGTGCTTGGGGCTCAATCTCAAACGGGCAGCCTCAATGGTTGTTGAAATGAAGAAATCCAGCATGAAGAAGGAAATATTGGTTTCAAGGCTTTCCGCGCGGGAATATACGAGGGAAATTGAAATCCCTGAAGGCGAGCCAACATGGGAACTTGTTCACGCGATACTATCCCAAAACACTTCGAGCAAAAACTACAACTTCGCATTCAAAAGGCTAACCGAAAGATTCCCGTCAATAGAAGAGCTCGCACTCGCTCCTCTTGAACAAATCGAAGAAGCAATCAGGCCCGGCGGCCTTTCAAAAAAGAAGTCAACGGTAATAAAAGGTGTTCTCGAGGACATTCGAAAAAGAACCGGAGGCTACTCTCTTGATCTTCTTGCCGATATCAATGTTGATGAAGCAAGAAAGTTTCTTACATCGCTTCCCGGTGTCGGAGCAAAGACCGCCTCCGTCGTTCTTCTCTTCGGGTTTGGAAGGGACGTGCTTCCCGTTGATACTCATGTCTTGAGAATCGCAAAAAGAGTTGGTCTCGTAGATCAAAAAACGGATGCGGTTCGCGCAGAGAGTATCCTCGAGGAAATATTCGAGCCGCCTCAGAGAAAGAGCGTTCATCTCGGACTTGTACGTATCGGAAGAGAAATCTGCTATCCGCGCAAACCTCTCCACGAAATATGCCCGCTGGCGGAAATCTGCGATTTCTTTCAGTCTGAAAACTCTATCGCGGTTTGATTGTCGAGTGATAGAATAAAGCAAAAGTTTAGCAAGCCATCTACAGGGCGACCCGAATGAGCTGGATTTCAGATGCAATCAGGGCCTGTAAGCAGGATATCATTTCCGAATTGAGCACTCTCATCTCGGAACAGAAAGACGCGCTTTCCATTCCTCCCGAAGAAGTGATGAAAGAAGCAGAATTCACGCTCGGGCATCTTGTCTCCGCTCTCAGCGATGGCAAAGATGAGGAGCTTCTCGAGCGCTGGGAATCACTTGGACGAAAGTTTTCCGAGGAAAACCTGTCAATTGTAGAAATCCCTAACACGCTCGACTTTCTGAAGCGCGCAACATGGAGAGCAATGGAGAAAAAGGTGGAGAAAAAAGAGGTGGCTCCCCCTGACCTCGTTGACGCGATGATGGTCGTTGAATCCATTCTCTCTGAATGCTGGTTTGTAATGGTAAGAAGCTATTTTGATTCTTGCGACATAAATGCCACCGCGAGCACGGATAAATCTCGCGCCTTCTATGAGCTGGCCGAAATACTCTCAGATGAAACCAATACCTCGAAGATGTATGAAGAGATGGTCAAAAAAGCGACAAACATTGCTGGCGTCAAGCGATGTGCCCTTTTTCTATTTGATCAGGAGAAGAAACCAAAACTCGCCGCATCAAACACATCCATCCTCAAAGAAGCCCTCGAGGAGATATCCGATATGGAGAGCGAAGCGCTTGCCGCCGTGGTTTCACTCGGTGGTCCGGTTTCCCTCGAAAAGGAGAAGAAAAACCCGCCGGAGATTGAGATGTTTCTCGATAGGTGCAAGACGCTTTCCGTTCTTCTCGTCCCCTTGAAAATGGGCGAAAGAGAACTCGGGATGCTTCTCCTCGATGACGGAGAAAAACGGGAGTTTACGCCCGAGCAGATGGAAATAGCGGTGGCGGTTGCCAATCATATCTCCATAGCGGTAGATAAGAGCGACCTCCTTGTGGAGATGGAGAAGAGACTCGAATACATGGCTGCGATTGGAATCGTGGCAAAGATGGTTTCATCTTACCTCAACCCGAAGGAGCAGCTTGAAACTATCTTGGAGATGGCCGCTGCGCTGATGCAGGCGGATAGTGGCTTTATAATGCTCAAGGAAGAAATGTTTGGCGAACTCAAGATTGAAGCAAAGAAGGGAAGCATCGAGACCTTTGGAGACCAAAAGGACATAGAAAGAGTTTCAGAATGGGTTATGGAAAATCGCAAGTGCATTTCTCTTCACAAAGGGACAAAGGATTATCATTTTCCGGACCTTGAAATCTCCTGCGAGGCCTGCGTTTTTGCCCCACTGGTTGTGGGCGAAAAAGTGTTAGGAGGGTTAGGGGTGGCAAGCGGAAAGGCGGGCGTGGAATATTCAAGCGAGGAAACCGAGATGCTTTCGAGTTTCTCCCTTCAGGCTGCCGTATCAATAGAAAACGCAAGGCTTTACCAGAGATTGGAGGACTCATACATCGGGACCATCGCCTCCCTTGTCACTGCCATGGAAGCGCGTGACCCCTACACAACGGGTCATTCCGCAAGGGTCACAAAATACGCTGTCGCCATTGCACATGAATTGGGGCTTACTCCAGATGAAATAGATGATATAAGGCTCGCGGGAATGCTCCATGACCTTGGAAAGATAGGCATTCCGGACAATGTGCTGAAAAAGCCAGGCAGGCTGACCGAGGATGAGTATTCGGCGATAAAGATGCACCCCGCACTGAGCGTAAAAATTCTCGAATCGCTTCCACAATTGGGAAACATCATACCTCTGATTTATCATCACCATGAGCGCTATGATGGTGGTGGCTACATGAATGGAAAATCAGGCGAGGAAATCCCACTTGGAGCGAGAATATTGGCGGTTGCGGACTCATACGAGGCGATGACCTCGGATAGGCCTTACAGGAAAGCTCTTTCAAAGGAAGAGGCAGTCGCCGAAATCAAGCGAAACTCGGGCAGCCAGTTTGACTCGAAAGTCGCCGAGGCTTTCCTAAGGCTCCTTGAAAAGGCAGAAGCCTAAAAGGCAAAAATTGGAGGTTGAAAGAAGTTGAAGATTGCAATAAGTGGTAAGGGCGGGGTTGGGAAAAGCACAATTGCCGCTTCCCTCGCTCAAAGTTTCGCAAAGGCAGGCAGGAAAGTGCTCGCGATCGATGCTGACCCTGATGGAAATCTTGCTGTCTCGCTCGGAATTGACCCTTCCATTGCCCTATCAATAGTTCCTCTCTCTGAAATGAAAGATGTCGTCGAGGAAAGAACGGGAGCAAAACCCGGAACGTACGGGCAGATTTTCAAGATGAATCCAAAGGTCAGCGACCTGCCCGAAAAGATTTGTGTCAATCACGAGGGAGTCAGACTCCTTTCGATGGGGACGGTAAAAGAAGGGGGCGGCGGTTGCGTATGCCCCGAATCGGTCCTCCTGAAGGCGCTTATGCGCCACATTCTTCTCGAACGGGATGAGGTCGTGATAATGGACATGGAAGCAGGAATCGAACATCTTGGAAGGGGAACCGCTGAAAGTGTAGATGCAATACTCATCGTTGCAGAGCCGGGATTGAGGAGTATTCAGACCGCAAAGTCTACTCTTAGACTCGCGCGGCAACTCGGGATAAGAAGGCTTTTTCTTGTTTTCAACAAAGTTATAGATGACAGCGAGATTGAAAAGATTCAAGAAGGAATCGAGGACATAGAAAAAATTGGTCTGGTGCATTACTCGGAAGCAGTCAGAAAATCAGACATGAAAGCGGAATCCGCATACACGGCTGACCCGGCTTTTGCCGCAGAGATTGACATGCTCGAGGATACTCTCATCAAAAAACTCGAGAGTGAAAAGTGAAAACAAGACCCTGCGAACAAATCTCATAAGCGATGGAAAATAAAAAATTCGAGATAGTTGAAAAGGAGAAACTTGCGGAGGATGTTTTCCGCGTAAAAATTCGCGCGGAAAAAATAGCGAAAAATGCTCGCGCGGGGCAGTTCTTCATACTTAGAGTTGATGAGAAAGGAGAAAGAATACCCCTGACTTTCCTCGACTTCTCGCCCAACGGCACAATAGAAGCCGCTTTTCAGGTGGTCGGGACAACCACAACCAAGGTTTCGCGGTTAGTGCCGGGAGATGAAATCTCAGATGCCGTCGGTCCGCTCGGGAATCCAACCGACATAGAATCCCTTCCGGATAAGGTTTTTTGTGTTGGCGGCGGCGTCGGGATAGCTGCCATATACCCGATAGCGCGAGAAATTCTTCGCTCGGGCAGAGACGCGACCATACTCTTGGGAGCAAGGGACAAAGAGCATCTCATCTTACTCGAGAGAATCAATCGCCTGCATGCCCCAACTGAAATCGTAACCGATGACGGCTCATCGGGAGTAAAGGGCTTCGTTACTGACATCCTGCTTTCGGCGATTCAAAAGGATGAACCAGAAAAAGTCATAGCGGTTGGACCGGTGCCAATGATGAAGGCCGTTTCTAAACTGACCGAGGAGTTCGGCATCCCAACAGTCGTAAGCCTGAACCCCATTATGCTCGATGGAACGGGAATGTGTGGAACCTGCAGGGTTGAGGTCGGCGGGGAGACTAAATTTGCCTGTGTCGATGGACCCGAGTTCGATGGACACCTTGTAAACTGGAAACTCCTCCAGGCGCGTCTTGACGCATACAAGAAGGAGGAGGGAATTTCTCTCGAACTTTTCAAGAGAGAGGAATGCTCGAAGGGGGGAAGCAAACCCGGTGCTTGATTTCTCCGGCGAAAGTTTGAGGGTAAGATTCGCTCCCAGCCCAACCGGGAAACTCCATCTCGGTTCTGCGAGAACAGCTCTTCTCAACTGGCTTGTTGTGAGAAGGGAAGGCGGAAAATTTGTTTTGAGGCTCGAGGATACCGACGTGGTTCGTTCGAGTCCGGAATTCGAGCAGGACATAATTGATTCCCTCAAATGGATGGGCATCGACTGGGACGAAGGACCTGACATCGGAGGTCCTTTCGCTCCTTACCGACAGAGCGAGAGAATGGATTTATATCGCGAGCAGGTTTCTCGCCTTCTCGAGGAAGGGAAAGCATACCGCTGCTTCTGCAGCCCTGATGAACTCGAGGAGAGGAAAAGAAAGGTCGTGGCACAAGGTAAACCCTGGCGCTACGACAGGAAGTGCCTCGAAATTCCGCAGGAGGAATCTGAAAGACTCGCTGCCAGTAAGCCTTTTGCGATAAGGTTCAGGGTCCCCGAAGGAAAAGTCGTCGTAAAAGATTTGCTTAGGGGTGAAGTGGTGGTTGATTCCTCGGAGATTGCTGACTTCATAATACTTCGCTCTGACGGTCGCGCGGGCTTCAACATGGCTGTCGTGGTCGATGACATAACGATGAAGGTCAACCTCGTGATAAGAGGAGATGACCACCTGACGAACGCGGTAAGGCACGCCATGCTTTTCGAGGCACTCGACTCAGCCCCTCCCCTCTTTCTCCACCACTCACTTCTCCTCGGTAAAGATGGAGCAAAACTCTCAAAGAGACACGCCGCGACCGCGGTCAGCGATTACAGGGAAAGGGGCTATCTCTCAAGTGCGCTGGCGAATTACCTCTCTCTCCTTTCATGGTCACCCGGTGATGACAGGGAAATATTCACCATGGAAGAGCTTGTCTCCGAGTTCAATCTCAAGAGACTTTCCGCAAGCAGGGCTATTTTCGATATTGACAAATTGAACTGGATCAACCGTCAGCACATGAAAAAACTCTCGAACGATAGCCTTGCCGGGCTTGTAAGACCATTCATTGAAAAAGCTGGAGAAAAAGAGCTCCAAAAGATTCCACCGGAGAAATTCGAGCTCGCGGTTGAAAGCGTCAGGGAGAAGATAGAAACGCTATCCGAGGCGGTGGAACAACTCCTTATTTACACAAAGAAACCGGATGAAATAACTGACAAGGCTTTAGAGGAGCTGCGCAAGACTTCTGACCTCGACGAAGTTTTTGATATCTGTCTTGAGGCTCTTCGGGAAAATCCCGGAAGTTCAAGAGATGTGGCAGAAAGGATAGTCAAGGGCTTGAGGGAAGAGGCAAAAGCAAGGGGATGGGGCGCGAAAAAAATTCTCTGGGTATTGAGGCTCGGAATAACCGGGCATGTTATAGGTCCGGACCTCATCTACCTTATAATGTTCTGGGGAAGCGAAGGATGCGCCGAAAGAATGGAGGCTAAGAGGAGGATTCATGAATTACATTGAGAAGTTTGTTGACTTCCTGAGGAGAACAGCTGGGATTCTGCGCGAGGATATTCAGGTGGTCAAGGATAGAGACCCCGCGGCGCGCGGAACCCTCGAGGTAATTTTTTCTTACCCCGGGCTTCACGCGATATGGATGTACAGAATTGCCCATTACCTCCATGAAAAGAGCGTTCCGTTGCTGCCCCGCCTCATCTCAATGTCTGGAAGGCTTCTGACTGGCATCGAGATACACCAGGGCGCGAAAATGGGCAAGGGTTTATTCATCGACCACGGAATGGGAGTGGTGATAGGAGAAACCACGGAAATAGGAAACAATGTAACCCTCTTTCAGGGTGTCACCCTTGGCGGGACGGGAAAGGAAAAGGGGAAGAGGCATCCAACAATAGAGGATAATGTGGTCATAGCCGCGGGTGCAAGTGTGCTTGGTCCGGTGAGGATTGGCGAAAGTTCAAAGATTGGCGCAGGGGCTGTTGTGATATCAGATGTCCCGCCAAACTGCACGGTGGTGGGAGTTCCGGGGAGAGTAACGGTTTGCTCGGGCGAAAGGATATCGGCTATAGATTTGCACCACGAAAGACTTCCGGACCCCGTGCTCGAGAGCCTGAAGGCAATCGAAGTAAGGCTCGACAGGATAGAGAGCGAACTCGGCTTGAGAGGAAAGAAGCCAGCCGAGAAGAAGGAAACTTCCGCGCAGCGCAAGAAGCCAGCCACGAAGAAAAGCGCCGCCCCGAAAGGCAAGAAAAAAGAAAAAGATGAAAATATATAACACGCTCTCAAGAAAAAAGGAAGAATTCACCCCGAGAGAAAACGGGAAGGTTTCAATCTATGTTTGCGGTCCCACAGTTTACAACTACATTCATGTCGGGAACGCGCGGACATTCCTCAACTTTGACATGATAAGACGATATTTGAGGCACTCAGGATACGAGGTTACTTTCGTCCAGAACATAACCGACGTTGACGATAAAATAATAAACAGGGCCTCAGAAGAAGGCACATCGCCCGAAGAGGTAGCGGCGAAATACACATGGGCTTTCGAGAAGGACATGGAAAGCCTCGGAGTCGAACCTCCCGACATCGCGCCACGCGCTACCGAGCATATCGAGGATATGATTTCCGTAATCGAGGGACTCATCGAGAAGAAACACGCTTACGCATCAGCGGGAGACGTTTATTTCGATGTCTCAACATTTCCCCGATACGGGATGCTGTCAGGACGCGACCTCGATGACCAGATTGACTCCTCATGGACCGAAGGCAAGGACAAAAAGAGAGCGCCGCATGACTTCGCCCTGTGGAAAGCAGCAAAACCCGGAGAGCCTTGCTGGAAAAGCCCATGGGGAGATGGAAGACCTGGCTGGCATATCGAGTGCAGCACAATGTCGCTTGAATACCTTGGAAGCGGATTCGACATTCACGGTGGAGGGCAAGACCTGATATTTCCCCATCACGAAAACGAAATCGCCCAGGCTGAGGCCTTAACCGGTGAGAAGTTCGCGAGATACTGGGTTCACTCCGGGATGCTCACCATTGATGAAGAGAAGATGTCAAAGTCGCTTGGAAACATAACGCTTTTGAGTGAAGCTCTCATCCATCATTCTCCCGAGACGATAAGAATGTTATGCCTCCTTGTTCACTATCGAAGCCCTTTGAATTTCTCCGAGGAAAGCCTTGCCGAAGCGAACGCTTCATGTGAACGAATAAGAAGATGCCTCTTCAATCTCAAAGACTTACTTGAGAGGCTCGAGGGAGAAAAGATGAATCTCGAGAGGACCGAGCGCGAAAACAAACTCCTTTTCCTTCTCGAGGACAGCCAGAGTGATTTTCGCAATGCGATGGATGACGACTTCAACACCGCGGCTGCTCTGAGCGGAATTTTTGGTCTCGTTCGAGAGATCAACGCATACGTTCAGGAAGTAAGTTCGTATAAGACACCGGCGGCAAGGCTAATGCTCTCCGAATGTGAGGGGAGGCTCGAGGAGATGCTCGATGTCTTAGGGCTTTCCGGTCTCTCAAAGGCAACTCCGCAACAATACCAGGCATCCGCAAGGGTTCGCATTCAAGAGCCAATAGATTCAGACGAGCTCATAAAGATACTGCTCGACGCAAGGGAACTCTCAAGGGAAACAGGCGAATATGAGATAGCGGATATGATTAGAAAAAGGCTTATGAATCTCGGCATAAAAGTGGAGGACCTGCGAGGGAGGGGAGGAAGGGGTCAGGTCTTGCAATGACATATTTGCAGTTTTCGCGCTGGTCTTCCGCTTGTTGAATAATCACTTGTTTCATGAAATGGCTATGGCTTGCCTTCGAAGAGTAATCCCTATTTACATTGATATGTGAAAAGCAGAGTTAGTCCACAAATGCACGATGCAAGGCCTGACCCCCGTTGCTTTCTGCTAAAATGTTGTTCGAGGCTGGCGTAGCTCAGTTGGTAGAGCAGAGGTCTTGTAAACCTCAGGTCGGGGGTTCGAATCCCTCCGCCAGCTCCATGAGAAGGTCCTTTGAAATTTTCTTCTACCTCGAAAAACTGTGGGCTGCAGTAGTCCATTTGTGCGTGCTTGAGCTAATCCTCTTTGAAGCCCGACCTGTTCAAAAGTAAAAGGCTCCATTCGCTCCATGTTTTCAACGCGTCCCGGCTCGGAGCTTTTTGCTCAAACGGAATAGAGCCAGAAAGGCTCTCCCAGACCGCGTATGCGGGTCTCTGCGAAAGCGAAAGCCTGTTATTTCGGTGGGCAACAAGCCAGCCCGCATGCTCCAAAAAAGGTATTTCAAATATCAACTCATCCATCAGAATCCCCCCAAAACTTTATTTAATTATTCGACAGAACTCCCCGGTTCACTTTCAGGAAATAGATTGAGTCAACGACCTTGTCAAAACGCCCTTCAATTCCAATGAGCCGGTTGTGCGCACCCCACTCAACTGATATCCTCTCAAGGAAAGGCACGCCATGAGAAATGACTATGAGAAACAGAGCCGAGGCGATGAAATGCAAAACACGCAAGGAGAAAAGATTCAAGGGGAACTGAAGTCACTACCGGAAAACGCAAAGACTTCGAACCCCCGCATGAGGGAACTCAAAACGAAGGCTACCTTTACCAAGCCACAGATAAATCCCGAAGCACCACCAATGCCACCAATGATTGCTCAAGGAGCGGAAACAGGAATCAAGGTGAGCAAGCCCAGCCCTATCGAAAATCACCCAAAAAAGGAAGCCGGCAATTACAAAGGGATGATAAACAACAGCCCTTCGGTCATGGGGGCGCGATGAGATGAGGCGGTCATGTAAGGTCACGGTTTCTGTCAAGGGAGATGCAATGAAATGAGGCGGTCATGCAAAGTCGCTGAATTCTTCGACGGCAAAACCGAGGGTCTAAACCTCATCAGACTCGAACACGTTGACGTAAAGCTCGGCGGGAGAACCGTCCTCGAGAACATAAATTTTTCATTAGAACCGGGGATGTTCCTGGGCGTCATAGGTCCAAATGGCGCGGGAAAAACAACACTCCTAAGGGTCATTCTTGGTTTTGTAAGACCTTCCTCAGGAAATGTGTCGGTGATGGGTATGAGCCCTTCCGAACTCAAGAGCGAACTGCACCACATCGGCTACATGCCACAGCAGGTCTTATTCGACAGAAACTTCCCGGTATCAGTGCTGGATGTTGTTTTGATGGGGCGCGTGTGCTGCATCGGGCTTTTCAAATTCCCGAGCAGAGAAGACAGAAGCGCAGCCCTGGAAAGCATAAAGCTGGTTGGCCTCGAGGGGCTCGAGAATCGCCAGATCGGGGAGCTCTCAGCGGGACAGCAGAAAAGAGCCTTTCTCGCCCGCGCTCTGTGCAAGGAAACAAAGATTCTCCTTCTCGATGAGCCAACATCAGGGCTTGATATGCCGGTGCAGCAGCAGTTCATGGAGCTACTCGATCGTCTGAAAGGCAACCTGAACCTTTCAATAGTTTTCGTTTCTCACGATGTAAACGTTCTTGCGCGCTATGCCGACGAGCTCGCCTGTATAAATCGGACAATGCACATCCATGGAAAGCCAAAAGAGGTGCTTTCGAGCGAGAGGCTGAAGGAAGCCTACCGCTGCGAGTTCGACTTTCTTGTGGGACAGGGGCGCGGAGGAAAAACCGAGGCGAATCACTGATGCTCGAGTACGGCTTTATGCAGAAAGCAATCGCAGGCGGCATCATTGCAGCAATAGCCTGTTCTCTCATTTCATTCTTCGTGGTGGTAAGAAGGCTTGCGTTCGTTGGCATGGGAATTTCTCACGCCGCCTTTGGAGGAGTAGCAATCGGGCTCGCTCTCGGCATCAATCCCATTGTCACTGCCGGTATTTTCTGCTCACTCGTCTCGCTTGGAATAGGAGTGGTATCAAAGAAAGGAAGGGTCCATGAGGACACCGCGATAGGGATATTATTTGTTTCCGCAATGGCTCTCGGGGTTTTGCTCGTGAGAGTCGCCCATGCCTACAACATCGACCTCATGAGTTATCTTTTTGGAAGCATTCTCGCCCTCGGCTGGGGAGACGTTTTAGCGTTAGGGATTACCACCCTTTTTTCAACTCTTTTTACCGTTCTATTCTTCAAGGAACTCCTCTTCCTCGCTTTCGATGAGGAGACGGCCACCGCAAGTGGCGTTCCATCGAGTGTTCTTTTCTATGGACTTCTTCTCACCATGGCAGTCCTGATCGTTGTCTCGATCAAGCTCCTTGGAATAATTCTCGTCTCAGCCCTTTTGGTCATTCCCGCTTCCGTCGGCATGCAAATCTTCAAAAACTACAGGGGCGTAATAATCGCTTCCCTTTCGAGCGCTGTTGTCTCGGTTCTCATAGGTCTTTATCTCTCATGGAAGTTCGACCTTGCCTCTGGAGCAGCAATAGTGCTTGTAATGTTTCTGATCTTCGCCGCTTCCTTCATTCTGTCTCCAAGAAGAAGATACATGGAGGGGCTCGTATCGAGAATCGGTAGCGCCCGCCGCACATCACCCGAGAAGAAGATGAATTCCTGATGGTTGAAGCAGTTCGAGAGGCTTTGAGAATACTCATCGTGCACGGTTATCTCTTGAGCGGCACCGGAAGCAACCAGTATGTTCAGGCTCTTTCACAGGCGCTCTCTCTGCAAGGGCATAACGTTGTCGTATATTGTCAGGAAAACGAACCTGATTTCCCCTTCGTTACCTCTTACCTGAGAGAAACTTCAAAATCAAGCGGTCCGGAATTAGTCTGGAGAAGAGATTCGGAATTTCCCGGTGAGTGCATGGTTTACAAACCATATATCGGCGAAATTCTTCCGGTGTTCGTCAGGGATGGATACCGCGATTTCAGGGTCAAAGAGTTCGTCGAACTTGAAGAAAACGAACTTCTCGCGTATGTAGATGCAAATGAAGACTCCCTCAAGCGGCTCATCAGGCAGTTCTCGCCAGATTTCGTGCTCGTGAACCATGCCGTAATGCTTCCCTATGTGTTAGCTGAAATCCGCAAAGAAGACTCTTTTCCGTATTTCGCCATCATACACGGCTCGGGAATTGATTTCGCCGTAAAGCGTGACCCGAGATACCTCCATTACGCTTCGGAAGGTCTGGCGCACGCTGAGCGCATAATCACTCCGAGCGAATACACCTCGCGCGAAATCTCAAAGATTTTCAAAGGAATTGTTCCATCCATCGGTGATAAGACTCATGTCATTTCTCCCGGTGTTGATACGGAAATTTTTTTCCCGACAGGGTTGAGTCTTTCAAACTCGGTTGAAACGGTCATATCGTCGATAGAAGAAAGAACTTCCGGTTTGACGGTCGTTGATTTTGCCCGTAGTCCAGTAAAGAAAAGGAGAACTTTTGATGACGAAAGCATCGAAGGGGAAATCGAAAGGATAAACGCGCTTTGTCCCGACTGGATTCCCTCAAAAGACGCCATATCGCCATTGAGGGAGCTTGCGCGTAAGAATACTCCATACTTTATCTTCATTGGCAAGCTCCTCGAAACAAAAGGAATACAATGCGTCCCTTTTGCGCTGCCGCTCATCAAGCGGAAACATCCCGACGTGAAAATAGTTGTCGTGGGGTTCGGGGAACTTCGTGGAATCCTCGAGTTGATTCTCGAATCGCTTGATTCGGGCGACATCCGCGCTCTAAAAAAATTGTGCGACTATGGGAACAAGCGATACGCAAAGAGGCTCGAGGAGCCATTCGGCCCGATTTGCGATTTTCTGTCGAGCCTTGCAGGTGAGGGAACCTTGGATGATTACCTTCGCCTCTGTGTGGAACGTGAAATTCGGGACTCGGTGATTTTTACGGGATACACAAGACCCCGGGAGCACCGTTACCTCTTGGAACACGCCAAAGCCCTTCTTGCTCCCTCAATCGCCCCCGAGGCTTTTGGAATGGTTTTAGTTGAGGCAATGGCAATGGGAGTTACGCCTGTTTCTTGCACTCACTCGGGGCTCGAAAGCGCGCTTCGCCCTGTTTTCGAGGTCTGGGGCGAGGAGTCAGAAGACATAGCCCTTGGGACAAAAGAAAAAATGGTGACGAGGATTGCTGCCGCCTGCTCGAGGGTTCTTGAAATTCCAAAAAGAGATTTGAAAGCAAGAACCAAAAAGGTAAGGGAACTCGTATCGAGAAACTCGAGCTGGCTTTCGGTAGCAGACCGATTCGTTCAGCTCTATAGAGCAAGCGAAAAGCACTCTCGTCCAGAATAGTTTGGACTGCATTTCCCCGAAGTGTTAGAATACCGCATTTGAAGGAGGTGCTTTTCAAATGTTTGGTGAACTCGACGAAGTAATAAGAAAACAGATTGAGGTTTCAGAAGGCGGACACAAAGCAAACAAGGTGATGCCTCTCGAGGAGGCGGTAAGAAAATTCGTCCGTCCGGGGATGTCCATCCATGTCGGGCACAGTTATGCCTGTCCCAGCGCGGCATGCCGTGAAATAATAAGGCAATTCTGGGGGAAGAATCCTAATTTCACCCTGAGTACGCTCGGCTTCATAAGTGATCTGGCTCTTTTCTTCTTCGGCAATCTCGTGAAAAGAACCATTGCCACATTCTACGGAGATTCCTATCCAATGCCGGGACCAAATCCAATCTATCAGAAGGCGTATCGGGAAGGCACTGTGAGTATGGAAAACTGGTCAATCCTCTCTTTCTCGTTGAGGCTCCTTGCCGGCGCTCTCGGATTGGATTTCATACCCGTTAATTCGCTTCTTGGGACAACCATGGAGGAGGAGAACGCAAAAGATTATTTCAAGATTGAGGCTCCGGATGGTAAGGTCATGGGACTTGCACGCGCCATTGAGCCAGATTTGGCATTCCTTCACGGCTGGGCTTCAGACCCCGCTGGCAATGTCATTATCTCTCCACCCTATGCCGAGGGAGCCACTTCAGCAAGAGCCGCAAAAGAAGGAACGATTGTAACGGTCGAGCGCATCGTATCCGCTGATTTCATAAAGAGGTACAGCCATCTTGTGAAAATCCCCTCATATCTCGTGAAGGCGGTCTGCCTCGCCCCCTTCGGCACTCATCCCGGAGGTTTATCCAACTACGGTCTCGAGGGAGAACTGATCGGATACGAGGTGGACAGGGATTTCATCATTCACTTCAGGGAACAGTGCAAGGATGAGAAGAAGCTTCAGAATTGGGCGGATAAATGGGTACTTGGCTGCAAGAACAACGAAGAGTACCTCTTCAAGCTCGGGCACGAAAGGATTTCATTTCTAAGGGGGAACTCATCAAAGGAAGCTTGGGAATCCGAAATCGCAAATACAATTCCTGAAATGAACCTGACTGAAGAATTCAACCCCACGGAAATGATGGTGGTAGTGGGTGCAAGAGTAATAGCGGAAAAGATAAGAAAACAGGAGCTGAGAACAATCCTCGCCGGGGTTGGGGCTTCAAACCTTGCAGCCTGGGTCGCCTACTATAACCTCATGGAGGAAGAATATGACACTGATTTGATGGCTGAAATTGGCTTCTTCGGATACAGCCCTCAGCCGGCCGACCCATACATCTTCAACCTCAAAAATGTTCCTCAATGCAGAATGCTCACCGATGTAAATGATATTCTCGGTTCGATTGTTGGAGCAAAAACAAGCAAGTGCATTGGTGCTCTCGGCGCCGGCCAGGTTGACAGGTGTGGGAACGTGAATTCCACCGCGATCCCCCAGGCGAAATTCTTCCTTGTCGGCTCAGGCGGAGCGGCGGACGTTCAAGCCGGAGCGCGTGAAATAGTCATTCTAACAGAACACTCGCCCGCCAGACTCGTTGGGGAAGTACCTTATATTACGTGCCCCGGAGAAAAGATAAAAACCGTGGTTACCACAAAGGGCATCCTCGAGAAAAGAGACGGGGAATTCGTTCTAACGGGTTACTTCCCACTCGATCCGGGAAAAGACGAGGAAACTACTGTAGGAGAAATCGTGAAGGAATGCGGATGGGAACTCAAGGTCGCGCCAAAACTCGAGCGAGTCGAGCTTCCATCATTGAATGAACTCCTGAAAGTGAGGACGTTCGACCCGCACCGTTTCTTCCTCGGTGAAGAATAAGCGGTTCTTCTCGAACTAACGGTAAACCTCGATGAACTTTTCAAACGAGCGGTCGTAGGTGCGTTCAGCCTGTAGCGGAAAAGCGCAGGCAGGAAGCTCTCTTTTCGAGACGTGATACTTGATGCACTCGCAGCACCTTCCCTTTCGACTACAAGGCTCATAGGTGCATTTGCAGAATTCGAGGTTCTCATCCCTGCTCGGGCACTCCATTCCGTCTCCTTTCGGTCGGAGGGTCAGACCTTCGATTTTGGTGTTTTTCAATCAAATTCTCTTTTGCAACGATGCTTGATGCCCCGTCTTTCATCTCATAGAGTTCTACATCTCCTGAAGCTCCAATTTCAACCCATGTCTTAGCGGGAATCGACTCGTCCTCGCCCCTCGTCCATGCGCCGGTATTCGCCACGAGCAGACCGCTCCCCTGGATTCGACCCATTCCAGGCCGGTGCGTGTGCCCGAAAACAAAACAGGAAGCGCCCGTGATTTCTAACAGAGGCAAAAGACCCTGTATCTCGTCATAGTTCTCGCGTATGAGGGTATCTCTCAGGGGCGAAACCTGACTTCTCCTCGAGCGAAAAAGCTTCGAGAAAAAAGTGATTACGTGATAGTACTTCAAAGCCTCGCTCACAAGTTCTGGAACCCATGGAGCACTCGACATCGCTCCGCAAAAGGGGACGTTTGCCATTTCTATATCGTGAAGGGTGGCTTTCTTCCTTCTCTTCTTGATTACACGGCGCCCGAACCAGAATGTCTTCACCCATCCAAATTCCGAAGCATAGAAATCGAGGTGATGCCCATGTGTGAAAACAACCTTCCTCCCGGTTACTTCTCGAACCACGAACGGATAAACCATCGAGAACTGGGCTTTCGAACCGTGGCTTGAAAGCGCGGAAAGCAGAGTCTCTCCATAGGAGCGCGCCGGCTGGAAGCGTGGAGTAGTAAGATTTCCCTGCATGATTCTTACATCCTGCTCGAGCCTGAAAGCGTCCATGAACATCTGATGGTCGTGATTCCCGGGAACGTAGGTTATCCGCTTGATGCTCTCGAGCTCCGAAACCCGCCTGATGAAGGCGCGCGCGCAACGCAAAGCCGGAACCGTTGTTTTTACCCAGAGGTCGAGTATGTCGCCCAACAGGATTATTTCGCTCAGTTCCCTTCGCGATGAAAGCATTGATATGAATTTCTCGACCGTTTCCTCGTCATTCAAAAGCTGCGAGGCATCCCCGAAATGAGTGTCCGAAATAGCGAGTATCTTTTCTCCTCTTTGCATTTCCACGCCTTTCATTCTAACCTAATTGCCAACGATTTATTTTATCCGATTTGCGAAAGCGTGGAGGCAGCTTGAGATTGTTTAAGAGATTTCAAAACATAATGCACCTCCCCATAGGTAGGTTGACGCACCGAGAGTGTCACTCTGTGCGCCAACAAGGCTCGCGACCGAACGCGTACTGTATGTACGTCGAGGTGGCACAGCAAAGCCGGAGTGGAAAGGGGGGCGCTCGAGCGCCAAAGTATCTATGGAATGGTACGCTATGTAAAGCGCGGAAGCCTGCAACGAGTGCTCTGTGTGTAGCTGTTTTTGCCGCCTTACTTCTTTCAATCACGCTTCTTATACCTCAAGCAACCGCCCAGGACTTAAGCTTCGAGGTCCCTTACGAAAGCGTAATACTGAACATAAACACGGACTCCTCCATAGATTTCTGGTACAGAATTGAGTTTGAAAACGACTCAGAGGGAGCCCCCATAGATGTTGTTGACATTGGCATGCCAACCAGCGATTATCAGGTTTCCGAGTGTTCCGCCGCGATTGATGGAAACGCCCTCTACGACATAAAACCATCGAGCGTTGTTTCACCGGGGGTCGAGGTGCACCTCAATGAGAGAGCGATCATGCCAGGCACAAAGGGGGTTTTCGAGTTCCACGGTAAGAACTATCAAATGGTATATGCGGACACCGAGCACAAGGGATATGCCTCTTTCGAGTTCAAAAACACCTGGTGGAGCAAAAGCTTCGCGCATGGAGAAACATTCCTGAGCGTTACCATACAATTCCCTCCGGGCGTCAAACCAAATGAAACCGTTTATCACAGGGAAAAATTTACGACAAGCAACACATCCGAGGGGATAATATCCTTCACATGGGTCAAATCGAAAGCGAAGCCAACCGAGGGTTACCTTTTTGGAGTATCTTTCCCCGCCATTTATGTATCGGGCGTTTATCCAAGACAGCCCTTGCCCGACTACAAGCCGGTTTCGGGATCGTCCTACGATTCATATACTGGAGCCGACTGGCTGCGTATTTTCCCCATGCTGGCTGCCGCGCTTCTCGCTCTTATACGAACCATTCTCTCATTTGTAAGGGTTAAGAAACGGGGAGCGAAGATTGACTACATAAAGCCAAAGTTAGGGGTAGAAGGAACGGGAGCTTGTAAGAGTTTGCTTCCAGCGGAAGTGGCAATTCTCCTGTCCCAGGACCTCGACAGAGTCACTGCTGTCGCTATCTTTGACATGATTTCAAAAGGGCTGATAACGTTAACAAGCCTCAAGCCCTTGAGGCTAAAGAGGGCTGGAAAACCTCTCATTGACAAGGAGTATTATCCTCTTTTTCTCGGCGCAATCACGCCGGAAGGCTTGATCGAGCCTGAATCTTTGAGGCTTGCGCTCAAAGGTCTTGTAAGCGAAGTGGAAAAAAAGGTTAGAGGTTTCTCAGAAGCGGAGACTATTTCTCACTACAAGAATGAAAGCAGTGAAGCCTGGCTTCGTGTTGGACAGGCTCAGAAGCCACAAGAGAGAATCGAGAAGTTTCAACAATATACACCCCTTTTACTTCTCGACCCGGGTTTCGGCGCAAAGTTGAAAGACTTTTTCTCCCGTGGAATATATCCCGTTCCTTCATGGGGCTCCTCAATTCTTGAAAAAGAAGGCAGCCTTCAGGCATCAGCGGGGGGGGCTCATGTTGAGGGAGGGAAATTCGCAACCGCAATAGCTAATGCATTCAGGTCAATCCAAGACGAGGCGCAAAAGCACACCTCCGAATTCGAGAGGAAACTCGTGAAGGAGGTCAACTTAGAGGAGTATAGAAGAGTCTATCGCCCGATTCTTAGATCACGTTATTACGGCTATCACGGGGGAGGCGCAGGATGCGCGTGTGCCTGTGCATGCGCAGGATGCGCGTGTGCCTGTGCGGGAGGCGGGAGATGAGTTTCAAAGGTCCATGGAAACGGGTTGAGGAGCGCCTTTCCAGAGCGGAACCAATAAAGCCCGGTCTTTACCATTACCAGAGGGGTGATGATTTCGGCGCGGATAGATTCCACCTGAGGGTGGAAGAAGACGGGACCGGAATCCTTTCCGTCAACGCCCAGAAAATCATTCACTTGAATGAAACCGCGGTTGAGTACGCGAAACTCGCTCTCAAGGGAGCAAGTGATGACGAGGCGGTGAGGAGAATCACCTCGAGATACAAAATCAGCAACGAGCAGGCTCTTTCGGACTTTCATGAACTGAGGGAAAAACTCGAGCGCATCGAAAGGGAAAGAGATGTCTGCCCGATTGTCCATCTCGGGATGGAAAGAATCGAGCCGTTCCAGACGCCCATTCGGGCGCCCTATCGCCTTGATTTTGCTCTTACATACAGGTGCAACAACAACTGCTCTCACTGCTATGTGGCTCGCCCCAAGAATTTTCCCGAAATGACAGAAGGGGACTGGAAGAAGGCGCTTCTCAAAGCATGGGAAATAGGTATTCCGCATGTGGTCTTCACCGGCGGCGAGGCGACTTTGAGAGAAGACCTCGTAGGGCTCGTGGAGTGCGCCGAGGATATCGGGCTTATAAGCGGGCTTCTGACAAATGGGCGCAACCTCGCGAAGGGAAACCTCATTGGAAGGCTCGAGAATGCCGGTCTCGACCACATTCAAATTACGATTGAGTCCAATGATTACGCGGTGCATGACCGGATGGTGGGCTCCCCCGAGGCATGGGAAGAGACCGTTGAGGGAATAAGAGCATCCGTCAACTCTAAGGTTTATACAATAACCAATACGACCATAACAAAAGAGAATCGCGACACGATCCTTCTTACGATTGATTTTCTTGAAGGTCTCGGCATAGAGACAGTCGCAATGAACGGAATAATCTATACAGGAGAGGCAAAAACGAGCAAGCTTGGTGTCCCTGAAAATGAAATGGAGGAAATAGTGGAAGGCGCAAAGGAGCGCGCATGGAAACTTGGCATGAGGTTCATCTGGTACACCCCAACCAAGTATTGCAGATTCAATCCCATAACGCTCGGTCTTGGACCAAAGCAGTGCACTGCGGCAAAGTTCAACATGTGCGTCGAGCCGAACGGAGACGTGATTCCCTGTCAATCATACTACGAGCCGTGTGGAAACATCCTGACCGACGAATGGAAGGATATCTGGGAAAGCCCTACCTGTCGCCTCTTGAGGGAAAAGGGGTTTGCGGACAAAACATGTCAGGAATGTGAACTATTCCCTCTGTGCGGGGGTGGCTGCCCGCTCTCCTGGGAAAGTGCGGAGTTCATCTGCGTTGAGAGCAAGTCCTCGATTTAGAAAAGGCTAATTTGAAAGATGAATCATGCTGGAATCCCTGGTTTCTTGAAGCATCAGTCGCATTCAACCGCCCAACTGAGGCGCCATCTTTATCGAAAGGCTGGAATAGGGAGGAGAAGGGCTATTCTCGACATCGGCTGCGGAACGGGAGAAATCACTGCTGAGATCGCATCGCTTTCGCAGGGAAGGGTTACCGGCGTCGATGGCAACAATGAATTTATCGAGCTTGCGAGAAAAAGCTTCCCCGAAATAGAGTTCTTTGTCTCCGACATTTCAAGCCTTCCTTTCAATGATAATGAATTCGACCTTCTTACCTCTCATTTCGTCTTTATGTGGCTCAAAGAACCACTTCAGGTGCTGTCCGAGATTAGAAGGGTACTCGAACCGGGGGGCCTGCTCCTTATCTCCGCGGAACCAGACTACGGTGGAAGAGTTGAGTTTCCCGAAAACCCCGATTTCTCGTTTGCCTTAGAGGAATCATTGAAGAGGCAGGGAGCGGATTCTCGCATCGGGAGAAAATTGGGCTTCCTTTTGAGGAAATCCGGTTTCAGTGTCGAGTGGGGGGTTTCATCTACGATTCTCGAAGAAAAAAACCTTGAGGAAGAGCTCGAATCTAACCTTGAAGTTTACCTTGATGATTTGAGCGTTTTCCCTGAAATTGGCGCAAAAAACCTTCTCGATAAAGAAAAAGCGCAGGTTTCATCGGGGAAGATGCTTATAGTTCCGATATTCTGGGCACTGGGAACAAAAACTTCTTATCAATAGTCAAAATTTCCTTGATAAATCTCAATGCGAAAGAATTCTTCTCGATTTATTATTTGAGGGAAGGTCCTGGAAAATCGGGTAATTTCGTATTTTGTATTGAAAAGTAAACAAAATACCATGGAAATGGTTTTACCTCAAGGAAGGTGAAGGAGCAAAAATAGAGAAAAAATACTATGGACAGGAGAAAGTTGAAATCCTCTCCTCCCGGGTGCTGCTGTACCGGGGTCTCTCCTTCCCCGGTGTCCCCTAGCCACGAGCAGCCCCCAGTGCCATCTCCTGCTGCCAATAGATATGCATCCGGGAGGATTCCCTTTCCTTACTTCGGCTACCCTTTCTCCCGAGGCAGATATAGAATGTAGGATGCATTGAGTATTTTACTAACACTCATCCTTTACACCCGGGAAAAGGGGGTTGAGTATTGCTCAGCGTAGGGATTGTTGGTCTTCCAAACTCGGGCAAGTCAACGCTTTTCAATGCACTTGTTAGAAGCGGCGCGACTGTCGCGCCTTATCCATTTACAACTGTTGAGCCAAACGTCGGGGTCGTTTCAATTCCCGATGAAAGGTTATCAAAAGTGGCTGGACTGGCTGGATGCGAGAGGAAAGTGCCGGCGGATGTTCGTTTCATAGACATAGCAGGGCTCGTTGAGGGAGCAAACAAGGGGGAGGGGCTTGGAAACAGGTTTCTTGCAAAAATCAGGGAAGTTGATGCCATCCTTCATGTTGTCAGAGCTTTTGAATCAAAGACCGTCGCTCATGTGGCGGGAACGGTTGACCCCGTAAGAGATGCCCAGCTCATAGAAACCGAACTGAGGCTTTCCGACCTCGAAGTTTTCGATAAAGCACTCACCAAGGCAAGAAGAGAAGCAAAAAGCGGAAACAAGGAAGCGATGGAGCGTGTCGAGGCGCTCGAAAAACTCGAAAATATTCTCGCCGAGGAAGAGGGGTTTGGTTTAGAGGAAGCAAGGAAATCCCATTCTGAATTTGCAAAAGACCTCGGGCTTCTCTGTTTGAAGCCGGCAATACTTGTTCTCAACGTAGGAGAAGAGCGCAACAGCAAGCATGAGGAGGAAATTCAAAAGTGGGCTCACCTGAGGGGAATCCCTTTTGTCATCGTAAACGCTGAAATCGAGGAGGAAATCGGAGAACTCCCTGAGGAGGAGGAGCTTGAATATCGTTCCCTCCTTGAAATGGGGCAGGGAAGCCTCGGGCAGATTTTGAAGATGAGTTACGAGACGCTCGGGCTCATCACTTTTTTCTCCATTGACTCTGGGGAGTGCAAAGCCTGGTCGATCCCCGCTGGTTCACCTGCAGGAGTAGCCGCAGGGAGGATTCACACTGATTTCGAGAGAGGATTCGTGAAAGCGGAAGTTGTCCACTACAACGATTTCCTCGAATGCGGAAGCTTCGCAACCGCAAAAGAAAAGGGCATTCTGCTTGTAGAAGGTCGGGACTACACAGTCCAGGATGGAGATGTGATTCACTTCAAGTTTGCTTTATAAGTGGGGGTCCCTCCTTGCAATTGTCGTGAAGTTCATCTATAATTTTGCTTG
>JAQUKT010000007.1 GCA_028718945.1 Actinomycetota bacterium | reverse complement strand
AACCACGGGTGGTACGAAGGAATCGACGAGACGATGTCGATCGACAAGTCCATGCATAGCCTGTTCGGTGTATCGAAGCTCGCGGCCGACGTCATGGTGCAGGAGTACGGTAAGTACTTTGGTCTGAAGACCGGAGTATTCAGGGGTGGCTGTCTCACGGGTCCGGCTCACTCCGGCACGAGGCTTCACGGGTTCCTGTCCTATCTCATGAGATGCTGTATCACGGGCGGCAAGTACTATATCTACGGGTACAAAGGCAAGCAGGTCCGCGACAACATCCACTCTTTCGACCTCGTCAACATGTTCTGGCATTTCTACCGTGACCCCAGGCCGGGAGAGGTCTACAACGCAGGGGGCTCAAGGGCATCCAGCTGTTCCGTCCTGGAGGCGATCGAGCTTTGCGAGGAGATAACTGGGCGCACTCTGGACTACGAGTACATCGATAAGAACCGTGTGGGAGACCACATGTGGTGGATAAGCAGTGTGACAAAGTTCAAAGAGCATTTTCCCTCCTGGGATTTCACCCGCGACTTGAGGAGCATCTTGGAGGAGATTTACGATGTCCAGAAAGAGGTAGTCTGAAATGGAGCCTGAAGCTGTCGGGTTCGAGACGATGCTGGTCACCGGAGGCGCAGGATTCGTAGGCAGCAACTTGGCGATATCTTTCAAGAAGAGTCGGCCCGGGTCGAGGGTAATCGCATTCGACAATCTGAAGAGGAGGGGATCCGAGCTAAACATAAATCGCCTAAAAGACAACGACGTCAGGTTCGTCCACGGTGACATAAGGAACCCGGAGGATCTCAAGCTGAAGGAGCAGATAGACGTTATTATTGAGTGCTCCGCGGAGGCTTCTGTCCTGGCGGGTTGGGGAGAAAGCCCCAGGTACGTCCTGGATACCAACCTCACCGGGGCGATAAATTGTTTCGAGCTCGCCCGCCGCCACGGTGCCGATATCTTGTTCCTGAGCACCAGCAGGGTCTACCCTTTCGAAGCCATCAACCGGGTCGAAACGGTTGAAACCGTAACCAGGTTTGAGTGGGATGAGTCCGCGCTTACTTCGATACCCGGCATCTCGGATAAGGGGATATCCGAGGAATTCAGCGTCTCCGGTGCGAAGACGATGTACGGCGCAACTAAGCTCTGCTCCGAGATAATCCTCAACGAATACATGAGCATGTACGGCATTCGGGGCGTCATAAACCGCTGCGGCGTTATTGCCGGGCCATGGCAGTTCGGCAAGGTTGATCAGGGCATCGTCGCCCTGTGGGCGGCCGCACATGTTTTCAAGAGGGACCTCTCGTATATCGGTTTCGGAGGCAAGGGGAAGCAAGTCCGAGACCTGGTCTTCATCGATGACCTCTTCGAGTTGCTCAAGATTCAACTCTCTAATCTGGATGCGTGCGACGGTGAGGTCTTCAATATCGGTGGGGGGCCAGACATGAGCTTCTCTCTACTCGAGCTCACTGGTATATGTCAGGAAGTAACCGGTAACAGGATCAACATCTCGGCCGAGCCTGAAGGCAGGCCCGGCGACATTATGATTTACCTCTCCGACTTATCCAAGGCTCAGAGCAACCTCGGATGGCAACCGCGGACGGATGTTGTCGAGGTTGTAGATATAGTAACTGGCTGGATCAGGGACCATGAGAGAGCTCTGTATCAAGTAATGTTGCCATGATTCCGAGTTCAGGAGTGGAGGAACCCGAGAGGTGCAGTGTGATCATTTCTGATTCACAGCGCGGTGCTGAACGTGGCCGCGAGTCAGGGAGGTGTGTTGCATGAAGGTCTTGCTTGCAAATCCGGCGACTCGCCAGTCGATGAGCGAAACCGAAGAGAAATACTATATCAAGGCCGGAAGCCGGTGGCCTTGGTCTTATGCCAAGAAAAAGGGCCGGAAGAACACCGCCTGTTTTTTCCCTTTTTTCCTCGCCTACACGGCAAGTGTACTCATGAACCGTAACCACGACGTCCACGTGATAGATGGTGTTGCGATGGACCTGCAGGAGGATGAATTCCTTGAGCGCGCCGGGAAGATAAAGCCCGGGCTCATTGTCGTGGAGACCGCTACGCACGCCATCAATCAGGACCTGGCACTGTGTGGCAAATTGAAGGGCCTCCTTCCGGATACGAGGATTCTTCTGTGCGGAGCGCACGCCACGGCGTGTGGAGGAACTCTGCTGGAGGAGAATGTCCAGATAGACTATGTCGCGCTGGGCGAGTACGAATACACGGTTCTGGGCCTTGTCGAGGCACTCGAGTCAGGCGAAAAGGAAACTTCCGTGCCTGGTCTTGCGTACCGGGCCGAGGGCGAAGTGTTCCTGCCTTCCAAGAGGGGATTCGTCGACGACATAAACTCGTTGCCTTATCCAGCATTCGATCTTTTTCCTTCCTCCGAATGTCCCGATCTCACCGTTTATGGCGACGGTGTATGCACTTACAAGCCCGCCGTCACACTTCAATCATCCCGGGGTTGCCCGTTCAAATGCGACTTCTGCTTATGGAATCAGGTCATGTACGGAGAAGGGCCGTACCGCACGTTCGACCCCTGCCGCGTCGTCGACGAGATGGAGTACGTCATTGAGCGGTTCGGGGCGAGAGAGATATACTTCGACGACGACGATTTCTGCATAAGAAAGAAACACGTCCTCGGCATTTGTGATGAGATCAGAAGGCGGAACCTACGGATAAAGTGGTCGTGCATGGGTGACGCGATATCAGTGGATGAAGAAATGATGCGTGGGATGGCGGATTCCGGCTGCATATTCATGAAGTTTGGAGTGGAGAGCGGAAACCGTGAGATACTAAAGAATATTGGCAAGCCGCTGAATCCGGACAAGGCTGTGCAGGTGGCAGAGTGGGGTCGCAAGTACGGCATCATGATCCACGCCACCTTCTCCTTAGGCTTGGACGGCGAGACCCGGCAGACGATGGAAGATACCCTGAGGCTCGCCAACAGGATAAAATTCGACACTGCCCAAGTTTCGATAGCCACTCCTTTACCCGGGACCAGGTTCTATAGAAAGCTGATGGAAAGGGGATTTATCGTTGAAAACAAGTGGGAATCGTTCGACGGTACGACGACATGCGTTTTTGGCACGGACGGCCTCACGGGCGCCGAAATCGAGGAGTTTCGAAGGCGGGCAATCAGGTCGATGATATTGCACAAGGTAATCGACCCTGCCTGGATCGTCAGGTTCGCAAAGAGAAACTACTTGCTGTGCACAAACTACGGTATCAAGTCAGTGCTTGAGCCGATCAGGGCCCTTATTGGGCTTTAGGAACGCGGTGGGTGATGCACCTCAAATCGGTGTTCATATCTTCATATACCTTCATCAAAGACGGCATTCGAACCAATGACTCGGGGCCTGTCGTGCCGATGATGCGCTTCTTCACGGAGAGATCCGGCAGCGTGTTCCTGCTGGAGCAGCCCCTGCCTGGAAGCGACGATCTGCGAGCATTCTTGACCTGCTACCGCCGCGGCCGCGAAAAAAAAACCGTGATGGGTGCCTCGTTCCGACTGGGCAGGAAAACCAGAACGTTCGACTCCAACCGCACCTATATGCGCCTAAAATTCAGGGACATAGTAAGCAACTTCTGGGCCCTGCTAAGAAACTACAGGCGCTTCAGATCGAACCCTGTGAACCTGTTTGTCGGTGTCGAATGTGTCAACGCGGTCTGCGGGCTTGTGTTCAAGAAGCTTGGTTTGGTCGAAACCGTGGCCTACTACGTCTTCGACTGGGCCCCAGACCGTTACCCGAATTCCCTGGTCAACAAACTGTATATATTCCTTGACAGGATCGCGACCTACCATTCGGATGCGACCTGGAACATAACCTACACGATCGGGGAGGCGAGAAAAGAAATCTTGGGCTACGATGAGCGCAGGATGTCGCCACAAATCTATGTCCCTTATTCGCCTGATTTCTCAGAGGAGCTGATACGACCTGACAGCGACGTAGATTCCGATCTGGTAGTATACGCCGGCGGGTTGATCCCTGAGAACGGGCCCGCATTACTACTGGAGGCGTTCTGCCTCGTACTCGAACGTTACCCGAAAGCGAGATTGCTTGTCATAGGTGGTGGCCAGCAGGAGAGGGAACTCCGCGCTTTCGTAGAAGACCGGGGGGTAGAGGAATCGGTGACATTCACCGGCTATATCGCTAAAGAATCGGAGGTACTCGAACTCCAAAGCAGCGGCGCCATCGGCGTGGCGCCTTACCCGGTCGCTCCCGGCTCCCGGAAACCCTTCGGGGACGTCATCAAGATAAGGATGTACTTCAAGTCAGGCCTGGTAACCGTCACGACTCCCGTACCACCGGTTTGGCGGGAAATTGAACAAGAATCGCTTGGCATAGTAACAGCCGACGATTCCGCGGCTCGGATCGCGGAGGCGATACTGCGACTCCTGCAGGATAAGGAGACACTTTTCACACTCAGGCACAATGTCATAGACAAGGCGAAGAAATCCACCTGGGAAGCGACTTTTTCCTTTGCCCTCAAGGAAATGGGCATTGGCCTGGACAACTAATCAGGTTACCCGGACATTCTGGATCATGTGCCAGGGGTGGATGGTAATTGACCTCAGATTACGACCTACCTTTGGTATCCTGCGTTGCCCTCGCCTTCAACGAGGAGAATCTTATCGGCAAGTGCTTGGAAAGCATTGCCTCACAGGGCTATCCCCAGGCAGGATGGAGGTCGTCGTAGTTAACGACGACACTACGGATAGATCGGCCTAAGTCTCGCCCGGCTTCGGAGCCGTCATTCTTAGAAACGTTTCTTAAAAACATCAAACGGGAAAATCCATTGGAGCGGCGGAGTCAAACAGTAACTTCATCATGCTGATGGATGCCGATGACTCCCTTCCAGGAAAAGGTTGGCTCGCGGCAGCCGTGGCTACTTCCCGGGAAACCCCAGAAGCAGTGAGTGCACGGTCCGCCTGGTTTGAATACGCGTCTGATGATCCAACGGCAAACCGCTACTATTCGTCGTTCGGGATAAACGATCTCTTCGACTAACGCCTTAAGAGATGCGATAAGCCGACTCAGTGCACAGTACCCGACTCTTCTTTGCACGTATCTACTTTCTTGAATATGTGGTCGGCCGTCTTATTCCATTGAAATGGCTTCGGGTTCTCGTTGTGTTGTCGGTATATTTCATGAAAGTGGATTCAAACGCATCGACACTTCTAAAAACGCTGGGTGGGGTTATATGTGGGATGCCTCTCGAGTTCGAAACAGACTGCGTTATCACGTGAGAATTACTTGATAGGGCTGAGGATTATTTCCTGGTACGGTTTAACCGCTTCTTGGTTAGCTTGCAAAGCATCGATCGAGAGAGCAAGAATATCGGAAAGGAGTGTGTGACTGGTCACGATGTACACGAAAATATCTGATGTCGAGCAACTCGAAAAGAAGTTGGGGGAGCCGTTTGTAACTGAAATGACCTATGAGCTCGAGACGGGCGAGTTCGATATGGTAAAAAGCAGCATGGCAAAGGGAAGAGCTCACGACGTTACTTTTTTCATAAGGAAAAAGGACGATGACGAAACCATCGCCGCGATCAAGAAGCCATTTTTCCCACCTGGCGCGTACAGGGCGCCAAGCGGTGCCGCATATCCTGGTGAGAGCCTCGAACAAGGAGCGATTCGGGAGGCCAAGGAGGAGACTGGTCTTGATGTTGAATTGACGCGTTATCTTGCAAGAATAAACGCAACTTTCACAAATAATGGTCGTATCATCAAATGGACGACTCACATATTCGAGGCTCGCGAAGTAGGCGGTTCTATTTGTCCGCATGATACCGAGGAGATTGCTGAGGCAAGGTGGGTGAAAATCGAAGACTTGAAAGGGAAGATAAGGGATACGCTTTTGAAAACAGGCGTTGCGCTTTTTGCTTACAGGGTTGCATTGACGGACCTTGCATTGAAGGAGATTGAAGCGGGATCAAAGGGAGAGGGAATTTGAGGTACGAGGAACCGGCTTTCAGACCTCCCTGCGAGGCTGAGAGCCTGATAATCCAGGCAACGATCGGGCGCCCGCACAACAGATGCACTTTTTGTGGCATGTACAAGGCGAAAAAATATCGCGTCCGCTCTATTTCGGAAATAGAAGAGGATATTGAGATGGCTCGCTCGATATGGCCTTATCCATCCTCTGTTTTTCTTGCTGATGGAAACACCATTGCAATGCGAACAGATGACCTTGTAAGCGTTCTTGACCGCGTTCGCCAGGCTTTCCCCGAGATTGGGAGAATTTCAGTTTATGGAACGGTTCTTTCTGAACCAGATAATCCTTTCTTGAGACCAAGGGCCATAAGGTGCCTTTGAATCCCTCATCTCTTGCGATAATCACGGCAGTTGATGGCATTCGGGCGCTCGGGATTTCGGCACGCGGAATCATAATCGTATGCGCATGAGTCGCACAAAAACTTCGGGTTTCCAATGAATTTTCTGAATCTGAGCAAAATGGTTCTCAAAAATTTCATGTCACGATTATACATCTATGAAAAAGTAACCTACTGAGCGTTTCCTGCTGCAGAAAGTTTTTGCCAATCTTCGCTTATTCGATTATTCGATTGATTCGTGACATCGTGTTTATCTGTCGTATTGTTCTGGTAATATGAAACGAGAAGACCAACAGCTTGTTTGATGTCATGTAGTGTTTGCCAAAGGATTGAAGAATGATTGAGAAAGAAATAGAAGCGGTTTTTCTTGACGTGGGTAACACACTACTCATGCCCCATCCTTCCTGGGAGGCGGTTACGCTCGAGGTATTGAAAAAGTTTGGATACTACCTCTCGGAGGACTGCGCGAGGAAGGGAATGGCTGCCGCGGATAGATACTATGAGGAGCGCTACTGGAAAGACGATTCCTTCTGGGCAAGCGAACAGGACGCTTCCATGATGTGGGTGGAACTTTACGAAAGGGCTCTCGAGGAAATGGGGGTTGATGACGACGGCTACACAATAGGGCGCGCAATATATGACTATTTTGGCTCGGCAGAGCGCTGGCGAACATTTCCCGATGTTGTACCGGTTCTCGAGATGTTGAAAATTAATAAAAAGAAACTCGCACTTGTGTCCAACTGGGACTCGAGGCTCGCAAATATTTGCTTTGAAATGGGGATTTATCGTTACTTCGACTCAGTGCTTTCTTCAGCAAGCGTTGGGTTGGTGAAACCTGACCCGAGGATTTTTGAGGCTGCCTGCAAGAGGCTCGATGTCTCTCCCAAAAAGACCATTCACGTTGGAGACCAGTACTACGCGGACATCTTAGGGGCAAGGATCGTCGGGATATATCCTGTGATGATAGACCGGTCTTGTTCGGGGTCAAAGGCTGATGTTCCTGTAGTTTCAGACCTTTACGGGCTTCTCGAGATTCTTGGAATCGAACACTAAGGCTTATTATTCCTGAAATTCGTCGCCAAGAAGGTTCCTTGCATTCAGACTGAATATCATTTTCTTTTCGGTTTCTTTAAGACCTGCTTGCTCGATTTCGTCGAGGTGTCTCTTGATCCTGAGGAGGGGAAAGTCCGTTCCGAATAGGATCCGGGCTGGTCCGGCAATATCAATAGCAATCCTGTAGATTTCTTTTCGATAAAGAAACGGCGATGCTGCAGTGTCATAGAAAACATTCGAGGTAACCTTTGCCACTTCAGGCATGAGTTCATAGAATACGAGACCTCCACCCCAGTGGGCGAGGACGATCTTTGCTTCATGGAATTTTGTTAAGAGCTTGTATATACCTGCCGGTGTTGTTCTGGTCTTGCCTGGATAGGCATGCCCTACATCTTCATTGACATGAAGGAGCAAGAAATACCCTGCTTCTCCTACCGCGTTCGCAATTCTTCCCATTGTGTTCTCGTCGTCTAACTTGAAACCCTGAGCGTCTGGGGATATCTCACCGACTCCGGAAAGCCCCTCAGAAAACGCCCTTTCAAGTTCCTTGTCGCATGATTTGCTGGCGAGTGGATTGACAGTCGCAAGCCCGATGAGACGCCCCCTCGAAGCTTTTACAGCTTCAATCATATAGTTGTTGTGATAGCGGCACAGGTCATGACTTCTCCAGGGAAAACCACAAACAATAGCACGGTCAACGCCGGCTTCTTCCATTTCCGAAAGGAGCCTGTCGTAGTTCACCATGCGAGCGCCTGGGTTCCCATAGATTAGATTGAAAGAAGCATCCCTTCTTGCATATAATTCCCGACGTTCGATTACGTCGGGTGGGAATATGTGCGTATGAGCGTCTATTGTCACAACGAAGCACCCCCGAATTCCTATTCTTTGAACGTTTAGACAATAGCATATCAGAAAGTCACATGGATGAGTTTGAGGCTCCCAAACCTGTTGAGAGCATTTGGATTCGGAATTGAAAGTGCGAGTTTCTGTGAGACAGTTTCAAAGAGGTAAAGAATGTTGAAAAGGCGGGGAAAGAGTAGTTCCATCAGGTTACCATTAGAAAGTTTCAGAAGGATGTTCTCTTGAGATATCGTAAGCTCACACGAGGCTTTGTTGATTTTTTCAAGAAGGCTTGGAATCATCTGTGAGCCCATGGAAAAAGCGGAAATAGAACTCGATATTCGTCCAATACTTTTTGCTGAAAGTGCAGGACAGGGCATCTTTTGAAGCGCGTTGGGAAAGAATGATTTGTGCGGTGAGGATTCCTTTTTTGAGATTTCGAAATAGTCTCTGGCTTCTGGGTTATAATCTTTCAGCGATGGATAAGCATTGATGACTGGAGTGATTAGTGAGGCCATCCTGGGAAGAATATTTCTTTGGAATTGCTAAAGCGGTGGCGGAGCGCTCGACCTGTCTGCGCAGGCAGGTTGGTGCTCTCATAGTCAAAGATAAGAGAATACTTGCGACTGGCTATAATGGTGCCCCGCGAGGTCTTGCACACTGCCTGGACATTGGTTGTATGCGAGAGGAAGCGAAGGTCGCCTCGGGTCACGGTCATGAAATGTGTAGAGGGCTTCACGCCGAGCAGAACGCAATCGTGCAGGCTGCAACATACGGTGTGTCAATCGAGGGTGGAATTCTATATAGCACGCACCAGCCGTGTGTATTGTGCACAAAAATGCTCATCAACTGTGGAATTTCTGAGATCTACTACCTCGAGTCCTACCCCGACCCTCTTGCTGAGAATCTTTGCGAGGAAGCTCAAGTGAGATTGTTGAAGTTCAGGGCTGATTGAAGCAAAAGTGGTTATAAGTCGGCGATAAGAAAATTCTTGCATCATGGCAAAGTATTTTGTTGCATTTGGAGTTGCGCTTGCGGGAACGCTTCTTTTGACGCCACTGGCAAGGAGGCTTGCCCTGCGTCTGAACGCAATTGACGTTCCCGAGTACCGAAAAGTGCATGTAAAAGATACCCCCACTATGGGGGGCGTTGCGATTTACGTGAGCATTCTTCTCGGAACCGCTGTCTATCTGTTGATTACCGGGCATCGAATGTCCACCGACCTTATGGGGATACTCATCGGCGCGACCGTAATATTCATATTCGGGGCTGTAGATGATATTCGCACTCTTGGTCCACTGACAAAACTCTTCGGACAGATATTTGCTGCTGGAATTCTCGTTATTATGGGGGTGCAGATTCAGAACATTCATGTACCTGGCATGGCTTTGATTTCTCTCAGTCCTGAGCTATCCGTGTTGATCTCACTCATCTGGGTTGTGGCTTTCATAAACATAATAAATTTGATAGACGGCCTCGATGGACTTGCTGCTGGGATTACCTGCATAGCTTCTTTCTCGATGTTTTACTATGCGACTCAAACCGGCGCTGGAAGGACCTATGTTGATGCCGCTCTTATCTCAATTGTTCTCGCAGGGAGCACCCTCGGCTTCCTCCGATACAACTTTCATCCTGCAAGCATATTCATGGGAGACTCGGGGAGTATGCTACTTGGATTTATGTTGGGCGCAGTAACAATTCAAGGCGTGCTGAAAAGCATTGCTGCTATTGCTTTGTTTGTTCCAATTGTAGCACTTGCGATTCCAATTATTGATACTGGAATGGCAATCGTTCGGAGAGGAATCAGAGGAACGCCCATAACACATGCTGACAAGGAGCACATTCATCATAGGCTTCTCGACATGGGGCATTCACAAAGACAGGCAGTTCTTCTGATTTATTTCTGGACAGCCCTGCTTTGCGTTTTGATCCTTGCGATCAAGTTTTCCTCTTCTAACAGGGTTATATGGCTCATGCTTGCTCTTACAATAGGTGGATTTACATTGACGGCTTTGCCAAGAATCGCAAGGAGGGGTCGTTTGAAGGGGAAACACAGGGCGGGAAGAAATCGGGACGCCGGCTTGAGAGATGAGAACTCGAATGCAAAAGAGAAAACTTAAGAAAGAGTTCGGCTATCGATTCTCCTCGAGGGCTGTTGTTTCTATGTGGAGGACATGGTGAAACTGGAATTACAGTGCGCCGTCCCATAGATACCCTGGCATTCGAGTGCCCCTGCGTCCACACGAGCCTCAAAGTGCTCCCTCGACGTGCCTTGGTCAGGAGCCTTGCTGGCGCGGCGCGGAATGTCACTCTCGGTGCGTCAACATGCCTATGGGACGGTGCACTATTTTTACTTGACCTTGCCACGGGGGCTGGTATTTTTCTTGAGACGTGGTGTAAAAAATAGGCAGGAAAAGGAGAACTGCGATTATGATTTTAAGTGCGGGCAGAATTGAGCGGAAAGGTTTCTTATGATTCAAAGCGGAAACGATTTGAGTGAAAATTTCAAACGTAGCCTTGCAAAGGGCATGGTGATTGCTGGCTCGGCGATAATTCCTCCGGGGCTTGTGGTTTCCTCTATCTTGTGTGGATGGAAAGGGTTTGCGGGGGCTTTTGCCGGGTTTACGGTTGCAAGTATTCACTCTCTTGCTTTTCTATTTGTTCTTGATTTCGGGACGAGAAAGCCAGAATTTCTTTCACCAGTACTTGGTGTTGGTTACTTTATCAGGATTGCTTTCGTTGCCGGTTCTTTATATGGTCTGCATTTCATCAAGGCTCTAAATATGTATGCTCTCCTCGGGTGCTTTCTTGCTCTTTTCATATCCCATTCGGCGGTTGAGATTTTCTGCACAATCAGGACATTCGGTGTCATAATTCGAGGGTCTAAATTTGGTGGGGCAAAAAAACAATGAGAAGATGATATTGCCCGATGATAAGGTCTCGAGCGAGTGGTTGAGAGGGAAATCATAAGCTTGCACCCAACTTAGCCCACATGTGATCGACTTTGCAATCGGGAACATTGAAGGAAAAAAGGAGGGCAACGATGGCAATTGAGAAGGTATTCGTGGTGGGTGCCGGTCTCATGGGCGGAGGGATCTCTCAGGTTACTGCTATGGCTGGCTACCCTGTTGTCATGCGCGACATTGATGAGGTGGCGCTTGAAAAATCGATGGAGTCAATCAGGTGGTCGCTTGAGAAGTTTGCTGGCAAAGGAAAAATTTCAAGCGATGAGGCTGAGAAGGCTCTTGAAAATATTACTCCAACCACGGAACTTTCCGATGCTGCTGATGTAGATCTTGTTATTGAGGCAGTATTCGAGGACCTTGATATCAAGAGGAAAGTTTTTGCCGAACTCGACGGGGTGACCAAACCCACCTGCATTCTTGCTACAAACACATCCGCAATTTCAATAACGAAAATTGCCGCGGCGACAGAGCGCCCGGAAAGAGTCTTGGGAATGCACTTTTTCAGCCCCGTTCCGATGATGAAGTTATGCGAAGTGATACGAGGTCATAACACCTCAGATGAGACTTTGAATACAGCGTTTGAGTTTGTGAAATCAATCGGGAAAGAGCCAGTTGTTGTAAAAAGGGACATTGCTGGTTTTGTGGCGAACAGAGTCGGTCTTGCAATGACAGCAGTGGCTGTTTATCTGGTAGAGTCTGGCGTTGCGACTCCTTCGGATGTTGATAAGGCAATGAGACTCGGATTCGGTCACGCAATGGGTCCGTGCGAAACGGCTGACCTTACCGGCATCGATGTTCTTACTCATGCCTTGAAGGCAATCTATGACGAAACCAAGGATGAAAGGTACTGGCCTCCTGAGCTTCTTCAGAAAATGTTGGCGGCGGGTCGCCTGGGGCGAAAGACAAAGAAGGGATTCTATGATTATTCTTCCGGCAAGCAGCAAGACTACTGGGGGGATTGATTCGAGAATTCGATGGAAACTCATACGGAATCGCGCTTTAGAATTCGCTCATTGTGAGTAATTGAAGGTACAAATAGAATATTGTCAGGTGAGGCAGGATTTAGGAAAGGTTAGCTTGAGCATCTTTTGAGGTCTGGTCATAGATGAAGATAGTAGTAGTTTTCGGTACCAGGCCGGAAATCGTCAAATTAAGTCTATTCGTTAAGTATGCTTATAAACATCCAGATATTGAACTTTCCATAGTTCATACCGGCCAGCATTACAATCACGATCTGAGCGAACAATTCCTCAAAGACTTGGGACTGCCCTCAATTTCGATTAATCTCGAGGTAGGGTCTCTCGAGCGTGCTGACCAGATTCAAAAGATATGTGAAAGTCTAAAGTTGCTACTTACAGATAGCAGGCCGGATTTTATTGTGGTTCAGGGCGACACAAACTCCACTCTTGCAAGTGCTCTGGCTGGAAGTGAGGAAGGAGTACCGGTTGTTCACATTGAGGCAGGTCTTCGTTGCTTCGATAATACAATGGTGGAGGAAATAAACCGCAAGGAAACAGACCGCCTGTCCAGTATCTGCTTTGCGCCAACAAGAGTTTCTGCTGAGAATCTCTTAAGAGAGGGAATTCCCGAGGAAAGGATTCGAACGGTTGGGAACACTATAGTTGAGGTTGTTTTCGAAAATCTGAAAATCGCACAAGGAAAGTCAAAAATAGTCGAATTGCTTGGATTGAGACCGAAGGGATATTTAGTTATAACCGCGCACCGGCAGGAGAATGTTGATGACAGGCAAAGGCTAAAAGACCTTGTCTCGGCTTTTGAGCAAATTGAACTTCCGATGGTTTACCCGGTACATCCTCGAACAATGGAACGTTTCGTGGAGTATGGATTGCTTTCAAGGCTGGAATCGATAGCAAACTTGAGACTCATTGACCCTCTTCCGTACTGGGATTTTCTAAGGTTGTCTCAAAGTAGCCGAATCATTATCACTGACTCCGGTGGAATTCAGGAGGAGTGCTCTATTTATAAGAAACCAGTTGTGATCGCGAGAGAAAACACAGAACGCCCCGAGATACTTGGTACCTTTGGGGTACTTGCCGGAAGAACCGAAAGAATCCTAAGTGCCGTCAAGCAGCTTGACGAAAACTATGACAAAGTAACCGAGAAGCTTTCTTCAACACCATGTCCATTTGGGGATATGAAAGCAAGTGAGCGAATTCTCGAAGAGCTTGTTGGCCGTATTTAGCGAGAAAGTGTTAATCTTAAGGTGTTATGAGAGCTGACTCGACATTACTTACAATTGCTTTCATGATCATAGCGCTTTATTACTTCTATATATTCATTCTTGCAATTTTTGTCAAACCAATCCCAGCTTGTAGTGAAGAATCCCGTTTCCGATTTATCTTTCTCGTCCCCTGCCGAAACGAGGAGAAAGTGCTTTCAGCCACTCTGAGACACATGCTTGAAGTTAACTGCCCTTTGAAGGAAATTTTGGTGGTGGATGACGGCTCAGGGGATAAAACTGCGGATATTGCTCGTCAATTCGATCAAGTCCAGGTAGTGAGTACGATTGAGCCGGGGAAAGGGAAGGGAGAGGCTTTAAACTACGGGTTCAGACATGTAATAAGAGATCTTAAGAAAAAGGAAGTTTCTAACTATGAGAACATCATCATTTGTGTGGTTGATGGAGATGGGCAGGTTGCACCCGATATCCTGAAATCTGTTCAGCCGTACTTCGATGATCCCGAGGTTGGGGCAGTTCAGACATCGGTTCGCATATCCAACGCAGATTCAAACATAGTAGCAAAGTGCCAGGATATCGAGTTCATAGGTTTTTCCAGTCTGGTTCAAAAGGGACGTGATTGCCTTGGCAGTGTTGGGCTGGGTGGAAATGGTCAGTTTGTTAGACTCTCTGCATTGTGTTCTCTTTCCATGGAGTCTCCGTGGAACAGGAGCCTCACAGAGGATTTTGACATAGGACTCAGGTTAATAATGGCAGGATGGAAAGTCCGATTTTGCAGCAATACATATGTTGCCCAACAGGGTCTTGGGAAATTTCGCCCGCTTATTACCCAGCGCGCACGTTGGATGCAGGGGCACTACTCTTGCTGGAAATATGTACCCCGCCTTCTGTCCAACCGCAACTTGCGATTAAGAACGAGACTTGACAACACCGCTTATCTTATCCTGGGCTCGACCCCATTATTAGTGCTTGCATGTATAGTGCTTTCTCTTTTTGCTGCGGTGAAGGTGTTGACTATCTCCAACGCCTTTAGCGATTTTCTTTTGGACACAAATTTCCTCCTGTATCTTGCGGCAACTTATCTTCTCTCTTTTATCATCTCAATGGGAATGGTTTCTTCCTATTTGAGGGAAAAGAAGGCGTCCTTGTTTCATTTTCTGTATCTGTATCATGTATTTGCTTTCTATACGTTGCTCTGGATACCTTCCTCGATGGCTGGTCTTTTTAATCTCGCGCGTGGTAAAAAAGCCTGGGCTAAGACGGGGAGGGCCGCTGTGGATGAATTTTCCGAGCGAAGGGCATACCCGCGCGTGGAGTTCGGGTGTCCTGTGAGAATTATGGAAGGAGAAGAGGTAGAGCTCAATGTAAGAGACATCTCCGCTGGGGGACTTGGGGTGCGGATGAAGAGGCTCGAGT
Source organism: Actinomycetota bacterium (assembly GCA_028718945.1). Classification (GTDB taxonomy): domain Bacteria; phylum Actinomycetota; class Geothermincolia; order Fen-727; family JAQUKT01; genus JAQUKT01. Next base: position 26,151 of record JAQUKT010000007.1, on the reverse strand, counting down.
TCCAGGGGAGAACAAAGGAGATTGTCTCGACCGGGAACCATGTCATTGTGATGGCGCCTGTTTCAGGTCGATTGGTGCATAGCGTGGTTGTCTGGGTAGCAAAACTTGGAAGAGGCGAAATCTGTGCGGGGATTCAGTTCAGAAACCCTCCAACCGTGCAATTGCAGAGCGATTTTGGTTATGCCGACCCTTACCCTGAAGTTCGAGATGAGTCATAGAAAAATAGGGAAAAGATTATTTTCAAAAGCAGTCTATCAAAATCTTTCTGCTATTGGCGCGCTTTTTTTCGGCTACTTAATGCAAGCTCGATGGTCCCGTATAGAATCACGAAAACAGGTATTGAAATCCCATAAATAATTCCCTTTATGCGAAGCAACTGTGAAATAAGAGGTTCAAATCCTGAAAAGTGTCCCGCCGTGACCAATATGATATCGCTCATGAGCAACATCGAAAACCCAATACCAATAACCTTCAGAAATGTTTTCATTTTTTCATGTAATTCTCGGTAACTATCTTTTTCTTTTTTATCGAACTTGAATGAGAGTGCGCAGCATAGGTCTTTGTGGTTATTTCTCAGGAACCGAAAGGGTGAATACTTTTCAAACTTTTGTTTGCCTTGCTTTCGAATAGAATGGTTCGCGGCAAGAGCATGGAAGCGCGCCGGTTGTTGCGGTTCGAGATGGCGAATTGTAAAATTACTTCTCAAGGCTTAGAAAGGATGCATTGAAGCGGGGTGAAGGAATTGTCGAGGCTAATGTTTGAAGGCATATACGTTCCAAATATTACTCCTTTCAAGAACGGAGATGTTGATGAAGGAAGCCTCAGGCGACTTGTTGATTATCTCGTTGACAGCGGTGCGACAGGTCTTGTTCCCTGCGGAACAACTGGCGAGTGCGCCACTCTTTCACACGATGAACACATAGAAGTGATTCGGGTAACTGTGGAGCAGGTGGAAGGGAGATGTCCGGTGATTGCCGGAATAGGGACCAATTCAACAAGCGAGACAATCGAGCTCATTGAGAGGGCGGAGGGGATTGATGTTGATGGATATCTTGTTGTTGGACCTTATTATAACCGGCCGAGTCAGGAGGGAATCATTGAGCATTACAGGGAAATTTCGAACGCGACTGAGCGCCCCATATTGATTTACAACATCCCCTCGCGCACTGGACGAAACATTGAGGCCGGGACCATAGTTGAGCTTTCAAGAGTCCCGAACATAGTTGGAGTGAAGGACGCGAGTGGTGATTTGAATGAGACGATGAACATAATTGCAAGGACGGAAGATTTTTCAGTACTTTCCGGTGAAGACCACCTGCTTTTCAGCATAACGTGCCTTGGCGGTCATGGAGGAATAATGGCAAGCGGTCACGTCCTTCCGGATAGATTCCTTGAACTTTACGGGTCAGTGAAAGAGGGGAGGCTCGATGAGGCTCGAAGTCTCCACTATCATTTGCTTCCGCTCATCGGGGTCATGTTCAAGGAGCCAAACCCGGCGCCGGCAAAAGCTGCGATGAAATTGATGGGAATTATTGAATCGGATGAGTTGAGACTCCCGATGATTTCTGTTTCAGCTGCCTCGAGGGAGGATATTTCAGGGGTTCTTCACGGACTCAAGTTAATTTGACCTTTGATAGAGACAGTGTTTGTGTGCTGATGCTTTTTACATTTCAAAGGGGAATTTTTCTTGAAAGAAGCGTCTTACTTTGAGAAGTTGAATGGGGGGAAAGTCAGGTGTCTCTTGTGCCCTCAGGAGTGCATTATTGCCGAAGGAAAGAGTGGAATCTGCAGGGTAAGGAGTAATAAGGAAGGGATTCTTTACTCCGAAAACTACGAGCGCGCTCTTGCCATCAATCTCGACCCAGTGGAGAAAAAACCCCTTTACCACTTCTATCCCGGGAAGCAGATACTTTCAGTAGGCACAGGAGGTTGCAATCAGCGGTGCGATTTCTGCCAGAACTGGGAAATGATTGAGGCTGATTTCACTGGCAACCATGTCACCTCATCTGAGATTGCTGAAATGGCAGGAAGGAGCGGCTCCATTGGTGTTGCATACACTTACAATGAGCCCATTATCTGGTTTGAGTTTGTGCTCGAATGTGCGGAAAAAGTGAGAAAACGCGGGTATAAGAATGTTCTTGTCACGAATGGATTGATAAATCCTCGACCTCTCGAGGAAATTCTGCCACTCATTGATGCGATGAACATAGATGTCAAGTCGATGAGTGAGGAATTCTATAAGAAGATTTGCAAATCAAAACTTGCGCCGGTCCTCAACACATGCCGGAGGGCTAAGCAATCATGCCATATAGAGATAACAAATCTTGTTATTCCCACGCTCAATGACTCGAAAGAGGATATTCTGAAATTAGTGGAATTCGTTGAATCCCTCGGGAAGGATACCCCACTTCATTTTTCTGCCTATTATCCCTGCTACAAGATGAAAATACCAAGAACTCCGTTTGAGACTCTCAAGGATGCCTGGCTTGTTGCAAAAGAGAGGCTTGACTATGTTTATATGGGAAATGTGATGGACGAAGAGGGCTCAACATCCTTCTGTCACAATTGCGGTAAGGTGATTGTTCGAAGGCAGGGATATAGTACTTTTGTTGATGCTCTCGACGGCAATAGATGCGCATATTGTGGCGAGACCCTTCCATTTATTGTATAGTCCTTTCAACGTGCTGATTGGAGGTATTTTTATGGATGCGCAGGCTCGAGAGAATGAAAGCAAACGCTTTCACCGTTCTTTCAAGATTCCGTCAAGCAAGGACAGCGGCGATATTTATGAGAAGCTTGCGAGAGCCCTCATCGGTTTATTTGCTAACTTTGCCTTGAGGAAGATAGAGGAAAAAAGGGAACTCAAGGAAGAAAGAAGGAAGGCTGAGAAGAAAATCAGGAAACTTACCAAGAAAGGGAAAGAAGTCCCCGAGGAATTGAGAGAAAAGGCAAAAAAGGGTCTTTCAAAAAGGGAAAAGAGGAGGAGAGCAAGAAAGAAAGCCCGCAGGAAGAGATTTACAATTTTCGTGCTGGTCGTTATCCTTATTGTTGCGTTTCTGATAAGAAGAAATTTCAGGGAAAGGGCGTAATTTGCACTTAGAGGTTGAAGAGAAAGAAGGATTCAATATAGTCAGTGTTGTGGGAGAACTGGACGTTTATACTGTTCCGCTTTTTAGAAAGGTTTTGCTAAAAATCGAGGGAGACAGAAAGCACGATATCGTTCTCGATCTTTCGAAGATGACTTTTATCGACTCGAGCGGGATTGGTAGCCTCATCGAGACATATCAGAAGGTGACTTCTTCCGAGGGAAGCATCGTATTTGTGGTGGAAAATCCAAGAATATTGAAGATATTGAAAATGGTAAATCTCGACAGCGTGTTCAATATCTTTTCTAACCTCGGCAAGGCGTTTCAGTTTGTTGGGGTATCAAGTGGATACATTGACGAGGATTTTTTCTCGGACAAAATTGAGAGAAGATAGGCGAATCCTGGGTTTGTTTTCTATTGCTTGACGCAGGATTGATTGTGGCGCAATAGAGTCTGGTGGACGGCGTTTTATGATTATGCCAGTGCGGCTTCGCGAAAAGCCTTTGGTCGTGACCCTGCCGTGTAAGATGAAATCACTAAAGAAAGCCCGCGCAACTGTGAGGAAATACCTAACAAGGCATGGCCTTGAAGAAGAAGCCCCTGACGTAGAACTTGCAATGCAGGAAGCACTCAAAAACATAATCCAGCACGCTTGCCCCGCTGATGAAAAAATGAGTTTTACGATAACGCCTTTTGATGACAGGCTCATAATCGAGGTACTGGATAAGGGGCATGGATTTGACGTCGGGATAGTTAAAAGCGAGCCTCATGACCCGATGGCTCTTCGCGGGAGAGGAATCCAGATAATGAAGGGTTTGATGGACGATGTAGAAATATCCAGTGGTATGGATGGCACTGTTGTGCGTATGGAAAAAACAAGAGGCTCTAAAAACGAAGCTCGAGGTCAAAGCAAACAGGACATGTTGTCTTCATAGTGCATGAAGGTGGTCAGGTTTGGCTGTTTTTGTTGGGACTGCGGGGTTCAGTTATGCTGACTGGAAAGGTAATTTCTATGAAAAGAATACAAGCTCGAGCGAAATGCTCGGGGAGTATTCGAAACACTTTCCTGTGGTCGAGATAAATTCCACTTTCTACAATATTCCGCGTCCTGAAAGTATTTTGTCGATGGCAAGGAGGACGCCGACCGATTTTCAATTCACAGTGAAAGCAAATAGGGAAATGACGCATGAGATTGGCAAAAAAGAAGATGTATTCGAACGCTTTAGGCGTACCATGAGACCATTGGCTGACCATGGGAAACTCGGTTGCTTGCTTGCCCAGTTTCCGTGGAGTTTCAAAAGTCTTCCTGAGAATTTCGAGTACCTCAGGTTCCTATCTGCTGAGCTCGAGGGCTTTGATACTGTTGTTGAATTCAGAAATGATTCCTGGGAGAGTGAGGAAACATTCGAATTCTTGAGGGAACTTGGTCTTGGCTACTGCTGTGTTGATGAGCCAAAATTGAAGAAACTACCGCATGGACGGGTCGAGGTGACGAGCGACATTGGATATTTTAGGTTTCATGGCAGGAACTACGAGACTTGGTGGGACAGGGATAGAGAATCGTGGGAGAGATACAACTATAAATATTCAGATGAGGAGCTCGAGAGTTTGCTGCCCGGAGTTGTTGATATAGCAAGAAAGACAAAGCGGGTTTATGTAGTTTTCAATAACCACTACAAAGGACAGGCTCCAGCAAACGCGAAAACGTTCGAAATGATGCTAAGGAACGAGCTTGGAGAAGAGGTGAGGAGCACATCCCTTAGCGGGGTTACTGGCTTTGATGGTGAAGGCAAACTTTTTGATACCTTTTGATTCCTTGATAAACAATACGTGTGCTGCTATTCTATGTGCCCATAGGGGGAGTGCCCGAGTGGTTAAAGGGGGCGGACTGTAAATCCGTTGGCGCAGCCTACGTAGGTTCGAATCCTACCTCCCCCACTACCTTTGGAGTTCACGTATTTGAAAAAAGTTCATTTGAGCGTTTGAGATAAATTTGTGGAAATGGTAGCCTGATATCAAGCCATGGCAGTGAATCATGGCAAGAGAGCGACTTCGAAGCCCGGTTAGCTCAGTTGGTAGAGCACATCCATGGTAAGGATGGGGTCGTCAGTTCGACTCTGACACCGGGCTTTTGAGAAATCAGATTCATAGAGGCGGTGTAGCTCAGTGGTAGAGCACACGGTTCATACCCGTGGGGTCACTGGTTCGAATCCAGTCACCGCTACCAAATAGTTGATGTTATGCTTATAGTGGATTTGAGGTTTTAGTCCATAAGGAGGGAATCATGGCAAAAGAGAAGTTCGAAAGAACAAAACCTCATATTAATGTGGGAACGATAGGGCATGTTGACCACGGAAAGACAATGCTCACTGCTGCCATAACGAAGGTGCTGCATCAGGGCGGTCTTCCCGTTGAGGTGAGAACATTCGAGTCCATAGACAATGCTCCCGAGGAGAAGGAAAGAGGAATAACCATTGCCATAGCCCATGTGGAATATGAAACTGCCAATCGTCATTACGCTCATGTTGACTGCCCCGGTCATGCCGACTACATAAAAAACATGATTACCGGGGCTGCCCAGATGGATGGCGCAATCCTGGTGGTCTCCGCTGCTGATGGACCGATGCCTCAGACAAGAGAGCACATTCTGCTTGCCCGCCAGGTAGAGGTTCCCTCCATAGTCGTCTTCCTGAACAAAACAGACCTGGTGGATGATCCTGAACTCCTTGAACTGGTTGAGCTGGAGGTGCGCGAACTCTTGAGCGAGTACGAGTTCCCCGGGGATGAGATACCGGTGATAATGGGCAGTGCCACCAAGGCCCTTGAGTGCTCCTGTGCCAAAGAGGAGTGCCAGTGGTGCAAGCCAATTCTTGATTTGATGGATGCGGTCGATAGCTACATCCCGACCCCGGTACGTGATATTGACAAGCCATTCCTGATGCCCGTGGAGGATGTGTTCTCCATAACCGGGAGGGGAACGGTTGGCACCGGAAGAGTCGAGCAGGGGAAGATACACGTTGGGGACGAGGTGGAGATAGTTGGAATAAAGGAGACCAGAAAGACAGTCTGCACTGGTGTCGAGATGTTCAGGAAAATCCTTGACGAGGGTCAGGCTGGAGACAACATAGGAGTTCTTCTGCGTGGCATAGGAAGGGATGAGATTGAGAGAGGGATGGTTCTTGCTCAGCCCGGCAGCATAACTCCCCACACCCGCTTTCGTGGACAGGTCTATGTGCTATCCAAGGAGGAGGGTGGAAGGCATACCCCCTTCTTCTCCGGTTACCGACCCCAGTTCTATTTCAGAACAACAGATGTGACCGGAATGGTCACTCTCCCTGAAGGGATAGAAATGGTGATGCCGGGAGATAACACGGAGATGGAGGTTGAGCTGATAACTCCCATTGCAATGGAAGAAGGTCTTCGTTTCGCCATCCGTGAGGGTGGAAGGACAGTGGGAGCTGGCAGAGTTATCAAGGTATTGAAGTAGTGAGAATATGAGAGTAATTGTTACTATGGCCTGCACCGAGTGCAAGAGGCGAAATTATACGACTACTAAAAACAAAACGAATGACCCGGACAGGCTTGAGGTAAAGAAATATTGCAGGTGGTGCCGGAGGCACACGGTTCACAAGGAAACTCGTTAGGAGTGGTAGAAGGCCCGTAGCTCAACCGGTAGAGCGCCGGTCTCCAAAACCGGAGGCAGGGGGTTCGAGTCCCTCCGGGCCTGTTGGATATCAGATTCAAATAGAAGGGATTTTTTGGTATGGTCAGCAGAGAGCTGAGAAGAGCGCAGGAAAAGGCACTAAAACCTTCGTCGCAGCAGCAGAAGATTGCTCAGCGAAAAAGGGCAATAGAAAGAAAGAAAGTAGAGAAAAAGGCTGAAAAAATCGGTCTCGCGAAAAGGGTTTCTCAGTTTTTCAAGGATGTGCGGGTCGAGATGAAGAAGGTCATCTGGCCAAGCAGGTCCGAAGTAGTCAATTACACAGTTGTGGTGATTATTACGGTGTCCATTGTGTCTGCCTTCATTCTTTTGATTGATCTCGCCCTGACGAAGATATTACAGCTGATTGTGTGAGGTTGAGGATGGTAACGAATAGAGACAAGAAGTGGTATGTAATACATACATACTCGGGTTACGAAAACAAGGTGAAGGACAACCTCATGCATCGCATAGAGTCCACGCGCATGGAAGAAAAAATATTCGAGGTAATTGCGCCTGTTGAGGATGTTATTGAGTACAAGTCAAGAAAGAAACAACTTACACAGAAAAAGCTTTTGCCTGGCTATCTTCTCGTGCGCATGGTCCTCGATGACGATTCTTGGTATGTTGTCAGGAATACTCCGGGTGTCACTGGATTTGTGGGCTCGCAGGCGAAGCCAATCCCAATTTCTGATGAGGAAGTTGAAAGGATTCTTGCAAGGCAGGAAGCTGAGAAACCAAAGATTTCTGCTGAATTCTCCGAGGGCGATGGAGTCAAAGTGGTGGAAGGTCCTTTTGCTGAATTCACCGGGATAGTAAGCGAGGTCAGTCTCGACCAGAGCAAACTCAAAGTTCTTGTTTCGATATTCGGGAGGGAAACGCCTATTGAACTTTCATTCGAGCAGGTTGTCAAAATTTAGGTGAGGTGTTATGAATGGCAAAAAAGGTATTGACGGTCATCAAGCTTCAAATACCTGCCGGTCAGGCTAATCCTGCGCCTCCCGTTGGGCCCGCTCTCGGGCAGCACGGGGTTAATATAATGGAGTTTTGCAAGGCTTACAATGCGGCGACAGTAAGCCAGCTTGGGCAGATAGTGCCGGTCAAGATTACAGTTTATGAGGACCACTCCTTTACGTTCGAGATTAAAACTCCTCCGGCGTCGCGCTTGCTCATGGAGGCCGCTGGAATTGAGAAAGGCAGCCCCGAGCCGAACAGACAACCGGTAGGAAGGATCACGAAGGAGAAGATACGCGAGATAGCAAGGGTCAAACTTCCGGACCTCAACGCGAGAGACCTTGATGCCGCGGAGCGAATCATTGAGGGAACAGCTGTGAGCATGGGGTTGGAAGTTGTAGGAGAATAGGGTAACAAAGTTAATTTGAGGAGAGGTTTGAGTTTGAAGGCGAGAAGCAGAAGGTATAGAGAAAAAGTTGAAAAGATAGAGAAGGGAAAACTTTACCACCCCTATGAGGCAGCATTGCTCATCAAGGAGCTCGCTGATACAAAATTCAATGAGACATTTGAAGTAGCATTCAGGCTCGGAGTTGATCCGAGACATGCGGACCAGATGGTTCGTGGAGCGGTTGTCCTGCCTAATGGAACCGGCAAAGAAGTTAGGGTAGTTGTCTTTGCTACAGGAGAGAAGGCTATTGAAGCTGAGAAAGCGGGCGCTGACTATGTGGGTAGTGAAGAACTCGCCGAAAAGGTCCGGGAGGGTTGGACCGACTTTGATGTCGCGATAGCAACACCGGATATGATGAGCGTTGTGGGCAAACTTGGAAAGATACTCGGCCCGCGGGGACTCATGCCAAACCCGAAGAATGGCACTGTTACCTTCGATGTAGAAAAGGCGGTAAAGGACGCAAAAAGGGGCAAAGTTTCATATAGGGTTGATAAGCAGGGGAACCTCCACCTTGTCCTCGGGAAGACGTCTTTTCCTGTTGAGCATATCCTTGAGAATTATCAAGCGGTTCTCGAGGAAGTAATCAAGGCCAAGCCGGCCTCATCTAAGGGTCGTTATTTGAAGAGCATCAATTTTTCGAGTTCAATGGGGCCCAGTGTGCCGGTTGATACCTCTGTGACGCGGGATGTCACTCCCAAGGATGCTGCCTGATCATTTCTACATTTTGACAGGAAGTCAATTTTCTGTTATGTTGTTGAGACAAAAGAAAAATATTTTTGCCCGAGACAGCAGGTGCCTTATGGCTCAATAGCCCTGCCGAGGCTTTTGTTTATTTGGCCTCGTCTGGGGCCAAATGTTTTAGGAGGAACTTTTGCCAAGCAAGGAAAAAGAAGAGAAAGTGAAACTCCTCAAAAAAATGTTCGAGGGAGAGGACTCTCTTTTTTTCATAAATTTCACAGGTCTCGGGGTATCGGAATCAAGCGAGCTTCGTAGGATACTCGATGACCATGGCGCAAGGATGAGGGTACTCAAGAAGACTCTTACAAGGATCGCCCTTAAGGATTTAGGAAGGGAGGAGATCCTGCCATTCTTAGAGGGGCCCATAGCAGTGATATTTTCAGGGGACCGTGCTCAGGAAGTTGCAAGGGTTACCAGGAATTTCATGAGAGAGCGCAAAGGGCTCTTTTTCCGGGGCGGTCTTTTCAGGGGCAACGTGTTGAGCGCCGCTCAGATTGAAAGCCTTGCCTTGATTCCACCGAGGGAAACGCTGGTTTCTCAAGCGGTTGGGGCTATCCGCTCTCCACTATTTGGCATGGTCTTTGTTTCATCAGCGCCATTGAAAAGAATGCTTTCTGTCTTGAACGGAGTAATTGAAAGCAAGGGGAGTATTACTGAAAACAGTTCTGAAAAGGAAACAAATGAAGAGGAGACTTCTCAATTGGAGGAGCCAGGCGATTAACGGTACGCCGTGAAAGAGATAAGGTGAGAGGTGATATGGATGGAATCGAAACTTGAGCCGAAAGATGTCCTTGAGGTTATGAAGTCTTGGACGGTACTCGAACTTTCCGAGTTCGTGAAGCTTGCGGAGGAAGAATTTGGTGTTTCTGCTGCAGCCCCTGCTGTACAATCAGCGGTTCCGGTTGAGACCGCGGAGGACGAAAAGGTAGCGGGAGAAGAAAAGACTCAGTACGACGTGATACTGGTTTCTACTGGGGACAAGAAAATCCCCGTGATAAAAGAAATAAGGGCAATTACAAACTTAGGTTTGAAGGAAGCAAAGGCACTTGTCGAGGAAGCTCCAAATCCTGTCAAGGAAGGAATAACAAAAGAAGAGGCTGAGAAGATGAAGAAGCAGCTCGAAGAAGCAGGAGCAACGGTAGAAATCAAGTGACGGTGGATAGCGTTTAAGGGAAGAGAGAGTAAAAGGTTTATTTTTCACAAATATTCTATTGACTTCACAATTCAAATTAAATAAAATTAAGGTTTGCTTTGAATAAGGTCATTTTTTCTCGTTGTGTTTATTCTTTTTAACCGATTTCACGAGCCAAGGGGGGGTTATCTTTGCCAATAGCGCTTCATGGAAAAAGGAAAAGGTTTTCTTTCGCCAAGATTCCGGAGGTCCTTCCAGTTCCCGATTTGATTGGGATTCAGCGTGATTCATACGATTGGTTCAAAACAGAAGGTCTTGGTGAGGTTTTCAGAGACATTTCGCCAATTGAGGATTTTACCCAGACAATGGCGGTTGAATTCGGCAAGCATTACTTCGGGGATCCGAAATTTTCCGATGAGGAGTGCAAGAAGAAGGACATGACCTATTCTGCTCCTCTCTTCGTTGAGGTGCGGCTCATAAACCGAGAAACAGGGGAAATAAAAGAACAGTCGGTCTTCATGGGAGATTTCCCAATGATGACCGAGAAAGGGACATTTATCTTCAACGGCACGGAAAGAGTTGTTGTAAGCCAGCTGGTCCGTTCTCCGGGGGCTTATTTCGATGTGGAAACTGATAAGGAAACTGACCGTGAAATTTTTGCTGGGAAGATAATACCTCTTCGCGGCGCGTGGCTCGAGCTGGAACTTGACAAAAAAGATACTCTTGGAGTTCGTATTGACCGGAAGAGGAAGCAACCCGTCACTGTTCTTCTGAGGGCATTAGGATATGAAGAGGATCAGAAGATTCTCGAATTGTTCAATGGCGCTGCCTGCATCGAGGCAACTCTTGAGCGCGATCACACTTCCACGAAAGAGGAAGCACTGATTGACATATTCAGGAAGCTCCGCCAGGGAGAGCATCCAACGCCTGAAAGTGCTCGGGCTCTTCTCGACAATCTCTTCTTTAATAGCCGAAGGTATGACCTTGCCAGGGTTGGTCGCTATAAGCTGAATACTAAACTTGGTCTCGACATCCCGCTGAAAGTAACCGTTCTTACCGAAAAAGACATAATTGAGGCAATAAGGTACATCGTGAACCTCAACGAGGGGAAGTGCCTTGGCTGCGGCGAGGAAGTGGAGTCAAGCCAGGCATTTTGTCTCAAATGTGGAAGCAGGTGTCCGAGAATCGACGACATAGACCATTTTGGAAATAGAAGAATCAGAACTGTTGGCGAACTGGTGCAGAATCAGGTAAGAATTGGTCTTTCCCGGATGGAAAGAGTCGTCCGCGAAAGAATGACAACGCAGGAAATGGAAGCGATCACGCCTCAGATTCTCATCAACATAAGACCTGTGGTTGCGGCAATCAAGGAATTCTTTGGGTCGAGCCAATTGTCGCAGTTTATGGATCAGACGAATCCTCTGTCAGGTTTGACTCACAAGAGAAGGCTATCAGCGCTTGGCCCAGGGGGTCTTTCGAGAGAAAGGGCAGGATTCGAGGTGCGTGATGTTCACCCCTCTCACTACGGGAGGATGTGCCCCATAGAGACACCCGAGGGCCCCAACATTGGTCTTATTGGGAATCTTTCAACGTATGCGAAACTAAATGATCTCGGCTTCCTGACAACTCCTTACAGGAAGGTCAAGAACGGGATAGTTACTGATGAAATTGTTTATCTTACTGCAGACGAGGAGGACAACTACATAATTGCGCAGGCCAACACTCCTCTGACTCCAAAGGGGAAAATAAAGGAGGAAAGGGTACTGTGTCGCGCTCCAAAACTCGGTGAGGAGGTTGCAACAGTCGGGGCAAAGCAAGTGGACCTAATGGACGTTTCCCCCAGACAAACTGTGAGTATAGCTACCGCTCTGATACCTTTTCTCGAGAACGATGACGCAAACAGGGCGCTGATGGGAGCCAACATGCAGAGACAGGCTGTTCCGCTGATCGAGCCTGAAGCGCCATTAATTGCTACCGGAATGGAATACCGGGCTGCAAAGGATACTGGCGACGTGGTTACATCAAAGTCTTCCGGGGTAGTAACTTATGTCGATGCCTCAACCATTGAGATAAAGGGCAACTCTGGCGAAACAGAAGTTTACAGACTCATCAAGTTTGGGCGTTCGAATCAAGGGACCTGCGTAAACCAGAGACCGGTTGTGGAAGAAGGAGAAAAGGTTCGGAAAGGTCAGGTAATAGCGGATGGTGCTTCAACAGATCAGGGAGAGCTGTCTTTGGGTAAGAATCTCCTTGTGGCTTTCATGCCCTGGGAAGGGTACAACTTCGAAGATGCCATTGTGGTTTCTGAGCGCCTTGTTCGTGATGATGTTCTCACTTCGATTCATATAGATGAGCACGAAGTTGAGGCGAGGAGCACCAAACTTGGGGATGAAGAGATTACCGCCGATATTCCAAATGTTCAAGAAGAGGTACTGAAGGACCTCGATGAAGAAGGAATAATCAGGATTGGCGCAAAGGTCAAGGCAGGAGATGTCCTTGTCGGGAAGGTTACCCCTAAGGGGGAAACAGAACTCACCGCCGAAGAAAAACTTCTGAGGGCAATATTTGGAGAGAAAGCTCGAGAGGTTCGCGATACCTCTTTGAAAGTTCCCCATGGTGAATCGGGCAAGGTAATAGGGGTGAATGTTTTTTCGCGTGATAAAGGAGACGAGCTTTCCCCTGGAGTCAACAGGCTTGTACGGGTTCATGTCGCTGAACGAAGGAAGATTCGCGAGGGAGACAAGCTTGGTGGCAGACACGGGAACAAAGGTGTTATTGCAAAGGTGCTCCCAGTTGAGGACATGCCATTCCTCGAGGACGGGACACCGGTGGATATCATTCTAAACCCTCTTGGAGTCCCTTCGCGAATGAATATTGGTCAGATACTCGAAGCTCACTTGGGGTGGGCTGCCCATGAGGGAGTAGATGGTGAATCACCAGTATATGTCGAATCTCCCGTTTTTGATGGAGCGACAGAGGACGAGACAATGTCCTGGCTTCAAAAAGCTGGTCTTCCTTCAAATGGTAAGACGAAGGTTTATGACGGACGGACCGGGGAGCCGTTTGGGCAAGAGGTGACTGTTGGCTATGTATATACGATGAAACTGATACACCTTGTTGACGATAAAATCCACGCAAGGTCTACCGGTCCATACTCTCTTGTCACCCAACAGCCACTTGGAGGAAAGGCTCAATTTGGTGGTCAGAGGTTCGGAGAGATGGAGGTCTGGGCTTTAGAGGCATACGGCGCCGCTCATGCTCTCCAGGAGCTCCTGACCGTGAAAAGCGATGATGTAGTTGGAAGAGTCAAAGTTTATGAGGCGATAGTAAAAGGCGAAAACATACCGGAGCCTGGTATACCTGAGTCATTCAAGGTTCTTGTGAAAGAGATGCAGTCACTCGGGCTCGATGTTCAGGTTGTCAGTGAAGAGGGGGAACCTGTTGAGATACTTGAAACTGATGAAGATACCTATCGCACGGCGGAGGAATTGGGTCTGGATTTGAGGACGATACAGCCTTTCCCTGGCACAGATGAAGATGAGAGCGCAGACCTTGATAGTCTTGTATAGGGGGGATTTATTTGTTGGATGTCAATGAGTTCTCGGCGGTCAAAATCGGGCTTGCTTCGGCGGAGCAGATAAGAACGTGGTCGAAAGGAGAGGTGAAGAAGCCTGAGACGATAAACTACCGCACTTTGAAACCGGAGAAGGAGGGCCTTTTCTGCGAGAAAATATTTGGGCCCAGCCATGACTGGGAATGCGCGTGCGGAAAGTACAAGAAGCGCATAAGGTTTAAGGGGATGATTTGCGAGCGATGCGGAGTTGAAGTTACAAGATCGAAGGTGAGAAGAGAACGTATGGGCCATATCGAGCTTGCCGCTTCGGTTGCGCATATCTGGTTTGTCAAGGGGGTGCCGTCCAGAATGGGATATCTTCTTGACATATCTTCGAAAAATCTTGAAAGAGTGCTCTACTTCGCTTCATACATAATCACTGACGTGAAAAAAGAAAAGCGCAAGGCAGACCTTCCCAAACTTGAAGAAAGACTCAATGAGGAGATAAGCAAACATCATGGTGAACTGGAAGAGGAGTTGCGGGGGTTAGAGAAAGCATATAAGACAAAAGAAACAGAGGAGAAGAAAGCGCTCAAGAACAGGATAAAGGAGATCGAGGAGGAGACAGAGAGAATCATAAATGCCATCAAGAGAGAGCCGAAGAAGAAAGCTTCTGAAAATCCCAAAAACAAGGAAGAGCGCATAGCCCAAGCTGAAAAGCAGTGCCAGGCAAGAATCAAACGCGAGAATCCTTCGTTTGAGAAGAAGATAAGTAAGTTCCAGAGGGAACTCGAGAAGAAAAGAGAGGAGCTTCGTGCCTCCTTTGAGGCACACTCCGAATATCTCAGGAGCCTCTTTGACGAATTCAAGAAATTAGAGGTCAAGCAGCTCATCGATGAGGAGCAGAAATTCCGCGACTTGAGGAAAAGGTACGGGGAATACTTCAGTGGCGGTATGGGAGCGGAGACAATTGGTGAACTGCTTCGTAACTTTGACATAAAGAAAGAAGCACGCGAACTTCGAGAGGTCATAAGGACATCCAAAGGTCAGAAGAGAAGCAAGGCAACCAAAAGGTTGAAAGTAGTCAGCGCCTTTTTGAAGACTGGTAACAAGCCCGAGTCTATGATTATGGATGTAATTCCTGTCATCCCTCCTGATCTTCGCCCGATGGTTCAACTCGATGGCGGGAGATTTGCCACTTCAGATTTGAATGATCTTTACCGAAGAGTTATCAACAGAAACAATCGCTTAAAGAGGCTTCTTGACCTCGGAGCCCCCGAGATAATTGTAAACAATGAGAAAAGGATGCTTCAGGAGGCGGTTGACGCTCTGTTTGACAACGGAAGAAGAGGAAGACCTGTTACAGGTCCAGGAAACAGACCCTTGAAGTCTCTGTCCGACATGCTCAAAGGAAAGCAGGGAAGGTTCCGCCAGAATCTACTGGGCAAAAGGGTTGATTATTCAGGACGTTCGGTAATTGTGGTGGGACCCGAGCTAAAACTTCACCAGTGTGGACTTCCAAAACAAATGGCACTCGAACTTTTCAAACCTTTTGTTATGAAGCGGCTTGTGGACCTTGGTTTTGCGAATAACATCAAGGGGGCAAAGCGTATCATAGACAGGATGGTCCCAGTTGTCTGGGATGTCTTGGAGAAGGTAATCGCGGAACATCCTGTTCTTCTCAATAGGGCACCTACCCTTCACCGCCTTGGAATTCAGGCTTTTGAGCCACAACTGGTCGAGGGGAAGGCAATAAGAATACATCCACTTGTTTGCACTGCTTTTAATGCTGACTTCGATGGTGACCAGATGGCAGTTCACCTTCCGCTTTCTCTTGAAGCTCAGGCAGAGGCTCGAATACTAATGCTTTCATCTCACAATATACTGTCTCCGGCAAATGGGAAGCCAATTGTTACGCCAACGCAGGATGTGGTCCTTGGATGGTATTTTCTTTCCTATGTCTGCGACGGGAAAAAGGGAGAAGGGAAACTTTTCGCGAATTCCGAGGAAGCTCTGCTTGCAAACGATTTTGGAATGGTGGACCTGCAGGCACGGGTAAAGGTGAGGATGAATGGGGAAATTATCGAGACTTCAGTTGGGAGAATAATCATAAATGAGTCGCTCCCTGGTGATTTCCCATACCAGAACAGGGTGATAGGAAAGAAAGAACTTTCTGAAATAGTTGAAAGGATTACAGAGAAGTATGATTCAGGCGAGATTGCAGCCACTCTTGATCGCATAAAGGAGGTCGGGTTCCATTATGCGACAGTTGCTGGCTTGACGATAGGGATTGACGACATAGAGGTTCCTCCTGAAAAAGATGAGATAATCGAGAAAGCAAGCAAGGAAGTTGATTCTGTGGAGAAGCGCTATAGAGAGGGCTTCTATACTGATAGTGAGCGACATGAGAGAACTGTTGATATCTGGCATGGGGCAACCGATTTGATTTCTGAGAAGATGGAAGAGAACTTCGATGACTTGAATCCAATCTATATGATGGCACTCTCTGGAGCTCGAGGGGACATAAAGCAGATCAAGCAGCTTGCCGGGGTAAAAGGTCTTGTGGAAAACCCGAAGGGAGAAATAATCAGTGTTCCCATAACCTCGAATTTCCGGCATGGGCTTTCGGTTCTCGAATATTTTATCTCCACTCATGGAGCAAGAAAGGGGCTTGCGGACACGGCGCTTCGTACCGCTGATTCAGGATATCTTACGAGGAGACTTGTTGACGTAGCACAGGATGTGGTCATAAGGGAGGAAGACTGTGGGACCGAAGGTGGGATTCCTTGCAAAGTTCTTGTAGAGGGCGAGGTAAATCCATCATTGGTTGGCAGGAACACCCTCAAAGCGGTTAAGGCACGCGGAGAAAAAATACTTGACGCAAACGAAGACATAACAAGGGAAAAGGCAGAGAAACTTGTCCGTGCAGGAGTTGATGAAGTTCGCGTGAGGTCAGTTCTTACCTGCAGGACGAAGTATGGAGTATGCGCTTCCTGTTACGGCAGGAACCTTGCCACAGGGAAGAAGGTCGATATAGGTGAGGCGGTGGGAATAATTGCTGCCCAATCCATAGGTGAACCTGGAACTCAGCTTACAATGAGAACGTTTCATCTTGGGGGGATATACATGGGTGCTGGACGAGACATAACTCATGGTCTTCCACGAGTTGTGGAACTGTTTGAGGCGAGAAAGCCAAAGGGGCAGGCGTTTCTTGCTCAGAGCCGCGGGAGAGTTCAGGTGAAGAGGGGCGATAAGTATAACACTGTGATACTCAAAGGGGAGATTCTGAACGAAGAGGGAAAAATGGTTGCACATACCTATGAGTATCAAATACCGGCAGGGTTGAAGCTTCTGGTTGAAGATGGGCAGAAAGTGGCCGCCGGAGACCTGCTGACAGACGGTTCTGCGGACCCGAAGGATCTCTTAGAAATAAGAAACCGTGAGGCTGTACAGCTTTACCTCGTTGACGAAGTTCAGAAAGTGTACAAGGACCAGGGAGTTGATATTCACGACAAGCACATCGAGATTATTGTTCGGCAGATGCTCAAAAGAGTTAGTGTTACCGACCCGGGCGATTCTGAATTTCTTCCTGGAAAGCTTGTTGATTACATGGAATTCGAAGAGGAGGCACGAAGGGTTTCTGAGGAGGGCGGCGAGCCCCCCAAGTTCAAGGAAGTGCTCTTAGGCATCACGAAAGCAAGCCTTGCCACTGAGTCATTCCTTGCGGCGGCATCATTTCAGGAAACTACAAGAGTACTCACGGATGCTGCTATTTCAGGCAAGATTGATTATTTGAGAGGGCTCAAGGAGAACGTGATAATCGGGAAATTAATTCCTTCCGGTTCGGGAATGCCAAGATATCGCAAGATAAAGGTAAAGCCTGTTGGAGAAGAGTGGGAGCCGCTTTATACGGGCGAGGAAACTGCCTCTGTGAGCCAGCAAATTGGCACAGTGGATATATTTAATGAGATTGATAATGAGGGGCTCGAGAAAATAGAGGAAGATGTTGACACTACTTCTGAGTGATGGTAAATTCAAGCACAGGCGCAAGTGCGCCGTTTTTTTCACCTGATTTTCGGAGGGTGTATGCCGACAATCAATCAACTGGTAAGGATAGGGAGAAAGAAGAAAGTGAGCAAGACCGGAGCGCCGGCTCTTGACGGATGTCCACAACGACGCGGTGTATGCACTCAGGTGAAGACCACCACTCCAAAGAAGCCAAATTCGGCACTCCGAAAGATTGCGAGAGTGAGATTGACAAATGGAATAGAGATAACAGCATACATTCCGGGGATAGGTCATAACTTACAGGAACACTCGATTGTTCTCGTGAGAGGGGGAAGGGTAAAAGACCTTCCCGGTGTGAGATACAAGATTATTCGTAGTGCCCTGGATGCTGGCGGCGTTGAAGACCGGACGCAGGGGCGCTCGAAATACGGAACGAAGAGAAACAGATAGGTCAGGAGGAGGAATGCCACGTAAGGGACCTGCCCCAAAGAGGTCAACTGAACCGGACCATGTCTATTCAGACGTCCTCGTAGAGCAGTTCATAAATAAAGTTATGAAGGATGGAAAGAAAAGCAAGGCCGAAAAGATTGTTTATGACGCTCTTGAGGTTATTGGCAAAAAGAAGGACGGTGATCCGCTCGAGATTTTGCATAGAGCTATTGAGAATGTCCAACCCGTCTTGGAAGTCAGGTCAAGGAGGGTTGGTGGGGCAACATATCAGGTGCCAGTTGAGGTTAGACAAGCGCGTTCAAGAACACTTGCGGTAAGATGGATAGTCTCTTTTGCGAGACTGAGGAACGAAAAGACAATGGCGCAAAGACTTGCGGGCGAATTGCTTGATGCTACCAACAGAACGGGCGCGTCAATCAAGCGTAAGGAAGACCTTCACAAGATGGCAGAGGCAAATAAGGCTTTTGCCCATTACCGGTGGTAGTAATGAGAAGTACCCTCGTGGGGAATGATTTAGAGACAGAAAGTGCAATGGAAAGAGAAATTCCTCTTGAGATGGTGAGAAATATTGGCATTATGGCGCATATAGACGCCGGAAAGACAACCACGACTGAGCGCATTCTTTATTACACGAAAAAGACCTACAAGATGGGTGAAGTGCACGATGGTTCGGCGGTTATGGACTGGATGGTTCAGGAGCAGGAGCGTGGGATAACTATCACGTCGGCTGCTACAACTTGCCAGTGGAATGGATTTCAAATAAATATTATTGATACGCCCGGACATGTGGACTTTACAATAGAAGTTGAGAGGTCGCTGAGGGTTCTCGATGGCGCAATAGCAATTTTTGATGCTGTTGAAGGTGTAGAGCCTCAATCGGAAACTGTGTGGAGGCAAGCTGATAAATATGGTGTTCCAAGAATCTGTTTCATGAACAAGGTGGACAGGGTTGGGGCTAACTACTCAAGCTCAGTAAAAAATATAAGAGAGAGGCTTGACGCGAAACCAGTTCCTATACAGATACCAATCGGAATAGAGGAGACTTTTTCTGGAATTATTGACCTGATAAGAATGAAATCAATCATATGGCATGACGAATTGGGTGAAAAATATGGATTTGAAGAAATACCTCGCGACCTTGTTGAAATTGCCGAGCATGAGCGAAAGAAGATGATTGAACAGGTGGCTGAGTTCGATGAATTGCTCTTAGAGGCATACATCGAGGGTAGCGAGATTACCGAAGAAATGTTGACAGGGGCATTGAGAAATGGGACCTTGAAAGCAAGGATTGTGCCTGTTCTTTGCGGTTCTGCACTGAAAAATCGGGGGATCCAGCCGTTGCTTGATGCAATCGTCTCGTTTCTCCCTTCTCCACTGGATGTGCCACCGATTACGGGAGAGAACCCGTTGACTCATGAAATAGAAGAGAGAACAGCAGGTGACGATGAGCCGTTCTCCGCACTTGCGTTTAAGATTATGTCTGAGCCCTATGTTGGGAAGCTGACTTATTTTCGGGTATATTCCGGGGAAGTTCAGACTGGCACAACGGTGATCAATACCGCTGCTGGGGGGAAAGAACGCATCGGAAGAATACTGAGAATGCATGCGAATCACCGGGAGGACCTTAAATTCGCGTTAACAGGCGATATAGTAGCGGCAGTTGGGCTAAAGGAAACAAAGACTGGGGACACAATCTGTGACCCGCTTCATCCTATTCTTCTTGAACCGATAGTGTTTCCGGAGCCGGTTATTTCCGTGGCAATTGAGCCAAAAACGAGGCTTGACCAGGATCGTTTGAATGAATCACTTGCAAGGCTGATGGAAGAAGACCCAACGTTCCAGGTTTCGTATGATGAGGAAAGTGGTCAGACGATAATAAGCGGGATGGGGGAGCTTCATCTCGAGGTTGCTGTTGACCGCCTGCTAAGGGAATTTAATGTTGACGCGAATGTTGGGAAGCCACAGGTTTCTTACAGAGAGTCTATCAAGGCAGCTGTAAAAGGGGTAAGGAGCAGGTTCGTAAAACAAACAGGTGGGAGGGGGCAGTATGGAGATGTCGTTATCAATATTGAGCCACTTCCCAGGGGCAGTGGTTATGTTTTTGAGAACAGGATACATTCTGGCGAGATTCCAAAGGAATACATTCCATCGGTGGATAGGGGATTGAGGGAAGCTGCTTCAAATGGAGTTCTTGCTGGTTACCCTGTTGTGGACCTCAAGGTCGAACTTGCGGGTGGTTCGTTTCACGAGGTTGACTCCTCGGAACTTGCCTTCAAGGTGGCCGGGTCGATTGCCCTGAAGGATGCATTGAAGAAGGCTGAACCGGTGATTCTTGAGCCGATAATGCGTCTTGAAATCATGGTTCCAGAGGAATACATCGGAGAGGTCATAGCAGATGTTAATTCGAGGCGGGGAAGGATCGAGGATATGTGGACACGGAGTGGGAGGCAGCACATTGTTGCTTTTGTGCCTCTTGCGGAACTTTTCGGATATGCTACTGACCTCCGCTCGCTGACGCAGGGCAGAGCTACTTATCATATGGATTTTTATAGATATGAGGAAGTCCCGCGGGGCATTTCCTCTGAGATTATCTCAAGGGTGAAGGGTTACTAGGTAAGGAGGGAATCATGGCAAAAGAGAAGTTCGAAAGAACAAAACCTCATATTAATGTGGGAACGATAGGGCATGTTGACCACGGAAAGACAATGCTCACTGCTGCCATAACGAAGGTGCTGCATCAGGGCGGTCTTCCCGTTGAGGTGAGAACATTCGAGTCCATAGACAATGCTCCCGAGGAGAAGGAAAGAGGAATAACCATTGCCATAGCCCATGTGGAATATGAAACTGCCAATCGTCATTACGCTCATGTTGACTGCCCCGGTCATGCCGACTACATAAAAAACATGATTACCGGGGCTGCCCAGATGGATGGCGCAATCCTGGTGGTCTCCGCTGCTGATGGACCGATGCCTCAGACAAGAGAGCACATTCTGCTTGCCCGCCAGGTAGAGGTTCCCTCCATAGTCGTCTTCCTGAACAAAACAGACCTGGTGGATGATCCTGAACTCCTTGAACTGGTTGAGCTGGAGGTGCGCGAACTCTTGAGCGAGTACGAGTTCCCCGGGGATGAGATACCGGTGATAATGGGCAGTGCCACCAAGGCCCTTGAGTGCTCCTGTGCCAAAGAGGAGTGCCAGTGGTGCAAGCCAATTCTTGATTTGATGGATGCGGTCGATAGCTACATCCCGACCCCGGTACGTGATATTGACAAGCCATTCCTGATGCCCGTGGAGGATGTGTTCTCCATAACCGGGAGGGGAACGGTTGGCACCGGAAGAGTCGAGCAGGGGAAGATACACGTTGGGGACGAGGTGGAGATAGTTGGAATAAAGGAGACCAGAAAGACAGTCTGCACTGGTGTCGAGATGTTCAGGAAAATCCTTGACGAGGGTCAGGCTGGAGACAACATAGGAGTTCTTCTGCGTGGCATAGGAAGGGATGAGATTGAGAGAGGGATGGTTCTTGCTCAGCCCGGCAGCATAACTCCCCACACCCGCTTTCGTGGACAGGTCTATGTGCTATCCAAGGAGGAGGGTGGAAGGCATACCCCCTTCTTCTCCGGTTACCGACCCCAGTTCTATTTCAGAACAACAGATGTGACCGGAATGGTCACTCTCCCTGAAGGGATAGAAATGGTGATGCCGGGAGATAACACGGAGATGGAGGTTGAGCTGATAACTCCCATTGCAATGGAAGAAGGTCTTCGTTTCGCCATCCGTGAGGGTGGAAGGACAGTGGGAGCTGGCAGAGTTATCAAGGTATTGAAGTAGTGAGGAATGTTGGTGTGAAGAGAGTTTTTCAAGAGGGTGCCTTGTGAACATGGAAAAGATACGTATAAGGCTAAAGGCATACGACCATGAGGTTGTGGACCAGTCTGCGCGAATGATAATCGAGACGGCAAGGAAAACTGGCGCGGGAGTCTCCGGTCCTGTTCCACTCCCGACCGAACGAAGCCTTTATTGCGTGATTCGCTCTCCTCATGTTGACAAGGACTCGAGGGAGCAATTCGAGATAAGGACACACAAGAGGTTGATTGATATTCTCGGGCCGACTCAAGAAACGATAGATGCCTTGACGAGCATGGATCTTCCTGCAGGTGTAGATATAGAGATAAAACTGTAGGAAGGGATGGGAAAGACAGGCTATGAGCAATATGGCAAAAAAAGCAATACTCGGTAAGAAACTCGGAATGACCCAATTGTTCGTTGGTGATGTTGTGGTTCCGGTAACCGTGATAAAGGCGGGTCCATGTCATGTTACTCAGCTTAAGTCGAACGAGAAAGATGGCTATGAGGCGGTTCAGTTGGGATATGGTGATGTTAAAGAGGCGAGAGTCAACCAGCCGATGAAAGGTCATTTTAGAAAGGCGGGGACAATGCCGCTCGAGATTTTGGCTGAAGTTCCACTAAATCCTCAAGAGTTCAAAGTTGGACAGAAAATTCTTGCCGACATCTTCCACGAGGGTGAGCGCGCTGACGTTACAGGGGTTAGCAAGGGCAAAGGGTTTTCAGGAGTTGTAAAGCGATGGGGTTTTAGCGGAGGTCCTGCTTCTCATGGTTCAACTTTTCACCGGGCTCCGGGTTCTATCGGTCAATGCGCGACTCCTTCGAGAGTGTTCAAAGGAAGAAAACTTCCCGGCAGAGCTGGTGGGGCGAGAGTGACAGCGCAGAACCTCGAGATCTTTCGTGTTGACAGCGAGCGAAATCTAATTTTGGTGAGAGGCGCGGTTCCTGGGCCGAAGGGTTCGTTAGTGGTCTTGAGAGAATCGGTCAAATCTGGAAGAGGAAAAGCGGGAAAGAGAGTGTCATGAAGGCACCGCTAATGGATACAGAAGGCAAAAAAATTGGAGATATTGAACTCGAAGCCAAGCTTTTCGGAGTGACTCCCAATCCTTATGCCATTCATCAGGTCGTGAGGTTGGAGATGGCTCTTTCCAGAGCGGGTACTGCTTCAACGCGAACAAGGTCTGAAGTTAGAGGCGGTGGGGCGAAGCCCTGGCGGCAAAAAGGGACTGGGCGTGCACGAGCGGGAAGCACCCGTTCGCCTCTCTGGCGAGGAGGAGGGACCGTTCACGGGCCAAAGCCAAGGGACTATTCTTTCAGGGTACCCAGGAAGGTAAGGCGACTCGCGTTCAAATCCGCCCTTTCTGAGGCAGCAAGGAACAATAGAATCATAGTGCTCGAGGATTTCTATCTTGAAAGACCGAGCACTCATGTTGCGGTTGAAATCCTATCAAAACTCAAGCTCACTGGGAGCACAATGGTTGTGGTTTCTGAGGATGATGAAAGCGTGGAAAAATCTTTCAGGAACATAAAAGACGTTGAGGCATTTTTTCCCGAAGAATTGAATACATATGACATTTTGAGGTTTGGAAATATTCTTTTTCTGAAAGGAGCCCTTTCTTCGCTTGTGGGGGATGGTGATAGTGAAGGACCCGCATGATGTGATTCTATATCCGGTTATAAGTGAAAAAAGCTACGGGGCGATTGACCAAGGGAGATACACGTTCATGGTTGACCCGCGAGCAAACAAGTCTGAGATAAAGGATGCCGTTGAGAGAATATTTGATGTAAAGGTTTTGGGTGTCAATACAATGCGAATAAAAGGAAAACCACGGAGAAGAGGGATGGTAGTTGGCAGGACACCATCCGGTAAGAAGGCAGTGGTGACTTTGGAGGAAGGGGAGAAAATAGAATTCTTCGAGTCAAGGTGAGCAGGTGTTAAATGGGAGTGAAAAAGTACAAGCCAACATCGGCAGGAAGAAGATTTGCATTAGTTTCGGACTTCACAGAAATTACTCGATGTGAACCAGAGAAAGCACTTACAGCTTCTATCAATAAGACTGGCGGACGTAACTCGTATGGGCGCAAAACCGCGAGGCACCGCGGTGGAGGAGCGAAAAGGCTGTATCGCACCATTGATTTCAAGCGAAATAAGGATGGGATTCCGGCAAAAGTTGCGGAGATAGAGTACGACCCAAACAGGTCTGCACGTATAGCGTTGCTTCACTACGCTGACGGGGAAAAGAGATACATACTTTGTCCTGTTGATTTGAAAGTGGGCGATACGGTGCAGTCAGGACCTGATGCAGAAGTAAAGATAGGGAACGCAATGCTTCTGGACAATATACCGGTTGGGATGGTAGTTCATGCAGTTGAACTAAAACCAGGAGCCGGAGCACAGATTGTTAGAGCTGCCGGCGCGAGTGCCCAGCTGATAGCAAAGGAGGGTGGCTACGCTCACCTGAAACTGCCTTCGGGAGAGGTTCGAAGAATTCCATTGAAATGTCGGGCGACAATTGGTGTGGTAGGTAACGTTGGGCACGAGCTTATTTGCATGGGTAAAGCGGGAGCTGCGCGTCACAGGGGCGTAAGACCTCAAACGAGGGGCGCGGCAATGAATCCAGTGGATCATCCACATGGTGGTGGCGAGGGTAAGTCAAAATGTGGGCGAAATCCAGTTACGCCGTGGGGGAAGCCAACGCTTGGATACAGGACCCGTGACGAAAAGAAACCTTCGGGTAAGTACATCGTGCGAACGAGGCGTGAAAAGTAAGTGGGAGGTAGATTTGTCAAGGTCGTTGAAAAAAGGACCATACGCTGATCAGAAATTGCTCAAGAAGATTGAGGAGTTAAACAATAGTGGCGAAAAGAAAGTCATCAGGACATGGTCCCGAGGCTCAGCCATTTTCCCCGATATGGTTGGGCACACGATAGCGGTTCACGATGGCAAGAAACACGTTCCTGTATATGTAACGGAAAGCATGGTTGGACATAAGCTTGGAGAATTCACCCCATCAAAAATGTTCAGGGGTCATGGCGGGAAACTTGCGAAGGAAAAGCGCGTGAAGCTGAAATAGGAAGGTCATATTGGAGACAAGAGCAGTTGCAAGATTTGTAAGAGTTTCACCAAGAAAGGCAAGAGCAGTTATCGATCTCATTAGAGGGGAAAGTCTTGATGAGGCTCGCAAGATACTTGAATATAGCCCGAGAGCGGCGGCCAGAATTGTTTCAAAAGTTTTGAAGTCTGCTGCTGCTAATGCGGAGAATAACAACAAGATGAATCCTGATAATCTGTATGTTGCGTCGGCATTTGTTGATGAGGGGCCTACACTCAAGAGGTATCGTCCCAGGGCGATGGGTCGTGCGACGAGAATAAACAAAAGGACAAGCCACATTACTGTTGTGCTTGATGAACGCTTCGTAGCAGAAAAGAAGCGTCGCGTTTTGAGACGTGGTAAGGAGAAGAGTGTTTATAGGGGAGTTGAGAATGAAGGGAAGGGGAGTAAGTCTGAGGGTGATTCATCGAAAAAGATGGAAACTCTCAAGGAAGACAAGCAAGAGCGTGAAGAGGTGAAAGAGAAATCACCGAAGAAAGCAACTGCGGCAACGAAGAAGAAAACGTCCGCAAGCGGCAGAGACCAGTCAACCGAAAAGGGCAATTTCAAGGAATAAGGCGGCGAGAAATTTGGGTCAGAAAGTTCATCCATATTGTTTGAGAATCGGAATAGTGAATAATTGGAGGTCTTCCTGGATTGCAGAAAGAGACTACCCGGAACTTGTGCAGGCTGACTTGAAAATCAGGAATTACTTGCATGAAAGGCTTTCCAATGCAGCAGTATCAAGGATTGAGATAGAGAGGAAATTAAAGCAAGCCACCGTTGATGTCTATACTGCGAGGCCGGGAATAGTTATTGGAAGAAAGGGGAGCGAGGTAGATAGAATAAGAGATGACCTTACCAGGATCTGCGGACATCAAGTAGTTGTGAATATCAAGGACGTCCCTGTGCCAGAATTAGACGCAACTCTTGTGGCTCAAAACATAGCCGAACAGATTTCCGCGCGGATTTCTTATAGAAGGGCAATGAAAAAGGCTATATCGAATACCATGAAACTTGGCGCTCAGGGAATCAAAGTTCAATGTTCAGGGAGGCTCGGGGGAGCTGAGATGGCAAGAAGAGAGTGGTATCGGGAGGGAAGGGTTCCTCTGCAGACACTCCGAGCCAGCATAGACTATGGTTTC
>JAQUKT010000006.1 GCA_028718945.1 Actinomycetota bacterium | reverse complement strand
CAACAAAAACTTCCCACGGGATCGAAACCGCGACCAGGGGGTTTTCGGGGGAGTATCCCCCGATACTAATCTCACTCATAGGGGATGACAGCGGAGCCGAAGGCGAAGCGCCATCAGGGGGGCAGGAAGCCCCCCTATGGGGAGCGAGAGTGATCTCTCGAGCGACGAAGGGGGTTCGAGCCCCGTTTCCCGCTCCATTCAACAAAAGACTTCCCACGGGATCGAAACCGCGACCAGGGGGTTTTCGGGGGAGTATCAAAATATCCGGTTCATAACGAAGTTAATTTTTTGAAGCCTTTGAGTGCTAAAACGATGGCGAATTTATGGCGGCGAAATATTGGTTGCCTTAATGCTTTGCTTTTTCCTTGCGATTTTTTTGCGAAAAAAATGCCTTACGGAAGTGAACGATAAGTACAAACGTCCATATTACAACTGGAATGAGTAGATATGGCAGTATATTTCTCATAAGTATTGCAAGGATCACAAGAAAAAGGCAGCACGACAGGTAAAACGTGAGATGGAGAAAGAAGTTAAACTTTCCAAGAGCAACTCTTACCGCTTCCTCTTTTTTCTGCTGCTGGACACGCGCATATTCAGTTTGCTCTTCCTCCATTTCGGCACCTGCTTCCATGTAATCTGCCTCCTTTAGCCGCGGCTGGAGATGCCTGGTTGAATCTACCATAAGATAGTGCGAATGCGCGAGTATGGCTGCACTTTTCTACTTAGGCATTGAATTTTCTGTTTGGCTGTTAAGGAATTCACGAGTGCTTTTGATGAAATGACTAAAATTTCAGCGATAGGCTTCCTTGCAAACGTCGATGACGGATGAGCTTGCCTTTGAGCCTGCTCGTGGATAATAAGGAATCAAAGACCATAAGGTTCGAAAAGAAAGGAACTCAGGCTGACAGTGCTGTCTCTTTTCTTATCTTTTGTTTTACCCGGCACAGTGCGTTGTCGACAACTTTTGGTTCAGATTCAAGGTCATCGGCGATTTCCTGATAGCTTTTTCCATCGAGGTATTCCACGAAGACGCTCCACTCTAAATCAGAAAGTTTATCTCTGAGCGTCGAAATCACGTTCTCTACTTCCTCACCCTTGATAAACAATTCGAGAGGGTCTAAAGATTTTTCATCTAAGTTTGTCTGTGAAGAAAGGCTTCCGAGGATGTTTTCATCCGGAACCTGCGCGTCAAGAGATTGATAGGAGGAAAGCGGATTATGCTTCTTGCGTGCATGCGTTTTTACCGCTGTGATAATTTGTCTCGTTATGCAAAGAATTGCGAAACAGCGAAATGAGCATAGTTCATCCTCTTTGTAATCACGAATTGCCTTGAAGAGACCTATCATACCTTCCTGTACCGTATCCTCATGTTCAGCACCGGTAAGGAAGTAAGACCTTGATTTAACATGTGCGAGGTATTGATAACGGTTGATAAGTACAGATTCTGCTACCTTATCGCCACCCCTTGCGTACCCGACGAGTTCCCTGTCGGAAAGCTCCCGGTACTTTTTCATTGAAGGGTTCGAATCCTTTTGATTACCCAAACTACTCCGATCTTCTTCCCACATATTGTGGAATATTTGGGAAGTATATCAATATCTTTACCCTATGTCAAATCTGTGTCCTAAAGTATCCTTTAGTTACTTTTGTTGATAATATATGCTTTTGTAAATGATTGTCAAGTCCATGTGGCATTTGTTTTTTGATAGAATTTACCAGTGCTTTCTTGCGCGAGAGCAAAAACGAAAAAGGCGGTTATTCCCCGCCTTTTTGCCTGGAATAATTAAGTCTATTCCATTGTAATTGCTTCAACAGGACACTCTTCGGCACAGTCGCCGCAGCCTATGCAGGCTTCAGAATTCACGATCGCTGCGACATCGTCGACCATGTCGAGAGATTCGTGTTCGCAAACATCAACGCAAAGCCCGCAACCAGTGCATTCCTCTGCATCGATAACCGGTCTCTTGTCGGTTGGTTCGCCCAATTTTCACCTCCTATTGAAAAACAAACCCGAAAAATAATCTCAACGCTTTTGGAAGTAGTCAAGCAAATCAAGCATTTCATATTTATGTGGAAAAAAGTTTAGGGAAGAACGAGGGTTGTACAGTTCTTTCCTTTGAGCCAAAAAGCACAAACGAGTCTTCCAGAAAATGTGTTGTTTCTGCCACTCCTACGAATGTTGGCATCCCATATCCGGTGAATTCAGCAATGATTCTGATATGATCCTCGAAATGTTCACAATCCAGACTGTAGGCTCACTATTAGTATTCTTAAAAGAAATCTCAAATAGCATAATGGCAGGTGCACTAATTACTGCGGTGCGGTGGAAATAGTACATTCTCCGGCGTGCTACTGCTATTGATTACGACCACTGCTGTTTGATATCAGGCTCCTGAGCAGGCGGATAACATCCTTCTGCTCTTTGAGGTTGAGCCTGGCATGGGATGGTTGAACTCCAACTCTTATTGTGTACGCGCTGTCTGGCATGGCGACAAAAAGATCTTCGTCGGTCCGGTCATCGCCGACCGCCATTACGAAGTTATAATTGCGTCTCGAAAGGAGGCGGAGAGCTGCTTTCCCCTTGTCCACCTTCTCGCCATTAACCTCGATCACCTTGTTTCCATGGAGTATCTGCACCTTGTTATTGGCGGCGAAGTTAACGAGGTCGTCTACCAACTTCTTAGCCTTCACCTGGGCAAGCTCTACATCGGCGTTCCTGTAGTGCCATGCTACCGAGAAAGACTTCCGCTCGACGAAGGAGCCCGGAAGTCGGTTCACGTACCTCTGGAGAATCCGGGTAACCTGAGGAATCCAATCGCTCGTCATGGGTTCGATTATCTCCCAATCACCTCCCCTTGTTTTTATCCAAGCTCCGTGTTCTGCGATGAGGGCAATATCCAGGTCGCCGAACCAACTGTCTAAGGTTGTCCTGTCCCTGCCGCTCACCAGAGCGACCTCGGTCCCCGGGATTCCGGCCAGCTCCTCTAAGATGGTGATTAACTCGACCGGCGGCGTAGCCAGTTCGGGGGTTTCGGCGAATGGAACAAGCGTTCCGTCGTAGTCGAGAAGAAGAAGCCTCTCCGTTGCTGTTCGGAAGTGGTCCTCGAGGTCTCTCTTGACCTTCTCCCCCATGATCTTGGCTGCAATGCTTTTCTGTTTCTCCTTCAATGAGTGAAGCGACTCAAGGAAATCACCAGCCCAGTCGGCAATGTTATATTGTTGAAGCCTCGTCTGCATGGTTCTGATGCGCTTTTCCTGTTCATTGTTTTCCATTACGAGGGCTTTCTCTATAGCCTCGCGGATTTCCCCTATATCATTTGGGTTGACTATCAAGGCCTCACCGAGCTCCTTTACGGCGCCGGTCATTTCACTGAGGATGAGAACGCCTGTACCGTCGGTCCTCGCTGCCACGTACTCCTTGGCAATGAGATTCATGCCGTCCCTCAGGGGAGTCACCAACGCGATGTCTCCGAGTCCATACAGTGCGATCAGGCTGTTGAATGGAACAGCTCTGTTCTGGTAGAAAATCGGAACCCAGTTTATATTGCCAAATCTACCGTTTATCTCACCCACCAGCTCGTTGATTTCCCTTCGGATGCCCCGATAGAGAGAAATGCTTGTCCTGGATGGTGCGGCAACCATGGCTAACACGACTCTGCCATGCCACTCCGGGCTCTTGTCAAGAAAGGCGGCGTATGCCCTGAGCTTATTTGCGACTCCCTTTGTGTAGTCTAACCGGTCGATTGAGATGATGACCCTCGCACCCTTGATATTTCGAGCGAGCTCCTGCCTCGCTTTCACGACACCCGGACCCGCCGAGGCTTCGGAGTACTTCACGTAGTCGATGCCCATCGGGAATGTGTCAGCCTTTGAAATCCTTCCTTCGATAGACACCTCTCCCAGGCTGTGCTCGTAGCCGAGGACGTTAAGGACACACCGGAGAAAGTACCTGGTATAATCGTGCGTATGGAAACCGATCAGGTCCGCACCCAGCATCCCTTCCAGAATTTCCGCTCTCCAACTACTCGGAAGCAGGCGGAAAATCTCGAAGGAAGGAAAGGGAATGTGAAGGAAGAAGCCAATCGGCGTGCCCCCTAACTTCTCCCGAACCATTCTTGGGACGAGAAGGAGGTGATAGTCTTGTATCCAGAGGGTGTCGCCGGGGCGAAGCGTTTCGACAAGGCGCTCGGCGAAACGCTCGTTCACCCGGACATAGCTTTCCCAGTAGCCCTTTTCATAGACGGCATAGGAAGGGAAATAGTGGAACAGGGGCCATATGGTGGAGTTGCAGAACCCGTTGTAATAACAGTCCAGCTCCTGCTCGTCGAGAAATACTGGATAAACACTGAACTCCTCCACGAGCTTTGCCGAAAGCTCCTCTTTCTCGCTTCCGCTAACGGTAAGTCCGGGCCAGCCTACCCATACGTGTTTCTGCTCCGTGGTCGGGCTACTTTCCACCTTCTCAAGATACGCGCGAAGACCAGTTGCGAGACCTCCGATGCTTTCCTTGAACACGAAGGACCGGCGTCTTCTTGAGACTGTCACAGGCGCGCGGTTTGAAGCGATAACGAGCCTTGATGGTGCGGCATCGGCAGTTTCGCGTTGTTTACTATTAAACATCTTCACTCTTCTCTGATGACATGCGCTTGAACATCTCGAGGTAATTTTCAAGGTTTCTGGGGGTCAGGAATCTCTCTCTTACCCTTTCTCTACCAGCGCGCCCCATTGACTCACGTGCCTCGGGATTATTGAGGAAGAAAAGAACTTTCTCTGCGCATTCCTCGATCGAGTTGACAAGGAATCCCGAGACACCGTCCTCGATCTGGAGCGGTATGCCGCCAACATTGCCGGCGACCACTGCCTTTCTTTTCCAAAGCGCCTCGCTTACTACCAACCCGAAGCCTTCCCTTATGGATTTCTGGACGACAACATCCGCTGCAAGTTGGAAAGCATTGACCGCTATGTTGCCGATACCC
This sequence comes from Actinomycetota bacterium, assembly GCA_028718945.1. GTDB lineage: Bacteria > Actinomycetota > Geothermincolia > Fen-727 > JAQUKT01 > JAQUKT01. Next base: position 36,614 of record JAQUKT010000006.1, on the reverse strand, counting down.
TGGGTGTTTGTTAGCAAAAAGACATCAGGAACATCCTTTGCCCGCTCTGCTGTTACCCGGTAGTAGTGGAAACCTTCAGGGTCGTCTATCGCCATTGAGCCCAGAAATACCAGTTGAAGCGTGGGAATCTCGCTTTTTACAATCTCGAAGGCTCCTATCACGCCGAGAGGGTCCTTCCAGGGATCGAAACGTGAGACTTGAACAAGCAGGGGTCGGTTGAGGTCTATGCCGTACCCGGAGACGACAGTATTCACCACTTCTTTCCCCAGAGGGAGGTTCTTCGGGCTCACTGGGTCTATCGAAGGGGGAAATACCTCGATGTGAACGTCGAGGTCGCTCGGGGCGTAAACAGAAGTAGTGAATATAGCTGCATCGTAAGAGTCCAGCAAGCTTTTCATGAAAGACCACGCCTCCGGCATTGGGTTGCTGAGGTCAAGATGGCACCGCCAGATCCATTTACCCTTTCGGCCGGAGCCCTCATCAAGTATTGATGCTATCGCGGCTGGTTGTGGGTCGTGCACTACGACGAAGTCAAAATCTCCCGTGATGTCCTTTGCATTGAGCCTGTTTGACTCCATGTATTTGGTTTCCATCTCCGGAACCCAGATGGCACCCATACCCTGCAGCGCATTGTGAAGGATCTTGGTAATTGTGAAAAAGTCGGTGTCCTTGTCCATGACCTGCCAGGTTACATCGAGACCGATATCTTTCATCAGGGGTACGAGCGCCTGGAGCAATTCGGCGACGCCTCCGCCATACGGTGTACTGGAGATGTGTAGAACGCGCGCGCCTTCGAGATCACGCCCGATGTTCCTTATTCGCTTTATTGCGTCGAAGCCCACGAACGGGGCATAATCATCAAGCGATGCTCTTGGGACAGGGACACATTCCAAGGTAACTTACGCCCTTTCTTCGAAGTCACTGCGGAGTACAACAGCCGGATTCGACCAATTAACCGTGATGCGCCATCCTTCTTGTTTTGTAAGCGAAGCGATTTTTGTTGGGCGCAAGACTCGAGCAGACACACACGAAATGTTATGCGAACCAATCTTTTCCATACATCTTCTCCAAGGTCTTTATCTTAACATGAATACGGCTCATCCAACACGACTGGCATTTCTGGATGATCTCTTGTCATGTCAATGGAATAGTCCCCGGCCTCCGTGTTTTCCGCCAGATTCCTAACCGAGTAGAAAGAGCGCCTTTGTGAGCATGGATCAAAAATGCAACACATTTGCGGACCGGCATTTGACAATAATAATGTTATAGAAAAATACTTGACAATATGACGCTTAAGTTTTATTATGGTCAACAGTTAAACTATTCATTTTTGGAAGGAGTTGTTAGACATGGCTAAAGCAATTGGTATTGATCTTGGAACGACAAACTCTTGCGTCGCCGTTCTTGAGGGTGGAGAGCCTGTTGTTGTTCCAAATACTGAAGGAGGGCGAACGACACCTTCAGTGGTGGCTTTCTCAAAAACTGGGGAAAGGCTGGTTGGCCAGGTAGCAAAAAGACAGGCAATTACGAATCCCGAAAGAACTATTACCTCCATTAAGAGAAAAATGGGAACTCAGGAGAAGATAAAAATTGACGACAAAGAATATTCACCTCCAGAGATTTCGGCAATGATTCTTCAAAAGCTCAGGGCTGATGCAGAGGAATACCTTGGAGAAAAGATTACAGAGGCAGTAGTCACTGTTCCTGCTTATTTCGATGATAGTCAGAGGCAGGCGACTAAGGATGCTGGGAGAATCGCGGGTCTTGAGGTTTTGAGGATAATAAATGAGCCTACTGCTGCAGCGCTTGCGTATGGTCTCGAGAAAGAAGAGGACCAGACTATTCTCGTTTTCGACCTTGGGGGCGGGACTTTTGATGTGAGCATCCTTGAGATAGGAGGCGGGGTTTTCGACGTCAAGTCAACGAGTGGAAACACTCATCTGGGCGGTGACGACTGGGACCGGCGGATAATTGATTGGATGGCGGATGATTTCAAGGCCAAAACTGGAATCGATTTGAGGAATGACAAGATGGCATTGCAGAGATTGAAGGAAGCTGCCGAGAAGGCAAAGATAGAACTTTCGACTACTACGACCACGAACATAAACTTGCCTTTCATTACTGCAACGAGTGAAGGACCACAGCACCTTGATATGACTCTTTCAAGAGCGGAGTTCAACAAAATGACAGCTGACCTGGTGGAAAAGTGCGTGGGACCGTTCAAACAGGCAATGAAGGATGCCGGTTTCGAGGCAAAGGACATTGATCATGTAATTCTCGTTGGTGGAGCAACGCGGATGCCCTCTATTCAGGAGCTTATCAGGAAGCTAACCGGAGGCAAGGAGCCGCACAAGGGAGTTAATCCGGATGAGGTGGTCGCAGTAGGCGCCGCAATCCAAGCTGGTGTCCTAAAGGGGGACGTAAAGGATGTTGTCCTTTTGGATGTCACTCCTCTTTCGCTTGGAATAGAGACCTTAGGAGGAGTTTTCACAAAATTGATTGAGCGAAACACGACAATTCCTACACGGAAGAGCGAGACATTTACAACTGCTGCGGATGGGCAGACTTCCGTAGAGGTTCACGTTCTGCAAGGCGAAAGGGAAATGGCAACGGACAACAAGACACTCGGGCGATTCCATCTTGTTGGGATTCCTCCCGCTCCAAGGGGTATTCCTCAAATAGATGTTACTTTTGACATAGACGCAAATGGAATTGTGCATGTTTCCGCCAAGGATAAGGCGACTGGAAATGAGCAGAAGATCACCATCACTGCATCAAGCGGACTGAATGAGAATGAAATCCAGAAGATGGTAAAGGACTCCGAGGAGCATGCTGAGGAAGATAGAAGAAAGCGAGAGGAGGCGGAGACCCGGAATAGAGCGGATGAGTTGCTTTATTCTACCGAGAAGTCACTGCGAGAACTTGGCGAAAAAGTTGACTCTGCTGAGCGCTCGAGGATAGAGACCGCCATGAACGATTTGAGAGAAGCTCTCAAGGGAACCGATATATCCAGGATAAAGAGCGCAATGGAAAACCTTGTTCAGGCCTCTCACAAGTTAGCGGAAACTGTCTATGCTCAGGCAAGCGCCTCGGGCACAGGAACAGAAGAAGCGTCCGGGTCAACATCATCGGATTCGGGCGAAGAGGAAGTTATTGATGCGGATTATGAGGTTGTCGATGAGGACAAGAAGTAAGCAAGGTAAGCAAGGCTTTGAAAGGAGGGATGAAGTATGGCAATTGTAAGATGGGACCCATTTGACACGCTCTTGAGCACACAGGATGACCTAAATCGGCTGTTCAGAGGATGGTTGCGTGGAGGTAGCAGCATCCTCGAAGGCGGGAAATGGTCACCTGCGGTTGACATGTACGAAACAGAGGATGCTCTCGTGGTTGAGGCTGAGCTTCCGGGAATTGATCCAAAGGATATTGATGTTTCGGTTGAAGGTGGAGTGCTTGTAATCAATGGCGAGAGGAAGCACGAAAAAGAGGTCAACGAAGAAAACTACCACAGGGTCGAGCGTGCCTACGGCTCATTCGAGAGGGCAATTCAGCTGCCTTCGGATGTCGATCCAGACAAGATCAAGGCATCTTATGAGAATGGTGTACTCAAGGCATTGATTCCAAAGAAGGAAGTGCAAAAGCCGAAGAGCATCCCGATAACCGTTGAAGCTCAGAAGAAATAGGTAAGATGAAATGAAGAGGAGCGGTGGTAGGGGTCACAATATGTGACCTCTACCGTTTTTGAGCGATATTTCAGGTGGATGAGGTGAATCTATGATTGAGGGTAAGAAAGAAGAGCAAAAATCGCAGAAGGGAAAGAAGCCTGTAAACAGTGAATCCGCTTGCGATGAGGGAAGCCAGGTTGAATTGCGGTCGGATGGTTTAGAGAAGCAGCGGGAGTGCCCTGAGCAGATAGAGCAAGTAGAGCAGAAGGAGTCTCTTGAAGAGAGAATTGAGGAACTCGAAATGCGCAATATCGAGTTAGAGGAAAGTTTGCTCAGACTGCGTGCCGAGTTTGAAAACTATAGAAAGAGGATTATTAAGGAGCAAACCAGGATTCTTGAGACTGCTGAGGCTGATCTCGTAAGGAAGCTCCTTCCTGTGATAGATAACCTTGAACGCGCAGTTTTGAATTCCGAGGGAAACGAGGGTTCAGAAAGCTTGCTGAAGGGTGTCCGGATGGTTCTCGACCAGACACTTGAGATATTGAAGAAGGAGGGGCTCGAAGTGATAGACCCGCAGGGGATGAAATTTGACCCTGAAAATCATGAGGCGGTGATGGTGGTTGAAACTGAAGAGTGCCCGGAGGACACAGTCTTGGAGGTTGCCCAGAAGGGCTACAGGTTTCGTGGAGAACTACTGAGACCCGCAATGGTAAAGGTCTCCTGTTCGGTGAAAGAAAACAAATAGGTTTGGTTAGTGAATGGTGATTGAGATTGAACGGAAAAGATTATTACAAGATTCTTGGGGTGTCACGGGATGCCTCGAGCGATGAAATAAAAAAGGCTTACAGAAGGCTCGCCAAACAATATCACCCTGACAGGAATCCGAACAATAAAGAAGCGGAAGAGCACTTCAAGGAAATTGCGGAGGCATACGAGGTTCTTTCGGATGACGAGAAACGAAAGCAATACGATGCTGGCAGGCTATTCTCTCAGGCTGGGGCTTATGGGCCGGGCTTCAAGGGTGATTTTAGGGGGTTTGATTTTGGCGGGGGTGGTGAAGGGTTTACCTTCGGCGGAGACATCGGTGATATATTTAACCTTTTCACGGGAAGCACGGGAAGAACGCGAAAAACAAGAAGGCGAGGGGAGAAGGGCGAGGACGTTGAGGTAGGAGTCAATCTATCTTTTGAGGACGCTTTGCGAGGCGCACAGGTATCCGTTTCTTTGAATTCAACTGAGACATGCGGTTTGTGTAGAGGAACCGGGTCTGCCCCGGGGACTTTTCCGGAAACATGTCCTATATGTGGTGGTCGCGGTTCTATATCGGAGGACCAAGGTTTTTTTGGAATATCTCGCCCCTGCCCAACATGTTATGGGAGGGGGGCAATAATAAAGAACCCTTGTAGTTCTTGTGGTGGAGCTGGGGTTATTACGAAGCCGAAGAAAGTAAGGCTGAAAATACCCGCTGGAGTTTCCGAGGGTTCTCGAATAAGATTCAAAGGCAGGGGAGAGCCCGGACGTGAAGGCGGCGCACCGGGTGACCTTTATGTTGTTACACATGTGGCGAAGCATCCTTTCTATGGAAGGAAAAACTCGGATATCACTCTCGAGTTGCCAGTAACTTATGCCGAGGCTGTTCTTGGTACGGAAGTCGAGATTCCAACGGTGGATGGGCATGTAAGGCTGAAGATTCCAGCTGGAACGCAGAGCGGAAGGACTTTCAGGCTCCGTGGCAAGGGAGCGCCAAGGTTAAAAGGGAAAGGAAAAGGCGATATGCTTGTTACAGTAAGGGTGATGGTGCCGTCAAAGCCAACAAAGAAGGAAAAGGAACTTATAGAAAAACTAAAGGAAGCGGAGCGAAAGGATATAAGAGCGCACATATCGTAGGTGCTGATTATGCGCAAAACTTCTCCAAAAGAAGAGTCTGACAAGGGAATATATGTGATAAGCGTTGCCGCGATGCTTGCACAGGTGCACCCACAAACGCTCAGAATATATGAGAGGAAGGGTTTGCTCAAGCCTGAACGAACCTCGAAGAACACAAGGAGGTATTCGGAGGCTGACATTTCAAGACTCAGGCGAATTCAGGAGTTGACGCAAATTGAGGGGCTCAATCTTTCGGGGGTGAAAAAGGTCCTGGAACTGGAAGAAGAAATTGAAAGACTGCATGCGAGGATTTCGGAGCTTGAACTGGAGATGGAAGAATCGAGGATGAAGCTTCTTGACCAGATCAATGAGATGAGGCGGAGCTTCTCGCTTTCATTGAGGGGACCTTCCGAGATTGCCACGAGACGAAAAAGATGAAGAATTTACCGGCGATGAACAAGCACAGTGCCTTTGAAGACAGGCTAATTCTTGAGGGTGGATAAAGTGCGTTTAAAATATGACGTCATTATTGTTGGAGCTGGGCCGGCAGGGATATTCTGTGCTCTGAAACTTTCTGAATCCGCGAAATTGAGGGTTTTGGTCATTGATAAGGGTGGACCTATTGAAAAAAGGGCATGTCCCTCTGCTCAAGGAGCCTGCAGGAAGTGTAAACCTTGCTCTCTTTTGAGCGGCTGGGGGGGAGCGGGGGCGTTTTCGGATGGCAAACTTACTCTTTCAAAAGAAGTTGGGGGCTGGCTTTCAGAAATAATTTCTTCAAGGAATCTCGAGCGACTGATTACATTGGTTGATCGAACATACGTGGAATTCGGTGCGCCCGAAGTTCTTTTTGGTTCTGATGAGGAAAAGATAGCAGAAATAGCAAAGGAAGCGATCAAGGCTGAGATCCTGCTTGTGCCATCTAAGGTGAGGCACATTGGGACCGAGAACTGCCCGAAGATTCTTGCAGGGATGTTCGATGAACTTTCCGGTAGGGTTGATATCTTGATGGAGACAAAAGTCGAGGAGATAAGGGTTAAGAATCAACGTGTTCAAGGTGTGGTGTTGAGTGACGGCTCGAGTATTGACTGCTCTTATCTTGTCGTTGCTCCTGGAAGGAGTGGCGCTGAGTGGTTCAGCAATGTCGCCCGGCGGTTAAATCTTACGCTCGAGAACAGCATGGTCGATATTGGAGTAAGGGTGGAAGTTCCGGCGGTCATACTCGAGCCATTGACAGCGGAACTATATGAACCAAAGCTTGTTCATTTCTCGAAGTCCTCTGATGACAGGGTTAGAACTTTTTGCATGAACCCAAATGGCGAGGTCATGAAAGAATACTACGACGATGTTCTGACCGTAAACGGGCACTCGTTTGTTGACAAGAAAACAGACAACACCAATTTTGCGCTGCTCATTGACAAACGTTTTACGGAGCCGTTCAAAGAGCCGATTTCCTACGGAAGGTATATTGCGAGGCTTGCCAATCTCCTGGGTGGTGGCATTCTCGTTCAAAGACTTGGCGATTTGATTGACGGTAGAAGGTCAACCGAAAAACGAATCGCCCGTTCGACGGTCAAGCCTACTTTGGAAGAGGCGACTCCTGGAGATTTGAGCCTTGTCCTGCCGTTCAGATTCCTTTCGGGTATCATTGAGATGCTTGAGGCATTGGATAACTTAACCCCGGGCGTTTTCTCTCGAAACACTTTGCTCTACGGAGTTGAAGTGAAATTCTACTCATCGCGCTTGAGGGTCACGAAGCAACTTGAGAGCGAGGTCGAGAACCTCTTTGGGGCAGGTGATGGAGCTGGGATTTCCCGCGGCCTCGTCCAGGCCTCGGTTTCTGGCATTGTTGCTGCTCAGTCTATTATCAGGCGGGCACGGGCTTCTTGACCCGAAAATTCTTTAGTGTAATTCTATCCTGGATGGCATTACGATATCACCATGTTATAGTTTATTAGTACGACTATCAGCTTGATTTGAAAGGAAAGAGCAAAACATGCCAGGAACGGTTATTGTTGGTGTTCAGTGGGGAGATGAGGGGAAAGGGAAAATAACGGACCTCATGGCTGACCGCATGGACTTCGTGGTTCGCTACTCGGGGGGGAACAATGCGGGTCATACCGTGGTGTGTGGCGAAGAAGTTTTCAAGCTGCATCTCATTCCTTCGGGAATTCTTTATCCTCACATAATGGCTGTGATTGGTAATGGCGTCGTAATCAATCCGGAAGTCCTCCTTCAGGAAATGAGCGAGCTTTCTTCCCGGGGAATCTCTACGGGAAACTTGAAGATTAGTTGCAATGCTCATCTTGTCATGCCTTATCACCTTGCGTTTGACAGGCTCGGAGAGATAAGCCTTGGGAGTGCCAAGTTAGGGACAACACACCGGGGGATTGGTCCTGCTTATTCTGACAAAGCAGAAAGGCTTGGCATGAGAGTGCAGGACCTTCTTGATGAGAGGATTTTCCGAAAGAAGCTCGAAAGCGCACTTGAGAGAAAAAATGCGATACTTTCAAAGGCTTTTGAACATGAGACTTTTGACGTTGATGAGATAGTCAGGAAATACATGGAATACGCAGAGGTTCTCAGACCGTACATTTCAGACACCTCGTTACTCTTATTTAACGCACTGGAGGAAGGAAAGAACGTCTTGTTCGAGGGGGCTCAGGGGACAATGCTTGATATAGACCACGGCACCTACCCATTTGTAACTTCCTCTTCCCCCACAATCGGAGGCGTTTTTACGGGAACTGGCATTGGGCCAGGGCATATCGAAAGAATAGTTGGAGTGTCAAAGGCTTACACGACCCGGGTGGGCTATGGTCCCTTTCCGACAGAGGAAACGGGTGAGGTCGGGGATGTTTTGTGTTCGAGGGGCGTTGAAATAGGGACCACCACGGGAAGAAAAAGAAGATGCGGCTGGCTTGATGCAGTCCTTCTTCGCTATGCAGCCCGTGTTAACGGACTTACTGGCATTGCACTCACAAAACTGGACGTGCTCTCTAAATTCGAGAAGCTGAAAGTTTGTGTTGGTTACTCTTATGGAGGGAAGATTTACCATGATTTTCCGCCTCACCAGACAATCTTTCATAAATGCGAACCGGAGTACCTTGAACTTCCCGGATGGGAGAAAAGCATTTCGGAGGCAAGAAGCAAGGAAGACTTACCGCCTGAGGCACTAAGATATATCGAATTCATCGAGCAGGCTTCAAATGTTCCTGTTGAGATAGTATCGGTTGGTCCAAAGAGAACGCAAACTATCTGGATGACGGAAGAGTCGAGGGCCCGGGGGATTGAGGAAGGCCCATATTTGTACGAGGAGAGTTTCGATGCCGATAACAGTTCTAATTTCGAGTGAGATGAAACGAGCCCACTTGATTGGAAGGTTTTTTGGCGGGGCAATGAGCGGAGAAAGTAGATTTTGTTTGTTGTTCTGTGCATTGTCTTAGATTTCTGGAGGTGTTGTCGAGCTTGAGAGCGATGGTGGTTGGAAGTGGTGCGAGGGAGCATGCGCTTGGCTGGAAGATATCAAAGAGTCCGCTTATCAGAGACATAATTTTTGTGCCTGGAAATCCGGGGATGGCTGAAATAGGAGAATGTATGTCCGCAAACCCTCAAGGCGTCTCTGAAGTGGCAAGGATAGCAAAGGAAAAGCGAGTTGACCTCACTGTTGTGGGACCTGAGGCTCCGCTTATGGCTGGAATTGTTGACGAGCTTGAGGCTTCAGGCCTCAAAGTATTTGGTCCAACTTCTTCGGCTGCAAAGATTGAGGGAAGTAAGAGTTTTGCTAAGGACCTCATGTTGAGAAATGGTGTTCCTACCGGAAGCGCTAAAGTTTTTGAAGATTTTGAAGAAGCAAGAGCTCATATTGAGACTCTAAAGCATCCGTTTGTCATCAAGGCGGATGGTCTTGCTGCCGGGAAAGGCGTAATGATTGTTCTTGATTTCCGGTCGGGAATCGAGGCGCTCAAAAAATGTCTTGTGGATGGGGTCTTTGGGGATGCAGGAAAAAAAGTGCTTGTCGAGGAGTATCTCGAGGGCAATGAAGTTTCAATTCTTTCGCTTTCAGATGGGAAGAGTCTCGCGCATATGGAAGCATCCCAGGACCACAAACGTGCCTTCGATAATGATAAGGGTCCAAACACCGGAGGCATGGGGGCATATTCGCCGGTGCCATTTTTGAGTTCTGAGACTGAAAAGCATATTCACACTGAGATTATGGAGAAAACCGTTGAAGCAATGCGGCTTGAGGGTGTTCCGTATAAAGGGGTGCTTTACGGTGGATTGATCCTTACAGTTGATGGACCAAAAGTTCTCGAGTTCAATGTGAGATTCGGGGACCCTGAAACCCAGGTTGTGCTGCCAAGGTTAAGGAGCGACCTTGTTCCTGGTCTTCTTGCAACAGTTGATGGAACTATCGGAGAATACGGGACGGAGTGGAGTAGCGAGTGCTGTGTTTGCGTGGTTGTTGCTTCAGGTGGTTATCCCGGTAAATACGAGACGGGTCTTCCAATCAAAGGTCTCAAAGCGGCTTCAGCAGACTCCAAGGTGGAAATTTTCCATGCAGGCACAAAGAAGACTGATGGGAAGTTGGTAACCGCTGGCGGGCGCGTTCTTAACGTTGTTGCTCTTGGGGACGATTTCAGGGACGCGGTTGGTCTTGCTTACGAGTCGGTCCAGATGCTCAGTTTCGAGGGAATGCATTATCGAAGGGATATAGGGAAGAGGGCCATTGAAGCCTTAGAGGGAGTCTGATTAATGAAGGATTATCTCGTTCTTGTGTTGATAGGAAGCGAAAGTGACAGAGAAATCATGCAACCGAGCAGTGAAACTCTCTCATTACTTGGGATACCATTTAGGATGGAAGTTGCCTCTGCGCACAGAAATCCTGAGAAGGTTCGAAATATTGTGAAGGAAGCTGAAGATGCTGGCGTAGAAGTTATCATAGCAGGGGCAGGAATGAGCGCTGCTCTTCCCGGTTTTGTTGCTTCACTTACCTCTCTTCCAGTGATAGGTGTTCCTATTTCGTCTGGACTGCCGGGAGGAATTGATGCCCTTTTTTCAATGGTTCAGATGCCGTCCGGAATTCCGGTCGCTACGGTGTCGATAGATGGGGCTCGGAACGCGGCGATTCTCGCGGGAAGAATACTTGGTTTGAGGCATCCCGACGTAAGGGCGAAATTATCAGATTTGAAAAGAAAACTCGAGGAAGCTTGATGAGGCTATGGGGATTCTTGGTTCCCCTCATAAATTTGAGAGTTTAGTTTTCCTTGGAAGAGTTTTCATTGTCTGGAAATTGATTTTTGCTGATTGGCGGTGAGACAGATGATTGAACGTTACACCCTGCCTGAAATGAAAGAAATCTGGAGCGAGGAGGCGAAGCTTCATAACTGGCTTCAGATAGAGGTTCTTTCGTGCGAGGCGATGGTTCAACTGGGAATCGTTCCAAGAGCAGCACTCGATGAAATAAAGCGGAAAGCGCGTTTTGATGCTGAGAGGATCAGAGAAATAGAGAAGAGAACTCGTCATGACGTGACAGCGTTCCTTGAAAACCTTGCAGAAAATATTGGTGAATCGTCGAGGTTTATACACCTCGGCTTGACCTCTTCGGATATTCTTGATACAGGACTTGCAATTCAGATGAGAGATGCCGCTGGGATTCTGATTGACTCCGCATCGAGGTTGCTTGGGATAATCAAGAACAAGGCTTTTCAATACAAAGACACGATCATGATAGGAAGGACACATGGCGTTCACGCTGAACCCATCACTTTCGGCACAAAACTCGCGGTATGGGCGTTTGAGACGAGAAGGAACCTTGAAAGGCTTCTGGATGCCCAAGCTTGTGTGAGCTGCGGAAAGATTTCGGGAGCGGTTGGGACCTATGGAAGCGTTGACCCTTTTGTCGAGAAGTATGTCTGCGAAAAGCTCGGCCTTGTTCCTGCTGAAGCTTCGAGCCAGATACTTCAAAGAGACAGGCACGCTGAATATCTGTGCACCCTTGCAATAGTTGCATCATCGCTTGAAAAGTTTGCGACTGAGATTAGAGCCTTGCAGAGGACGGAAATAATGGAAGCGGAAGAGCCTTTCCGCGAGGGACAGACCGGTTCCTCGGCAATGCCTCACAAGAGAAATCCGATAATCTGCGAGCGGATTTGCGGGCTTTCCCGGGTTGTGAGGGGAAACGCGATGGTTGCTCTTGAGAATATGGCGCTCTGGCATGAACGAGACATAAGCCATTCATCCGCGGAGCGGGTAATAATTCCTGATAGCACAGCAGCACTTCACTACATGACGGAAAAGTTTATAGAGGTTATGGAGGGAATGGTAGTTTACCCTGTGCGAATGGGGGAAAACATTGATATAACAGGGGGTCTCATATTTTCAGAGAAAGTTTTGCTCGGACTTGTGCAAAATGGAGCGACCAGACAGGATGCTTACAAAATGGTTCAGAGACACGCTTTGAAGGCAGCGCGTGGGGAGGAGTCCTTTCGCGATGGGCTTATGCATGACCGTGAAGTTGGGAACTACCTTGGGCCAGAGCAAATTGAAGCCTGCTTTGATGCGAAAAAATACATTTCAAGGAGCGATATCATATTCAAAAGGCTCGAGGCTCTAAGGGTGAAGCCTTAGCGAACCTGGTGACCTAATACGTTTTGTTGCGCGCTTATGGTGGACAGGGAATTTCTTAGTTGTTGTATTATTTCATAGAATAATTGTCAAAAAAGGAGGAGTCGTGGCTCAAGCAAGAGTTTATGTGACGTTGAAGGAGGGAATATTAGACCCTCAGGGGAAGACAGTTCTGCGCGCACTGCATTCGCTTGGCTTTCCTGAAGTTGAGGATTTGAGAATCGGGAAGTATATGGAGCTGAAGTTTACCGACTCAAGGAAGGAAAACCTTGAAGAAAGGCTTTCGGAGATGTGCGAGAGGATACTTGCCAACCCGGTAATAGAGAACTATCGCATGGAGGTTGAGGATTGATGCGGTTCGGAATAGTCATGTTCCCCGGTTCCAATTGCGAGCAGGACTGCTTGCATGTGCTTCGTGATGTTCTCAATCAGGATGCTGAGTATGTGTGGCATCAGAGTTCGGATGTCTCAGGATTTGATTGCCTCGTTCTTCCAGGGGGATTCTCCTACGGGGATTACCTGAGAACAGGCGCCATAGCGAGATTTTCTCCGGTAATGAAGGCTGTCGAGAAGTTTGCTATTGGCGGCGGACTTGTCATTGGGATATGCAACGGGTTTCAAATTCTTCTCGAGGCCGGGCTGCTTCCTGGCGCAATGATGAGAAACGTTGGACTCAAGTTCATATGCCGATTTGTTGATATCAGAGTAGAAACGGTTAATACGCCATGGACTCGATCATGCGCTGGCGGTGGCGTCCTCGAAATTCCAATTGCGCACAACGAGGGGAACTACCAGGTGCCGGCAGGTACTCTCGAGGAGATGAAGAGGAGGGGACAGATTGTTTTCAGATATTGTTCCCCCGAGGGGAGCGCTCATCCGGATTTCAATCCCAATGGTTCTATTGAAAACATTGCTGGCATTTGCAATCAAGAGGGCAATGTTCTTGGAATGATGCCACATCCGGAAAGAGCTTCCGAACTTGAACTCGGAAGCACTGACGGGCTTGTTATCTGGCGCTCAATTCTTGCACATTGCGGTGCGAGAGCATGAATTTGAGATTGTTCTCGAAGTAAAGGAAATTGTAGAGATTATCGTGAAACTTGACTTTCATGTTCACACCAATTATTCGCCTGATTCAGTGATTACCTTCGAGTCGCTTGTTGATGCCTGCCGCGAGAAAGGGATTGACGCTGTAGCGATAATGGACCACGACGAGTTTTGCGGGGCGGAGGAATTCTTCGAGAGAGCGGATGAGTTGCGGGGAAAGGGGGAATGGGCTCCCGAAATACTAAAGGGGGAGGAAATAAGGACCACAGGTGGGGAGATATGCGGTCTCTTCCTCAAGGAAAAAGTTCCGCGGAAGAGAAGTCCTCTTGAGACAATGCGTATGATAAAAGAGCAGGGCGGGCTTGTTTATGTTCCTCACCCGTTTGACCTTCTCAAACTGAAAAGGCTCAGAGCAAGAGACCTTGAGATGTTCGCGGGGGACGGGCTCATTGACATAATCGAAGCCTTCAATGGAAAACCCAGATTTCCATTTGCCAATATTCTTGCCTCACGATTCTTGAGGCGTTACCCGTTTGTCAGGGCTGCTGGAAGCGACGCCCATGAGCCGGTACATCTTGGCGCCGCGTATGTCGAGCTCGATGAATTCAATGGGCCGGCTGAACTTGTTGAGAACCTTCGAGAGGGTACTATACGCGGAAAGATGTATTGCCCGTTCTATTCCGCGTATCTGAGGTTGAGAATAGTAAGAAAAGACCTTTCCTTTCACTAAGTGCCCCGTTCCATAAATACGGTTGCATTCTATCGCTGATTCATCCACAAAAGAGCGTTCCGCTCCCTCCAAGCACAACAGAAGTACGCGTCGGTCGCGCGCCTTGCGTTAGCGGCGCCTCGACGCTCTCGGTACGACACCGTATTTACGGAACGGAACACCAAGTTCGCTCAATTTTCTTAGTTTTTTCAGGGGATTACTGATTTACGGATTTTTTCTGGTTGACGGAGCCTGTTCTTAGGTTTGAAAGCAGGAAAGGAACTGAGATGGAGAGGAGAAGACCGCACGCTATGAGAATCCAATCAGGACCTTTAAGAAAATCCGCCTTGTAGTCCACCCATCCGTAGATAGTGTTTCTGATTGCGATTCTGAAGGCAATGTATTCGGCAAATCCAGAAAGAATCGCTGTGATTGGGAGCGAAATTAGTGCGCACTTGATGGGCGAAGGCTTTTCGACTTTATTACCGGATTCATCTTTTTTTGTTGATAGTGAGTGGATAATCCATGGAATCACAATTCCCGCTGTGATAATGGAGACGTGGCTCCAGCGCTTGTCGAGAAGTGGGAACAGGAGCCAGAAGGCAAAGACTACTACGCCAGCCATAAATCCAAGGATCGAGGCGGTAAACGTCTGATTATTCGCAATTGACTTGATGAGTTTGGAAATAGTTGCTTTTTTTTGTTTTTTCTCAGGGATGGCTTCAACCGAAGTATCCTTTTTCTTCTTTGCCGACCTGGTTTTTCTTCCCGAGACGCGCTCTTTTTTTTCTGAAGCAATTTTTTCTTCTGGTTTAACCTCTTTCTTTATTGCCTCTTCTACTGCTGCTTCGAATTCTTCTGCTTCCCTTATGATTTCCACTGGGAGTGCTTCTTCACCGCTTTCCTTACCTTTTGATTCTTGGTTCTCTTTTTTTTCGGAAGTATCAGTCACGCTGATTTCTTTTGACGCTAAAGGATGTTCTGGCCTCTTTTCCTCGCGAATCTCGACCATTCCGTTGGCATGCACGGTGACGTCCTGAACTGGAAGTCTTGGTTCAGGAGCAGGAGGGATAAGAAGGGTTTCCTCTTTTCGGGCTTCCTCTTCTTTCTCGGTGAGCTTCTGGATTTCCGCAAAGCATGCTTTGCAGTAAAAGGAGTCTTCTAACCGCGAGGAGCATTCCTTGCAGATTGGCTTACCGCATTGCGCGCAATTTCTCATCGCTGGTCTTGATGAGTGCACATAACACGATTTATATGAGAAGTCCTTTACGTTCACAGAAATAGCACCTCATTAAAGAAAATCACTCTTTATTAATTTTATCCCAGAGTTCACCAAATGAAAGTAGTCAATTGACAAGTAAACGGATTCGGGTAAAAAATTATGTTAATAAAATGTATTAACTAAAAGGAGCTTTTGGTATGAGTAGAGTTTCAAAGGTTGTGTCTTTCTCGATGCCGCCGGGCACTGCGAGGAGGATTGATAGCATTGCAAAGAGCGAGAACCGCTCCAGGAGCGAACTGCTCCGAGAGATGGTAGATGTTTACGAACGATACCAGGCTGATTCCGACTGGCGAGAACTATTCTCTTTTGGGGAAGCGACAGTCAGGCGTTTCAAGATCAAGAGCGAGGATGAGCTGTTCGAGATTCTTGGCGGTGCCTGATAGTGCTAAGGGTCGTCTTCGACTCGAATGTCTACATATCCGCGATTCTTTTTGATGGGCCAACCAGACAAATCCTTGAACTCGCTTTGGAACGTCAGGTTGTGTTGATTGCTTCAGACGAGATCATCAATGAGACCGCTGGAAAGCTGAGAGACAAGTTCTTTTGGCCAGAACACAGAATCGCACAGTTTGAGAGAGCCACGTGCCGGCTGGCTGAGCTTCAAAACCCAAAGGAGAGGATATCAGTAGTTCCTGACGAGGCAGACAATAGAGTATTGGAATGTGCGATAGAAGGCAAAGCAAACCTCATCATATCGGGAGACAAACACCTGCTCAAGCCGAAGTCTTATCGGAACATACCAATTCGGAAGCCAAGATATTTGACATATCTCATTAAGAAAGAGGAGTAGGCAGTCAACACTCTCGAGTGTAAAAAGCCTCCTGCGTGTTAAGTGCTCCATCCCATAAATACAGTTGCATTCGATCCCCGATCCATCCACAAAAGAGCGTTCCGCTCCCTCCGAGTACAACAGAAGTACGCGTCGGTAGCGCGCCTTGCGGGAGCGGCGCCTTGACGCTCTCGGTACGACACCGCATCTATGGAACGGAACACCAAGGAAGATGCGGAGTTCCCTGTTTGTATCCGCCATGATCCATGCGCCTTCATGGGGTCAGGCGGCTTGGTCCGTGCGATTTTCGACCTTAGCGTTACCTCTTGGAGCTTGTTCCTACTGCGCGTTAGTGCCCCTTAGCCTTTTTTATTGTGCTACGTAAAAAGGCATTCACCATCTATGCCTTGTATCTGGACATATACTGGTTGGAACGGTAATGCTAAACTCAGGATATGGAAAGAGATGGAGAAATTCGGATAAAGGCTACGAACAAAAAAGCCTTCCATGACTATGAGATTGAAGAACGCTTGGAGGCGGGAATCGCCCTTACCGGGAGCGAGATAAAATCAATCAGGGAGGGTCGCATAAGCTTGCGGGATGCTTATGCCGCGATTGAAGGAGGGGAATTATTTCTTTTCAACAGCCATATTGCACAATATGAAAAAGCGGGAAGATTCGGGCATGATGAAAAAAGACCAAGGAAGTTGCTTCTTCACAAGAAGGAGATTGAGAGAATCTTCGGCAAATTGAATGAAAAGGGCTATACGCTTATCCCTTTGAGGGTTTACATAAGAAACGGAAAAGCAAAAGTCGAGCTCGGGTTGGCTCGGGGAAGACGTAAATATGACAAGAGAAGGGAAATTGCCAAACGTGAGGCGGAGAGACAGATTGAACGTGCACTTTCGAGGAGGCGTCAATAAAATTTCTCTGATGTCGTATACTTTATATGAGGGGGCGATCTGGTTTCGACAGGGATGAACGAAACTCCGGTGCGGGTCGAGCTCCAGTATCTCGTTAAAATGCTGGTAGAAAACCAAACGCCGATTCTGAAATGGCGCTTGCTGCTTAATATGGCAGCCGCTCCCCGGTGATGCCTGCGGCGCCGGGAGAGCGATGGAAGCAGGCTAACTCGAGTGCGCAGTGCTCCGAGGCGCGCGCGAGCAAATAAATTAAGACGGAGCTGGCTGCAGGAGGCTTCCCGTGAGCCGCAATGCAGTGAGAGGGAATCACGAGATATGCCCGTAGATGCCGGTGTGGAAACTTCTCTGGACGCGGGTTCGACTCCCGCCGCCTCCACCATACGAGTAGCGCAAGTATAAAACCCCGGCGGGATTCGAACCCCAGGGGGCTTATAAGTATTCGTGTGGGGAAGGATTCCCCCGCGTTCAAATCAGGGGGGTGACAGCGAAGCGCCCTCAGGGGGACCGGAGGTCCCCATAGGGGAAGCGAAGCGACGGGTTCGACTCCCGCCGCCTCCACCATACGAGTAGCGCAAGTATAAAACCCCGGCGGGATTCGAACCCCAGGGGGCTTATAAGTATTCGTGGGTGCCTTCCTATAAACGGGCGTTGCCGCTATGCATTGTCGAGAGGAACTGGTGCTACTGCATAGTGGAACATGTACTGAAAGGTCTATTTTCTTCGTTCAATTCTGAAAGTGAGGCTCGTCTGACATTGCTGGAGAATAAGAACATGAACAATGAAGGGGATGTCTATATGAGGCAGGTTGAGATTATCGTAGAGAAGCATTCAGATGGCTATGTCGCTTATCCCTCGGGTCTCTTGTTCTAATTTACTGGTTCTTGTCAAGATGCGACCGTTGTTGAACTCCTTACTTTGGGTAGCATGGTAAACAAAAAGAGGTTTAGGTAAAAGGTTTCGATTGCGATGAGCGGGACAAGCGTTTCTGGTAACGTGGACTTTTCGAATTTCAATACTGTGTTGAGTTTCGACCTCGGTTGGCCGCCTTCAAACCCTGAAAGAACAGCGGCAGCTTGGTGGACGAGGGGAGAGTATGTTTTTCAATGGTCGTGGCCTTCTGCAGAAATAGAAGATTTTGCGTGCTCGTTTGAAGGCAGGGTTCTCATCATGCTTGATATTCCCATTTATGAATCAGAGAGTCTTTCTTCGCAGAATCCTTTCAGGGGCGTTGACAGAGCCCTTATGAGTTTTGGCGTACCGCTCCTTCCTTCATTCATGGCAGGCACGCGTGGTCTTATGCTCCCAAAGAAGATAGAAGAAAGTTGCCCTTCGGCAAGAGTTATTGAATCCTATCCCTTTGCGGTGCTTCGGTTCCTCTGGATTACGCGCGACCATCCAGCTTGCCTGAGCGGTGCTTTGACGGGACTGATTGATGAACGGTTATGGAGGAAAGAATTTCCACCTGCGTACAAAAAGGGCGGAAAGCATGAGCGAGTAAACGCAATGAAAAATGTTCTTGGTACAATTGGGAGGTTCGCCGAGATAGAAGAGGAGAATTCTCTTCAACCAAAAATGGCGTTTACACACAATAAACTCAATCTTCTCTGCGACGTATATGACGCGCTGATTGTTCTTATTGCTGGAAGAAAGATTGTAGAAGGCTCACCATGGGCAGTTCTCGGGAAGGTTGAAGGGAGCAATGCTGCGATGCCTTTACTCATGGGTGAGAACCTTCAAAATAAATGGAAGGGAATCGTCTCAGAATCTGTCGCCAAAGGTAGCGCTTGATTGTTCGCTGATGATTACCTCCCTCCTTTTCCTGAATCTTAGGACTTGGGAGAGGCTTGCCATTCTGTTAATGTTGAGAGGAAACAGATAGAGATGCCTGCTCCACTGGCTGTGAGCTTAACTGAAGCTGGCATAGCTGTTAATATTGGAAAGGTATAACTGTTTTTTTGGGGTTTAATATTTGGTCATGAGATTTTTTGATTCTGTATCAAAGATGAGAGACAGAATAAACGCAAACGGGCTTTTAGTTGTTTTTGTTTCGCTTTTCGTCACTTTGTGCCTTTCTGGTTGTGGTGCGGGGAAAGTAACGCCGCAGCCTCCCTCGAGTTCCGGTGTTGGAGGTGGGGGAAGGGTTCCAGCGGAGGCAAAGGCTATCAGGGCAGCGTTGAGGTACGCTGAAGACGCTAACCCCGGTTCCAAGTTCAGTGCAGTCAAAAAAGTTGTTATTGGTGGATGGGCAAGGGTTTCTGTTCAGGAGACAGGCGTTCCAGCAGAGGAAGCGGTGGGATTCGACGTTTTCCTGAAAGCAATGGACGGGGAGTGGGAAATTGTGAAAACCGGGGCTGATATCACCTCTGAAGAACTTCCGGATGCTCCGCCAGGTATTTTCAAATAACAAAGCAAATCTTGAGGCAATTTATTAAATCCCGAGTCAGTCACGCGGAAGGACTTGTAACCGAATGCGGGAGTTTCGTGAAACAACCCGTTAATCGTTTTAGATTTTCGGTTATTATAGGTCCATCTTTATGGAACCTTCATGTGAATAGACTCGATATTGCAATATTTCTATGCAAGGATGCCGGTGCTACTGTTATTTCAACTTGTCTCTTCCGAAACCAAGCACGTTTCTTGCGGTAATGAGCATTTGAATCTGACCGGTTCCTTCGAATATGTCGTTTATCTTTGCGTCCCTCATCCACTTCTCGAGGAGCAATTTTCGTGAGTAGCCGAGTGGCCCCAAGAGCTCGACGCACTTCTGAGTCACTTGTGTTACCACAAGTCCGGCCTTTGCTTTCGCCATCGATGCCTCAAGGCTGTTTCGTTCGCCATTATCAAGCATCCATACTGCTCTCCATGTGAGCAGTCTTGCAGCCTTCAGGTTGGCTTCCAACTCTGCGATATCACGCTCGATTGAGGTCATGCGGTTCGGGGATATTTCATAACGGACCTCGAGCCCTTCCTTTGCGAGCGTTTCTTTCAAGAAGTCGAGTGCGGCTCTGCCGACGCCAATTGCCATTGCCGAAACCATGGGTCTGGTGGCGTCGAAAGTCTTCATTACCCCTTTGAAACCAGAGGTTGTTTTTTTGCTGAGGTCGGTGATTTCTGGGCTTCCAAGGATGTTGTCGGCCGGGATCCTGCAGTCCATAAAGGAGATTGAAACGGTATCCGAGCAGCGAATCCCCAACTTATCCTCAACTTTTGTTATTTGCATACCCGGGGTTCCGTGTTCGACAACGAAGGGCTTGATGCCAGCGCGACCTGCTTTCGGGTCAACTGTTGCCCAAACAACCACCAATCCCTTCGAGTCCTCGAGCGCGCTCTTACCGGAGGTCACGAAAATCTTCTCACCGTTTAGGATCCATTCATCGCCGTCCCGAACCGCGGTTGTCTTTATATTTGCGCTATCACTTCCAGCCTCTGGTTCAGTTATTGCCATTGCTCCCCATACTGGCTCATCTCCCTTGAAGCGAGAGAGGAAACGCTCTTTTTGTTCTGGGGTTCCGGTTGCGTGAATTGCAGCCCCCCCAAGACCCTCACCAGGGAAAGCAAGCGCAACACCTGCATCGCCCCAGAAAATTTCCTCAACCGTTACCGCGGTTGCGAAGTTTACCTCAGACTTCTTTTTTTTCTTGTCGCCTTCTTCCTTTTTATCTCCTGCCGGAGCAGGTCCGCCGATGCCACCCTTCATGAAACCATGCACCATCTTGATGAGTTCCAAGGGTTTTTCATGCTCCTGCTCGTCATATTGCCTGGCGACAGGGCGCATAGCATTCTCGGCGAAAATTCTCAGCATCTTCTGGGTTGCTCTCATTTTTGGAGAAAGCTCAAAATCAATCATAATGCTCGCCTCCTAAACCATTACAATGCCTTCAAGGCTTGAAAAAGCACTTGCGTTTCTGAACCAGAGCTCGGGCATGTTCTCCCTCACATACCCGTGCCCGCCCATGACCTGTACCGCCCCATCACAGATTTTCATGCACTTCTGGGCAGCGTAGTTCTTGGCAAGAGCAGCATCCTTGGCAAATTCTTCTCCACGGTCGCATTTCCATGCTGCTTCCCATATAAGCATTCTTGTCGCATCAACTTCTATGAACATCTCAGCAATCATGAAAGCGATTGTCTGTCTTGAGCCAATGGGCTCCCCGAATGCAATTCGCTCTTTTGCGTAATCGCGTGAATTCTCCGCTGCTTTCCTCATCATCCCGAGGGCAAGTGAAGCCAGTGCGAGCCTTGAGCGCGAAAGGAGCTTCAGGTAGTCAATTCCCGCTTCCTCACCGATTTTTGAACTCAAGGGAACCCGAACATCGTTCAAAGACACCTCGTATGTTGCAAGTGCTTTCATCCCCATATTTTTCTCGCGTTCTCCTATGACGAGATTCTCGGCGTCCTTGGGCACGAGGAATGCATCAACGCTTGCAAATCCAGCTCCAGGGTTGGTTGTGGCAAAAACGAGAATGTGTTCTGATTCTGGTGCTAACGGGACGAAGCATTTTTCTCCTTTGATTACATACTCCTCACCATCGCGCGTTGCCGTTGTTGAAAGCGAAGACGCATCAAAGAAGTACCGCGGCTCTACAATGGCAGTTGCGGCAGCTTTGAATTCCTCACCGCAGAAAGCTGGAAGGTGTTGTTTTTTTTGCTCGTCTGTTCCATACAGAAAAAGCGCGTATGCCGGGGTTGTGGCAGAGAGGACATGCATTGCTGTAGAAAGATCACCATGGGCGAGTTCTTCGAATGCTATGCAACCGGTGACCGCGGAAGGGCTTTCGCCGAAGCCGCCGTACTCTTCGGGGAGAGATGAGGGAATTATTTCAAGTTCCCAGCCTGTTTTGATCAGCTCCTCCTTGACTTCACCGGCTTCATCACACTCCCTTGCCAGCGGCTCAATCTGGTCAGTTGCGAAACTTGCGATGGTCTCCTTGATCATCGCCTGCTCTTCACTCGGGCTAAATGAAACCATTTGCCAATCCTCCTTTTAGGTCGGGGTTTGCGCCTCTTTGATGCCTTCTTCTGCCTCAAGTTTTTTCCGTAGCTCTCTTTTTAGAACTTTCAATGTCATGGTAAGTGGCATCTCATCAATTATTTTCACTTTTCTGGGGGCTTTGTATGCCGCTATATGCTTTTTTATCCAGTCCAGCAGTTCTTCTTCCGTTGCTTTTTCGCCCTCCTTCAATTGAATGACTGCGTACGGAACCTGCCCCTTTGTGGGGTGTGATACGCCGACTACTGCAACTTTGAACACCTTGGGATTCTCGAGTATTTCCTCTTCGATTTCGCAGGAGAACACGCTATATCCGCCAGTTTTTACGACATCTTTTTCGCGGTCAACAAAGTATATGAACCCGAGTTTGTCTCGATATCCCATATCACCGGTATGAAACCACCCGTATTTGAACGCTTCTCTGGTGCCTTCCTCCTCATTCCAGTATCCCTTCATTACATTTGGTCCTCGCACGACGATCTCTCCTACCTTGCCGCGCCGTAGTAATTTACCGTCTTCGCTCATGATCCTTACTTTCACGCCCGGGACAGGAATACCGATTGAACCGGGTTTTCTCATGAAAGGCGGATTCACTGAAACTATTGGTGAAGTTTCAACGAGCCCGTAACCCTCGATAAATTTCCCTCCGAGGGCTTCGAAGATTTTTATATGCTCTACGGGCATTGCGTCTGCTCCGGATATCCAGTATCGTATGCTTGACAGGTTATATTTCTCGGGGTGGGCAAGAAGCAGCATATTGTACATCGCCGGGACACCCATGAAAGTGGTTGCGCGGTATTTTTCTATTGAGTGAAGCACTTTTTCGGGGTCAAAAAAGCGCAGAAGAATTCCTGAAGATCCCGAGTAAAGGCCACCAACGATTGTGGTGTTGAATCCGAAAATGTGTGCCATGGGAAGCGCTGTAACTCCAAAGTCCTTCTTGCCGATTCTTAAGAGACGAACAGAAAGACGTGTAGTAGCAAGCATATTTCCACTGGTCAGCATTGCTCCCTTCGGGAAACCGGTTGTCCCCGATGTATAGAAGATTGCTACGATATCATCGGGATCAAGGGGATAAGGCTCAATGTAGCTGTTCATCCCATCAGCAAGTTCATCGAGAGACATGAAATCTTCCGGAACCTGTTCTTCAGGACCGACCATCAGCCAGTGCTCAACTTCCGGGACGTTAGATTTTTCTTTTATGTTCATGTTGAACAATTGTGGTTCGGTCAAAAGAACCCGCGCTCCGCAGTCGTTTATTAGCTTCGTAATTTCCCGGGCTTTGAGCATGTAGTTGTAGGGTACAGTTATTGCGCCGAGGCGCGCTGCAGCCTGGGCAATGAGCGGAAATTCAGGAACATTTGTAAGAAGCACTGCTATTCGGTCGCCGCACTTTACTCCCAATTTTCTCTTGAGGCCGTCGGCAATGCGGCACGTAGCCTCCAATGTCTCTTTGAAGGTGACGCTTGTACCGTCGTTCTCAGGTCCGAGGAGTCTGTACCGCACGGGTTCGTCACGGTACGTGCAAATGCGATCACCATGAGCCTTAGCGGCGCGATCAACAATATTTGCAAATGTAATATTTTTCCGCATGAGCGCTCCTTATCTTTCTTTTTTTAGTTTCTCATGTGTTTCAAGAACTATAATTCATAGCTAAAGTTTTGTAAATTCCTCGTTTTTCTTTCTGATTTTCTCAATTTGCGAGAGGGTTTCTTCAAGGATGACTGCTTTTGATTTGCCTTGTTCATCAGAAAGGCTTAGCGGCGCATGATGATTCATCTCTGAAGGGATTGAAGAAAAATTGTAGCTACTCGTATGGTGGAGCCGGGGGGAGTCGAACCCCCGTCTCGTCCGCGCGAAGGACGCATCTTCCCATTGGACCACGGCCCCTCAGTACTACTTCATTGTATTCTACTCGATTGAATCTTAGGTTCAAGGAAACAGGTTTCTGCACCAAGCGTCAGGATAGTTTCCCGTCATAACCGTTATAATCTTGTTGAAGCTCACCGGGAAACCCTGAAACGTGGTTGATGTAGTGCGAAGCGGTGTGTTGTTCTTTTACCGGGCAACAAAATGTTGAGAATCAAGGTCGGCAAGAAAATTTGAATCACTTAGAGAAAAAGAGAGGAAAAAAAGGAAGAGTTGCTTTACTTCTAATTGCGGTTTTGTGCTTGTTTCTGGTTTCGTTTTTTGGATGGTACCAATTTTCCAGGCGGGCAAATCGCGCAATTGAATTAGTGAAGTGTCTTGCAATTCACGGGACGGATATGACTATTGGCGAGGGCATAGAAGGTTTTATCGAGGACAGAGGGGTGAAAATCGTTCAAGGTGGTTTCAGGCCGAAGTGGGGTGCTGAGGAAACGCGGAAAAATATTTTCAAGGTCTCATTTGTCTATGAGGTTGGAAGGGAAGCAGACTGGGTTTCATGGGAGGTGGATACTGTTTCGCGTAAAGTAAAACCGCTTGATTTGCTTGCGAGAGAGTTGATTTATGGAAAGATTTGACCGAATAGAACTATTGATGGTGTCAAATTTTGTCAATTTGAGTTATAATTATTAAAATCAATGGCAGCGGGTACTGGCGCATGGTATAGAGCGCAGTGGTTCGGGCTAAAATGTAAGAATCGTCGGGTTGGAGGCGCAACGATGGTAAGAGGGCCGCACGGACACGAGAAATTTGGCGAGGAGATTCTACGGATACGGTGTCATGGTTGTGGGAACCGGGTAACACTTGACGCTGGCAAGAGCGAGGTCAAATGCCCTCATTGTGGAGCCACTGTCAAGAGACCAAAGAAAGCATGAGCCAAAACTTTTCTCGTGCGCGTTGAGATAGACGATACAAACGGAGGAAGAATTTGGAACTCGAAGTATCAACAAGAGATGTTGGTGAGTACACGGTAATCAAGTTGAAGGGCGAGGTTGACATTTATACCGCACCATCGCTTCGGGAGACTATAGTGGACTCAGTCGAAAGGGGCCGGTACAAGGTGGCTGTTGACCTGGACGAGGTTGATTTCCTCGATAGCACTGGACTGGGTGTTCTTGTTGGTGGACTGAAAAGGGTAAAGCAGCACGATGGTGAGATGGGGATCATTTGCAAACAGGAGAACATCCTTCGAATTTTCAGAATTACTGGTCTCACCAAGATATTCAAGATGTTCAAAAGCACTGAAGACCTACGTGATTGATTCTCAAATTTATCGCATGATTTGCTGAAAAACGGATTGAGGCGGACTCATTGTCCGCTTTGTTTTTTTAATTGAGTCGAGGGGTTGTTTTGGAAGTGTCCAATGATGAGTCACCCGAGGAAATACGCTTAAAAGAACTCAGGTCTCGAATGGTGAAAGAGCAAATAAAAAGCAGAGGAATTAGAGATAAGAGGGTACTCGAAGCGATGCTTGAGATTCCAAGGCATAGATTTGTTCTCCCGGAATTCATTGATAGAGCTTATGATGACACACCGCTTCCAATACTCGAGGGTCAAACAATTTCACAACCATACATGGTTGCATGGATGACCGAACTTCTTGATCTTCATGGTGATGAAAAGGTTCTTGAAATAGGAACCGGAAGCGGTTATCAGGCAGCCATTCTTTCGAAGCTTGCCCGTTCCGTATATACCATTGAGCGAATCGAAGCGCTTTCAAATCTGGCAAGGAGAGTTCTTGAAGAGCTCGTAATTCAAAATGTTGAAGTTGTCACTGGTGATGGAAGCGCCGGACTCCCGGAGCATGCTCCTTATGATGGAATAATTGTGACTGCGGGTGCCCCTGAGGTTCCACCATGCCTTGTTGAGCAGCTTTCGGAAGGTGCAAGACTTGTGATTCCAGTTGGTCCCTCGACGATTCAAATGCTCACTGTTGTAGAAAAACAAAAAGGGAAGCCGATTGTTAGTGAAGAGGGTTCTTGTGTTTTTGTTCCTCTTGTGGGGAAGTATGGGTGGAAGGAGCGACGCCAGGCTTCTTGACTATGGTTTGCTAATAAAATATCTTTTACCAGCGTCGTAATTAGGTGATGACAATTGTTACCCGTGATTGTGATTCCAACATATAACGAGAGAGAGAACATCGAGAGGCTCGTTCATGAGCTATTGAATCTTGAATGCGGAGTATCTATTTTGATTGTGGATGACAATTCTCCTGACGGGACGGGCGAAATAGCAGATAGACTTTCTGCTGAGTTGCCCCAGGTTCAGGTGAGGCATCGTGCAAAAAAGATGGGTCTCGGACCGGCATATAAGTACGGTTTTGCTGAGGCTCTGAGGATGGGCGCTGATGTCGTTTTCGAGATGGATGCGGATTTTTCGCATGACCCTCGATACATACCCCAGTTTTTGTCTGCCATAGGAGAACATGATGTTGTGATAGGTTCAAGATATGTTGAAGGTGGGGGGATAGAGAACTGGGGTATTACGAGGCGACTCATAAGTCGAGGCGGAAGCGCTTATTCAAGGCTTATGACCGGCCTTAAAATAAGGGACTGCACAAGTGGATACAGGTGCTACCGGAGAGAGGTGCTCGAGGCGATTGATTTCTCGAGGATGGCCGCGCGCGGATATGCCTTTCAGGTTGAATTGGCTTATGTCTGTGTGGCAATGGGGTTCGATGTATTTGAACTCCCCATAGTTTTTACTGACAGAAGGGTTGGTCAGTCGAAGATGAGCAAAGATATCGTCTGGGAGGCAGTGTGGTTAGTCGCCGGTCTGCGCAGAAAATACAAAGACCTTAAGAACATTCGAGGAAGAATTTAACCTCGGGCATGTTCGTTGAGAGAAAGTGGAGGTAAAGGTGGATTCTGGAATAAAGAAACAGCTTGATTTTTTGTTCAACCCCGGAACGATTGCAGTAATAGGTGCAAGCAACAACAAGATGAAGTGGGGATACATAATCGCCGCAAACATAGTTACCGGAGGATTTACCGGTAAAGTTTATCCGGTGAATCCACGCGAAGAAGTCATCCTTGAAAGGGAGGTCAAAAGGTCAATAAAGGAAATTCCCGAGCAGGTTGACCTTGCCCTGATAACGATCCCGGCGCCTTCGGTTATCGAGGCTCTTCGGGAATGTATAGAGGCTCGTGTAAGAAGTTGTATCGTAATCTCCGGGGGGTTCAGCGAGACGGATGAAGAGGGCGCTAAACTCGAGCGAGAGATAGTTGATTTGGTCAAGGGTTCCGGGATGAGACTTGTTGGACCAAACACAATGGGCGTTTACTCTTCCTCGTGTTCTCTTCACGCTCTGATGCCACCGGTCAGGCCGGTCCGCGGAAAGATTGGATTTGCCGCGCAGAGTGGAAACCTCGGTACCCAGATGCTTTCACTTGGCAGGGCACTTGGTGTTGGTTTTTCGAGATTCGTGTGCATTGGAAATGAGGCAGACCTTACCTGCACTGACTATCTTGAGTATTTTACGCATGACCCCTCGACCGAGGTAATTCTTCTATACATTGAAGGCTTGAGGCAGGCCAGGCGTTTTGTCTCTGTTGCTCGCGAGGCTTCAAAAGTCAAACCGGTTATTGTAATGAAGGCGGGGAAGACCGAAGCCGGGGCCCGCGCAGCCCGCTCTCACTCAGCGGCAATGGCGGCGGACGAGACAATTTTCAGGGGAGTTATGAAGCAGACGGGGATAATAGAGGCTGCTGATACGGAAGAGATGTTGGATATTGCAAAGGCTTTCGCTGCTTTGCCACTCCCAAAGGGCAAACGAGTTGGGGTGCTTACATGGGGTGGAGGATGGGGAGTTGTGGCTACTGATGCCCTTGC
Source organism: Actinomycetota bacterium (assembly GCA_028718945.1). Classification (GTDB taxonomy): domain Bacteria; phylum Actinomycetota; class Geothermincolia; order Fen-727; family JAQUKT01; genus JAQUKT01. The sequence goes on along the minus strand of JAQUKT010000006.1, from coordinate 8,982 downwards.
CCGGCACGGGCTTGAACTTGCGCGGTTCCCAGAGGAAGTTTTGAGAGAACTGGACCAAATTCTTCCCCCTTACTGGAGCAGGGGCAATCCTGTTGACCTCGTTGGAACTCTCGATATTTCGAAGCATTTCAAGTGCGTTGAACTTATTTCACGCTGCGAGACTGTTGACGCAGTTGTTAGCCTTGGAACGATGGGAGCGACTTCCTCCTTTCAGTCATTCGTAATGGAAGACTCGGTTCTGAGCGACGTTGAAAGAGACAAGATGATTTCAAAAATGGCGAACGATGAATTTCTCGAGTCGATCACAGAGACCGAAACCGCGTATCGCAATGAGGTAATCAGTCTTATGGAGAAAACCGGGAAGCCAATCCTTGCCGTATCCTTCCCGACTTCGGGAGCAACGACGCCGATGCTCGCGAGTCAGAGCGAGGTCGTGATCTATCCTTCTCCGGAAAGAAGCGCAAAGGCCTTGGCTTCGCTCTACCAATACAAGACGTTCAAGGAAGAGATGCAAAAAGAGGCGTAGCGGGTTTGAGGTATTGTGTCACACGTATTGCGCGCAATTTTCTTAGGGGTCGTTCAGGGGCTTACTGAGTTCGTTCCCGTAAGTTCGAGCGGTCATCTCATCCTCATTCCAAAGATTCTCGGCTGGGAGGACCAGGGTCTTTTTTTCGATGTTTCGGTTCATATCGGAACGCTTCTCGCGATAATTCTGTTTTTCAGAAGTGAGTGGATAAGAGTAATACGTGGCTTCATCTCGAGCATAAAGAAGAAGCCGCGCTCATGGGAGCGGGAAGAAAGACTTGCTTGGTTCATCATTGTTGCCACCATTCCTGCTGCTTTTGCGGGAGCCCTTCTCGAAGGATTTCTGTCATCTCACATGAGGAATCCTGTTAGTGTGGCGTGGTGTCTTGGCGCCGTTGGTCTCGTTATGTTTTTCACGGAATTTCTGAAAGGAGAGAAGCGGGCTTTTTCCAGCATAAAGATGCGGGATTCTCTATCTATTGGATTTTGTCAGGTTCTGTCGCTTTTGCCTGGGCTTTCGCGGTCGGGGATTACAATTTCTGCCGGAATGGTTTCAGGTCTTGAAAGGGAAGCGGCCGCAAAGTTTTCATTCATGATGGCGGCGCCCATTACTGCGGGGGCAGGTTTTTTCGAGGTAGTCAAGATTGTCGGAAGGGGAATTCCCCTTTCTCAAGCCCTTGTAATGCTTACGGGCTTTTCGGCGTCAGCAATCACTGGATTTTTCACCATTCGCTTTCTTTTGAGATATTTGTCATCGAGGAGTCTTATCCCATTCTCGATTTATTGCCTTTCGGTTTCCACTGGAATACTTCTTTTGTTTGCGTTAACCTGAAGAAAACAAACGTGAGTCATGATTTCTACCTGTGTTCTTTGTGATTGCTGAAAAGCGAATCTGATCTTGTGGAGCGTGGTTATTATTGCACGAGCTTTCGGTTGTTGAGAGTATGGTTGGGGTAGTACTCAAGCATGCAGAAGGAAACAGGGCAGAGAAAGTTACGAGCATAAATCTCGTCCTTGGTGAGATGAGCACGATAATGGAAGAACCGGTGAAGTTCTATTTTGAAATCTTGAGCAAAGGAACCATTGCCCAGGGTGCCGAGTTGAACTTTGAGCGAAAACCTCTCATTGCGAGGTGTTCGGTTTGCGGAAAAGAATTCAAAGTCATCGAATATGATTTCACCTGCCCCGATTGTGGCTCTCTTGAAACTGAAATAGTTTCTGGCAGGGAATTCAGGGTTGAGTCAATAGAGATCGAGTAGGAGGAGAGATGGAAGTCGAAGTACTCGAGGGAGTGTTCGATGCAAATGAAATAATTGCTGGAGAGAATAGGAAACTTCTCGGCGAAAAGGGAATCTTCATGATGAACCTCATGTCGGGTCCGGGTGCCGGTAAAACCTCATTTATTCTTCGCACGCTTGAAGGTTTACCAGAAAACTCGAGGATTGCCGTAATAGAAGGGGACATAACCGGAAAGATAGATTCTGAAAGGATTGCCAGGACCGGGGCGGGCGCAATCCAGATAAATACAGGCGGTTCCTGTCATCTCGAAGCGAAGCAAGTAAACACGGCACTCCAAAAGATGAATCTCGATACAATTGATTTCATCATCATCGAGAATGTCGGGAATCTCGTTTGCCCCGCAGAGTTCAAGCTTGGCGAGGATTTGAGAGTAATGATCCTTTCCGTGGCTGAAGGGGATGATAAACCGCTCAAGTATCCCCTGATGTTCACCGAGAGCGATGTTCTGATTGTGAACAAAACCGACCTCTTGCCGAATACAGATTTTGATATGGCAAAAATGAAATCAGTGGTGATGAAAATGAATCCGGACGTAGAGATATTTGAGCTTTCTTGCAGAACAGGGGATGGCATTGCAAGCTGGATTTCCTGGATCAAGAGAAAAGTGCCCGGAGATGCTGTTGGTTAGTTTCGGATTGCGGGCTGTTTTGTGTAGATAGCATAGATTCTTCCCATTATTTTTCGATGAATTGAAGGAAAAACATGATACTCGAATCCCGGTTTGTCAGGAAACGTTGCGGTGCCAGAACCCAGACATCAAAGCGCTTGAGTCTATTCGATTTAGAGCCGAAACGTGGCCCTGCAAGGCCAATGATAACCGCATTTTCCCCATTGAATTTTGCATACTCGAGATATACTGGTAACTGGACGGGCTCTCCTGATATCAGATAAGACATGATGACCTGAGTTAGGGCAGCCTGTGATGCGATGTCTTTCGGGTTTCCTTCACTTTGAATATCGAGGAATTTGTCGATGATTTCCTGCTCGAAGTTTGCTCTCAGTGTTATTGCAGATGCGACTGTGAATCTCTTGGCAATTTCTTTCCTTAATGCCGACTTATCGAAAAACTCACGAAGTGTGTCTTTGTTATAGTTATTGTCGGTTATTTTCACAAGAGGCTCGAAAATCTTTTCGGTAGAACCCGGAGTTGAAACAAAGTCGTGCGAACGCGGCGCCTCTTCTTCAGCATATTTGGATGGAACTTTCCCCTGTTTTGTGCTTTTTTCTTCTTGAGTTGAAAAGGATGCCTTTTCTGCTGGCTTTTCCATGAGGCTGATGCCTGCTACGATCGCTACTGCGACCAGAATCGCGACCGCGCCGGCTGTTGTCAGGTTTTTCAAAGAGAGGAAAGGTCTTTTGTGTTTCTCACGGGTTTCGTTTCCTTTTCTTTCTTGAATTGCCTCGAGGATATTCGCGGCAGTTCCTTCGGGGATTTTTTCACTTGTCACTTCCGATAGCGCCAGACTCGAGGTTTCTAACTTGCGGCATAGTGACATACAACGCTGGCAATCTTTTATGTGCAAGAGCAAGTCATCCTCTGTCTTGCCCTTGAGTTTCTTTTTCTCGAAATCAACGAGGAGCCTTCTTGCTTTTCTGCAATTCATGGCATCTCCTTTTATGCTTAGACGCTTTTCTTATTCGAGATGTTCCCTCAATGGCTCGAGTATTTCGCCAAGGGCAATCTTTGCCCTGAATATTCTCGATTTAACGGTTCCCACGGGCAGGCGAAGGATTCGCGAGATCTCGCGGTATTCGAGATTTTCGATTTCAAATAGAATGAGTGGGGTCCTCATGTTTTCTGGAAGTTCGAGAAGCGCTTGCTGAACAATCTTGACTCTTTCTGTTTTCAATGCATGCTCCTGAGGGCTAATATTTGCCTCATCTATCAACAAGCGTGATTCCGATAAAGCATGCACTGGCGAACCTCTTTTTCTTGCTTTCGAGCGGATGAAATCTTTTGTATGATTTATCGCGATTCTATAAATCCAGGTTGAGAAACTCGAATGACTCCGGAATTTTTCTATGCTCTTGAAAGCTTTGATGAATGTTTCCTGACACATATCGCCGGCGTCCTCGCGGTTGCCGGTCATTCTCAAACAGAGCGAATAGATTCTATCTTTGTACTGCTCAAAGAGGAGACTAAATGCCTCCTCATCACCACTTTTTGCCTTTTCAACCAGTTCTTTGTTGGGTTCCATTATTTAGATTATGGCTAATGGGGCCAGGTCTTGCAATGTGGCTAATGGCTAATGGGGTCAGGTCTTGCAATGACACATTTTGCTGTAAACCTTCCCGTGAAAGATGGATTCGTGATGCCGCTTGGCATGCTGTTGAGAATGTCTGTTGGCAGTCAACATGGTTTTCTATGTAGAATAAGGGCGTGGCGTAGGTTTGAGAGGAGTTTGAAATAGAAGGGGAAAACTGGCTCAGGAAAAGAACGTTCAAACACGAGGATTTCGAGTGCTTTCAGGATCTTTTGAGGGAAAAGGAAAGACAGGGCTTGAGGATAAGTGTTTGTCTCCCAACTCTTAACGAGGAGGAGACCGTCGGTCAGATTCTTGCGGCTATTCGGGAAGTGCTGATCGAGAAAGTTCCGCTTGTTGATGAACTTGCGATTGTGGATTCTCGCAGTTCTGATAGTACCGTCGAGATTGCACGTCGTGAAGGCGCAAGGGTCATCTTCGATGATGAGATATTACCCGGTATGCCGACGGCTTCCGGCAAAGGCGAGGCTTTGTGGAAGAGCCTCTATGCTCTCGAAGGAGATATAGTTTGCTGGATTGACTCGGATATCAGAAATTTTCATTCGCGTTTCGTTTACGGTCTTGTTGGACCACTTCTTTCTGAGCCCGAAATTGGATATGTAAAGGCTTTCTACAGAAGACCGTTGAGGGAGGGGGGTGTTCTTTACGAGACTGGTGGTGGGAGGATTACCGAGTGCGTTGTAAGGCCACTTTTGAGCCTTTTCTATCCTGAGCTTTGCGGGATCGTACAGCCACTTTCTGGTGAGTATGCGGGTAGGCGTGAGATTCTCGAGAGCGTGCCATTTTTCAGCGGGTATGGAGTCGAGATAGGGCTTCTCATTGATATATACAAAAAGTTTGGGCTGAACTGCATTGCCCAGGTCAATATGGACACGAGGGAGCATTTCAATCAGAGCATCGAAGCACTTGGGCGGATGTCATTTGGAATTATGAAAGCTTTTCTAAGGAGGCTTAGCGATGAAGGGAAAGTGAAATTGGAAAGCCCTCTTCATTCTGAGTACAACGCTATGGTTTACACTGGGAGAGAGCCATCGATAGAAGAGGTCAAAATCGACGTGATTGAGAGGCCCCCGTTGATGGAGATTCCTGAATATAGAAACATGAGGAGGAGACTTGAAGGGAAGAGTTAGCGGTTCCAAGTTTCTTGGCTTACTAAAATCTCCCCTCGCTCCTCTCGATTCTGATTTCCCACATCCATTTAGTATTTTTGCCGACTGGATTGCGTTTGCAGGTCTAATCGTTTCTTCAGTGGCAATCTTTGCCCTTCCATGGATAAACATTTCTTTTTCCGCCTTTGGGAGGAAAGTTGCATCGGAAGACTTTGGTCTTTTTGAGAGCCCATGGGCATGGACGATGGTCGCGGTAATTGTCGCGGTAATCTGCGGAATCTGGTTCGTCCAGACAAGAGGTTACCTCACATCAGCGGCTGGTGTTTACTGCCTTGTCTTCAACGTTGTTTTCTACATTGGAGCCTGGAAGAAGATAAACGCGATCATCGGGGATATTGTTGGTCTTGCAAGGAGCATCCCGGTTTTAGGAGAATCCATTTCCAGTTTTGTTGAAAGCGTGATGAAAGAAAGTCTCGATGTCGGGGTCGCATTGGGATTCTGGGTTTTTCTGTCTGGCGGAATTCTTTTTCTTATCGGCGGAATCTTGAGAGTGCGCGAATGCAAGCAGAAGGCGACTGAGTTCGAATGAGACAGGATTTTGAATATGTAGAGCGGGTGGCAAGCAGAAATAGTTTAAGGAATAACATCGAGTGGATTCGTCAAAATCTCATGCCAGTAAAGGTTGTTTATTCCGATCTTGATGGAACCATGCTTGGTCCAGTGGGCTGTTTCTTTCGTGATGCGGATTTTGGGCTCACTATCAAACCCGCCCTCGCGCTTTTGAATGCCCTTTCGAGAAATGTTGATATTATGCTTGTTTCAGGAAGGCATCGTTCGCAGTTGAGGGAAACAGCAAGAATATTGGGTTGCAGGAATTATGTTGCTGAACTTGGAACAGAGATAATCTATGACCTCGGCGCAAATGTTCTGGTGAACATAGGGGAACTCGAGGTACCCTCTGGCTCTGTTTACGACTACATAATCTCAACCGGGGTTGTAGATTTCTTGCTTGATAGATATCAGAGAAAACTTGAGATGCATACCCCCTGGTCTGAAGAGCGAGACTGCACACCTCTCATGCGCGGATATGTTGATGTAAAGGAGGCAAAAAAACTTCTCGAGGAGAATGGGTTTAGCCAGTTTGACATCATTGACAACGGTGTCATAGCGCGGAAGAGCCCTTCCCTGGACACTCGGGAAACTCGCGCCTATCACATTGTGCCGAAAGGAGTATCCAAGGAGCAAGCGGTTTTGAGGGACCGGGAATATAGGACGATAAAGAAAGAGGAAACGGTTGCTGTTGGAGATGCTGAAGCGGATCTTCCGTTTGCGGATGTAGTTGGCGCCTTTTTCCTTGTGAGAAATGGACTTGAAAGCAATCCTCATCTTGCTCGAGTTGTTGACGAGACAGAAAATATATTTGTGACTGAGGAGAAAATGGGACTTGGCTGGGCCGAGGTTTTGGACGTGCTTCTTTCAATCCAGCAATAGTTTTGAATCATCGGCGTTCTGCTGGCGACGCGGTTGCTTTGTTAGGGGTTTCCAATGGAAATGAGTTCCTTCGGTTTAGGAAAGATTTAGGAAAGAGAGGTGTCTGACCTTCGATTTAGTTGTCGTAAACTATTGGCAACTGCTTATCTTCAACAACAAAATCAAACGTCAGACCCCTTCTTCGATAGTCTCCTTGCGCAAAGCAGCGTTATTTCCATGTTTTCTATGAGAGGTTCAAAAAGACTCTATATGAGAACCTCTTGAAAAATTGCAAAGAGCCGGGGAACGCACCTATGGGCGTTGAGTTCTAAGTTAGTCTATGAGTTACTGCTAATTCTTGTTGGTTCTCACTCACGGGAGGTTGAAACCCATATGGGAAATCCCCGCCCGGTTTTGTCAGATAAGGGTCCTCATCTTGAACGTATATGCCGGCGTCAGCGTAAAGAGTTTTTCAGCAAGTTCTTCAAGATACGACTCTCCTTCTACTTTTTCTTTCCATCTTTCCGGAATTGCACGGATCCCGTTGAATGCTCCGGCTATTGCTCCTGCGATTGCTCCGATTGAATCCGTGTCACCGCCTGCATTTACTGCAGTGACAAGAGTCTCTTCGAAATCATAGGGAGTTCTGATAAAAGCGTAGATGGCAGCCGGGACAGTCTCAAAAACATATCCGCCATTTCCTGTATATCCGAAACCTTCATCGGGAGATGAATCAACGTAGTCTGAAACACCCGAAATCTTCTCTGCCATTTTTTCGTCCGCTCCTCTGATAAAACTGGAAACACTCGAGAGAAATTCGGTTCTATCGAGTGTGTGGAGGTCATTTATCCCACAGGCGACAGCAAATGCCACGGCGAGTGAACCTGCAATCGCTTGAGGATCGGTGTGGGTTATCATCGCCTGCAGAAAGGTTGCTTTTCTAAGCTGGGATGCATCGAAGAAGTACCGCAGTCCAACTGGGCTTGTGCGCATTGCCGCGCCGCATCCTGCGGAAAAAACTCCACATGAATCGGGGTCGCCTCCCTGATAGAGCCTTCTTGTAGCGGTTGCGCAGGCAAGCCCTGCCCCACGTGCTTCTTTTATTCCCTTGTCTGAGTTCTCCATCCATTTGGCGAATTTGTATGCAGCATGGTCCCTTTCGAACCTTCCGAATTCGATTATCGACTGTGCAAGAGCTACTGTCATCTGGGTATCATCTGTGATCTTCCCGGCACCAAAGCGGCTGTCCATGAAGTCAGTTATCTTTCCGTATTTCTCTCGAATCACGGTTACCGGCATTCCCTCAACCGGCGCGCCAAGCGCATCACCGCAGGCGCACCCTAAGAGAGTTCCCTTGAATTTTTCAATAATTGGAATGATTCTCACCTAAACCTCCCTCTATTCAGATGAGTTGCTGGATAGGTTATCATTTATGAGGGCTGCGGTGAACAGAAAAGTTTGTTTTTTTTGAGATGAAAATCATGTTTTTCGCATTATGGCGGATCTGATAAATGGAAGCCGTAGTCTAACTCACTGGCGGAAAGGATTTCCCGATTTACACGGAATGGCATATGGGTGGGATAAGTAGCGGCCGTCCTCCCGGGTCAATAGGAAATGAGACCCTCCCAAGGAGCCGAGGCGGAGTTTTTCTTTTGCATGTGCTTTCATGGGTAAAGTTTTGAAGCGATTTTTGGTTGCGCTAAAAATCATCGGGCGTGTGTATGTGTTAAAATACACAAACGCGTGCTGAGTATGCGGACCTTGAAATTGTCCGGAATGTGACTAAGTCAACAATATCAGAACATTGAGAAGGAAGGCTTGATTGCCGACTGCAATCATTACCGGCTCGGCAGGCCTGATAGGTTCGGAGGCGGCCAGATTCTTCTGCGACAGGGGCCATGAGGTCGTGGGAATCGACAACAATCTGAGAAAGCTGTTCTTCGGGGAAGACGCCTGCACCGAGTGGAACAGAAAAAAGCTGGAGAAGGAGCTCTCCGGATATCGTCACGAGAACATAGATATCCGTGACGATGAAGAAATGAGAAAGGTGTTCGAGCGGTACGGCGACGACACTGACCTGGTGATACATGCCGCAGCACAACCTTCACACGACTGGGCAGCCTCGAATCCTTACATGGATTTTTCGGTTAACGCCCTCGGAACTCTGGTGACCCTGGAGAATTTTCGCCGTTTCTGTCCCGAGGCCGTGTTCATCTTCACTTCCACCAACAAGGTATACGGGGACTCACCCAACCGCCTGCCTCTTGTCGAGCTTGAGACCAGGTATGAGCTGGAAAGCAACCACGGGTGGTACG
>JAQUKT010000005.1 GCA_028718945.1 Actinomycetota bacterium | reverse complement strand
TGGAGCCCTTCCTCGATTCCAGGATGACGCTTGGGAAAGAATACTTTGGCATGTTGGGCTCGTACGACCCGATGGAAGTGTTGACCGGGGCTACATTCATGACCTTGCGCTTCCCTCCGGAACGCCCGGGAACATAGATGTGGCAATGTGGCTTCCAATCTCGATTTTTTTCTACCTCAAAGAAAGCGGGGATGTAGATCTCCTGGATGAGCTCGTTTCAACTCAAGGCGGAGTGGAGATGACTCTTTCGGAGGTCATTTATAGGATTATCGAAAACGTCTGGGGAAGGCGGAGCAAAAGGAATCTGATTCTCATGGAGCGTGGGGACTGGAACGACGCCATGAACTACACCGGTAGGCTTGGAAAGGGCGAATCGGTAATGGCGAGCGAGCAGCTACTTTATCTGTGTAACGAGTACCTGATGCTTGCTTCCCTTGTTAGGGGGCTTCCAGGCGTGAGGACTGTCGCGAATATAGCGCGCTCGCTAAGAAACGCGCTCGAGAAGCATGCCTGGGATGGAAGCTGGTTCCTCAGGGGAAGCAGTGATTCGGGAGAAAAAATAGGCTCAAAGAACAGTCCTGTTGCCGAAATTTTCGTCAATCCACAAAGCTGGGCGGTAATATCGGGACTTGATAGAGAAAAAGCGGCGATCGCAATGAATGAGGTGAGGGAACATTTGCTGACCGAAAAGGGGTGCGCCCTTTTCCTTACAGGCTGGAAGGAACCCGATGATAGCATAGGAATAATCACGAGATTTGCGGTCGGAACAAAGGAGAACGCCTCGATTTTTGTTCACGCTACCGCATGGGCTACCATGGCATGGGCAATTCTTGGCGACGGGAATACCGCAATGAAGTCATTCCGCTCAGTTCTTCCGAACGTGAGATATGAAGAGGATGGAGATTCATACTCGAGCGAGCCTTACGTTTACGCAGAGTACATCATTGGGCCTGAGTCGCCATATTTCGGCGAGGGGTCTCATTCCTGGTTCACAGGTGGAGCGGCATGGCAATGGCATGTTTTCTGGGGCTGGATTCTTGGAGTAAGACCAACCTATGAAGGGCTCTTGATAGACCCGTGCCTACCAACCGAGTGGGAGGCGCTGACCTTGAGGCGGTCGTTCCGGGGCTCTACATACGAGATTGAAATAGACAAACCAAAGGGCATGTCAAAAGGCGTGAAAAATCTTACTCTCGATGGGAAAACTGTGGAAGGAAAAATAATCCCTCCTGTTTCTGACGGAAAAGTTCACCACGTGAGGGTTGAGATGGGGTATTAGGGAAAAGAGAAACCCGAGCAGGGTAGCGCATGATAGCATCGCATTCATTAAATCTTATGGAGTTTTGTTTGAAAGAATTTGGGGGTCCCGTTGAAGAGATTTATGCGGGGACTCATTGATATATTCAGCAAGATAACGAGGGCGTTTATTATGTTTATAATATGAGAGTTGAGTTCTATTTTCGGATTCAACAGGATTTTGATTTTGGAGGGGATGTTTCGTGGAAGAGAAGGATTTTACCCCGACAGGTGAAGAGTTTTACGGCAAGAAACACCTTCCAAAGAAAATATGCGCTTACTGTGGGTTCAGGAATGATGCACATGCCGATAATTGTGAGAACTGCGGAAAGGACATATCCTGGATAAAGGTCCCAGATGTGGTACCTGGCGTGGATGAGCCACCGCTTCCTACCGCGCCGCTCCCTGAACAGAGAAAAGCGTTCACATGGAAGATGGTGCTTATCATCGCTCTGGTACTTATCCTCATAGCAGCGCTTGTAATCGTCCTTGTGGTGTTTTCAAGCAGCGAGAAAAGTGAATCAGCGATTCAGTCTCGATCGTGCCCGAGTTCGGCGAGAGGCGCAGAGAATATCTCCATGTTTTCAGAATGTGAGCCCTCCCTGCTTTTGATTGAAGATGAATGTTAAGGGAACTTCAAAGGTGGTTTATTGGCCTGAGCCTGACTTAGGCCTCTCCGACTTGAGGGAGCCCCTGAAATTGCAAGGCCGATTCTTTCTATGCCGAACCTCCATTGCGAGCGTGCGTTATACCATATCCAAATTTCGTCCCCGACTTTTTTGACATCAAGCTGATAGACAAGAGCCTTCTTCCAGCCATTTCCTTCTGGTCGTATTACAGGACTGGGAAGCAACTCGTTCCAAGTTACCCCATCGGTCGACGAGAGAAGAATTATCGCGGACCGGGACTTTCCGTTTTTGTCGGTATAGATTCCGTTGTTGAATCCGTAGTAAGTTTTTTGTTTTTCGTCAAACATTACCTTGATTGCACCGGCGCCTCTGTTTCTGTAGGGGTTTTCCTTTGAGGGTGAAATTAAGGGCTCTTCTCTTTTTATGTAAGGACCCTCAAGTTTTGGTGATTCAGCCATGCCTATAAACAAGGGTTCACAAAAACCAATGTCTGGGAGGAACACGAGGTTGGCGCTGTAGTAGAGCCGGAACAGGCCAATTTTCTGATCACGGACAACGCATGGATTGCCGCAGGTTCTTAGGAGGAAACCGCCCCGTTCCCAATCAAGCGATGGCACAAGAATAACCCGTGGCTTGCTCCACTTTTTCAAATCCTTTGTGGAACGCATAACGATTCGTGAGTTGATCACGGGAACCAGGGATTGCTCGTAGAAAAGATAATAGTTTTCTTTTTCTTTGAAAATAAAGGGTCTTATTCCCGGGAAGAGCTTGCCGATGCGGCGCCAGTGGATTCCATCTTCTCCGGCGAAGTGGTGAATCCCGGTGAGAGTGTTCGCGAACAGATGCCAAAAACCATCAGGACTTTCCCCGGGAAGAAGGATTGTTGGATCAGCGAGAAGAAAACCGGGAAATGGAGCACTCAAAAGTGGGTTACCCGGGTGGTCAATGAATTTCCCAAAGAGGGCACCTTTTACATCATTCATAAGCCAATGATAATAACAAATATCGTTTATTGCCATTCAACATTTGCCTCGGTTATGAGTCGCCAAGATACTTTGTCTGGTTCTCTAAAAAAGTTTCTGTCGGACGAAGTGAATGGCATCTGATATCATTTGGTGCCAAGCGGACGAGTCATCTTGAAAATGAAACCCTAAGACTGGCTGGATTTTAGCGTAAGGAGCACAGGTCGCATTTGCCCGAATTCCTACTACTTGTGTTATTATGGCTTCATGTGACAAGCATCAGGATTTCAGAGCGGCTTGGACGGATAGGGCGGGAAAGAAAATGAAGGCGAACGAAAGAATGCTCAAGGAAGATGCAGAGAGGCTTGCGCGCTCTATGCAGGAAGATGACGCGATGATTGAAATCAGGGACATCGCCGTTGACCCTGATGTGGGTGGATATGTCGTTGTTGCGTATGACAGGAGAACGGGCGAGGAGTTCGTGATCGATCACTATGACTCATGGGAAGCGAGGCGCACTGAACAGGAAAAGACGAGAAGCGCAAAGATTAGGTTTTCAAAAGTCCACACCAGGCACGGCAAGAAGAACGCAACTCTTTCGGGAGAATGGATGAGAGTGCAGAATGAGGATATCCCGGATGAGATTAGTTGTGCAATTGACAGGGGGGATATTCCCGGGGAAACTCTTACCGACTTCGAACCCTCTCTTTCTGAGATTGATTTACTGGAGCCGGGCAATGGCAAGCCAGAAGACTACTGGGTCGCTGGCAAATTTCTTCTACTCGTGGACAGCAGGGGTTTGAAAGTTTGGAAACTCATAGAGAGGCTTGCTAATTTCACCCTCAAGGACCAGGTGGATTACGTTCAGGAATGGAGAAGGCTTGGCTTTGAGATAAATCCCGAGCAGCGTGCGCCTTTCTTGGATTCAGAAAGCGAGCTTGCCGAAGCTGAAATACTCGAGGAAGTCAGGGAAAGCCTTCTTGACATTGCGAGGGAAGGCTACGATGCGATAGTCGTGGACGGGGGAACAAGTGTCGGGTTTTATGCCTGGGTCATAGCCGGAACCCTGGGTCTTTCGGTTTTGATATCATTTGTAAGGGAGAAAGCTTCCGCAAACTTCGGTTCTGCAAGTCTTTCGTATGTCGAGTTGCTCCCTTACAAGGAAGTCGAAGAATCACTCCTTCCTTCATCATAGGTTCTATTCATGATAAAGGGGTTTACGCCTTTTGAATTTGGAATGCTCTATTAGTTGAAAGGTCTGAAAGGTATATGAAGTCCGCTCTGAAAAATGGTGATGAGCCCCGAAATATCTGGCCATGGACTTTGCGAAGCTCCTCTGTTTTGTTGATATAAACTTTATGCTGTCATATAATTCGACCTACCAATAAAATATTTGAGTTTTTCGAGGTGAAGCTACTGAAAACAATATTGGCTGGTTTGCCCCGGGGAACGGAACCTGGGGCGTTTGTTTTGATAAGGAGGGAAAACGGTTGAAGATCTACGTTGGAAACCTGAGTTACAGCCTTGGCTCCGATGAACTTCGAAAGCTATTCGAGGAGTACGGCACTGTGAGCTCAGCAGAAGTTGTTTATGACAGGAACACGAACAGGTCAAGGGGATTTGGCTTTGTCGAGATGCCAGAGGAGGAGGAAGCAGCATCGGCTATCAAGGGCCTTAATGGAAAAGAAATAAACGGCAGGGCTCTCAATGTGAATAAAGCTCGCCCGCGCCGTTAGTAAACAGGGGGGTCAGGTCTTGCAAGAACACATTTTCAGTTCTTTTCCTGACCTTCCGTTTATTGAATACGAACCGAAGAACAAAGTAAGTGGCTAATTCTTTAAGCTGAGCAAAGATAAACTCTCTTGATTGAATATGAGAATATGCGCTTGGAGGTTGCCGTCGCATGGGTAAAAGAACGACACACTAAGAATCCTTACGCCTGGCAGCTTTCAATAGGTCTATTTGAGTAACTATTCCGAGTATTTCTCTTTCAGTAGTTACCAGCGAAAACCGGGTGTCACCGGCAGACATCTTATAGATGGCACTCTGGACAGTTTCCTGCGGTTGAATCGTCAATGGCGGGATATGCATCACGTCTGAAACTTTAGCAGCTGAAGCTGAAGCTGGGTCCCTCGTGAAAAAAGAGCAAGAACATCGACGTCCCTCACAATTCCAACCAGTTTTCCTTCCCAATCGACCCTGGCATACCGCTAAACTTGTGCTTCTGGAATAGCTCGAGAAGAGTCTCAAGACTTTCTTCTCGACTTTTTGTCCCTTTGGGTTAAGAACTATCTCTACACCACGGCGGTCTTCTGAATGAGCAAGCCTACTCGCATAGCCTTTCCTATCTAACCTGTCAATTGTCTCGCTAATTGCAGCGGGAGAAGCGCCTAAGAGTTTTGCGATTTCAGCCGGTCTATTGGTTCCGCCCGAAGCGAGGTCGAGAACCCTGAACTGTGGCAGTGTAAGCTCTTCATTTCCTGTTTTGATGAGAGAATCAGCAAGGATATTACCCATAATCCTTGCCGCGGTCATTATTCCGTTTTCGATTATTTCTTCACTCATTTTCCTCATCGATCAAATGCTTCACGATAATCTACTGCAATTTGTTTTGTTTAATTGCCTTGACTACATCAGAAGACTTATGTGAAATACATGGATACTCCCGTTTTCAAGTAAATCAAAATATATGGGAATCATTAGAACTTAGCCAACCCATGGGTTCAACCATCTTTTGTGATAACTGAGAGCTATTTTGGTTGCAAGTCTGTTAAGTACTTGAAAAATTACCTTTTTATGCTGAATCCAACTATAATATTTCAAGTAACAGGCCTTGAGAACCTATTCTAATAAAGTGGTGTTTGGGACTTTGAATTGCATCGGCAGGGTCTTGATGAGAAATATTTCAACATACTTTTGAGTCCGAAAGAATTACACCAAAGAGATAAAACGCCGCAGTAGGGAGAGGCTCTGAAGAAGGGGTTTTGAATTTTTGTGAGAAACTTAATCGAATAGGGAGTGGTCGATTCAAGTAATTCTGGTAAGGAAACTTTTGAGATTTCTTGAAATCTTTGAAGGGGCTTGGTTATCAAATATGAACAGGGTTGAATTTGGCACTCGTACCTTTGAAGTAGTTGTGATATCTTCATTACGCAGGAGGGGTGATGAATAATGAGAAAGCTTTTCATTCTCGCGGCACTGACACTGAGTCTGATCCTTGCATGCTCTCCCGCCCTTGCGCAGACATCCTCTGCGCAGCAGCGGAGAGAGGAAAGGCAGGAGCAGCATCAGGAGAGACTAAGGGAGCGTGTCGAACTTGTAATCACACGGTTCGACAACAACAAGGAAAGGCACATCGCGGTTTACAATGCCCTTAAACAGAGACTTGCTGAAACTGCAGAAAAGCTTGAATCACTTGGCTATGACCTTACTGAAATAAGGGCTGACTACCAGACTCTTGATTCAAAGATCGTCAAGTTCGCCCAGGACTACGCGGCTTTCGTTGACCAGTTGAGGGCTGTGGAGCAATACGAGCAAGGCACGCCTGAATTCAGAAACGCTATTGAGTCTGCTCGTTCGAAGTTGAGAACCGTGAAAGATGACTCTCTGGACATCAGGCATTACTGGCAAACAGTAGTAAGACCTGACCTGAAAGAGCTAAGAAAACAGGAGCCCAAAGCCCCTGAAAGCTCCGCGCCGGTTTCTTCGTCAACGGGGAAATAGGAGGAAGCGATGAGTGTACGGAAAACGCCAGCAGCAATAGTGCTTTTGTGTGTAGTTTTTTTGCTTGTCTTCTTGATGATAATGGGGATCTCTTGCGGCAAAAAGACTGAAACGAGAACATCAGGTGAGTCAGTATCGACCGACGATGCAAAAAATACCATTGACCAGGCCATAATCGAATTCGAGGCAAAGATGAAATCAATAGACCCGTCCGATTTCAACGATGCTCCCCTGAACGATATTTGAGGCCCTTTGTGCGACTCAAAAAGCCAATCTATGTGGCTTCAGGGTAGGTTTGGGAATACAGGGTTGGCGTAAACATAGCAATATTTTTTGCCATTCGCCTTCCAAGTGACCGAAGCTTCGTTCTTCCTGAAAGCATCTGCTATCGCTCTCCAGGCTTTTTCTGCATTCTCTCCCTCGAGCGTTACCCCCCTGCTGGCCACTGCACGTTGGAGAGCAGATGCATCCCCGTTCCAGTCAAGCACGGGCACCCCCTGTGCCTCTCCCTCTCTTGCGAACAACCTTATCTTTTTGGGAATCCATTCCTTCCAATCCGAAACCCGTGCGTTCTCAATGCAATTTATGATATTCTTCCAACTCTTGGGACCACGGCCCGCCTGGACCGAAACTTTGCGTGTTTCATTCTCGAGATAAACCATTATCTGCTCGGTGGAGCCACCCGGGAGGGGCTCCTCTTCATACACAGGTTTTAGATCAAAAAAACCATAATTGGAGAGCTTCTCGAGAATCCCAGAAACACCAACCGTGCATTTGCCACTTCTGAAATCATAGGGACCTTTCTTTTTGACAAGTGTGCCATCACCGTAAAGCACGCAAACGGGAGCATCAGGATTGTATACGGGAGCGATAGCCTGAACTCTGAAAAGAGCAATTACCGGTATTTCTGAAGACCGGTTGTATTTCAGGGTCACGGATTTCCCGCATCCGGTGAGGATCACCGAGGCTCCAATGAGGAGAGCAAAAAGCCCTGCAATCAATGTCTTTCTTTCTGTCACTTCATCACCTCCGAGAGAGTTTCAACTTTTGCTCACAAACAATAACACGATTCATGAGATTTTTCACTTTATTGCCTTTGAAGCGACGAGTCGTCGTCTATATGCGTTGGCAGAGAAAATTCAAATTTCTAAAACAACCCTCTTTTTGTGTGATACCATTTCTGGCGAGACGGATAGTGCGGTTTTGCGGAAGTAATTTTTAGCCCCAACCATTCAAATGACGTACAAGTTCTTCTGGGAAGAGTTGCCCAGACCCAAGGTATATGTGAGTGAAGGAAGAGCGCGACGCCTTGCGAGGAGTGCTCTCGGAATTCTTGGGAAAAGAAAAATAGTTGCCCCAGTTGCCCTGTTCTTGATCCTTGTTCTCTCATACTGCTTGATTCACCTTGCTTTCGTGAGCAATAGAAAAAACTTCTCAAACATCGTTGATGGAGACGAGCTTGGATACCTCATGGTTGCTACAAGCCTTGCTTCTGACCATGACATTTCTCCGCTTGATAACTATCTTAGATACGAATACATAGAGCATGGCTTCTACCAGAATCCCATTCTTCACCCGGAATACGGAGGAATGCACCTAATATACGGGAGGGGCGGGAGAATGGTATATAGCAATACAAGGCTCCTTCCGTTTCTTATCTACCCTGGGTTTGCCCTCTGGGGTTACTTTGGAGCCGTTCTCACAATTGCCATTTTCATTGGTTTGAGCGCCTTGGTTACTTACCTTATAGCAAGGAGATTCACGCGCGACTGGCTTGCGTTCTTTACGACACTAATATTTTTTCTCACCTACCCCATCCTTGCATATTCTTGCCGGATATACCCCGAATCAGTTGCAATTCTTCTCCTGCCGGCTGCGTTCTACTCCTTGCTTAGGCTCAAGGATACGGGGAAGTGGGGATATGCGCTTGTAGCCGGTGTTTTGGCAGGTCTTTTTTTTCAACTCCATATCAAGTTCTTGCCGCTGGTTCTGCCGTTCTTTCTACTTCTTTTCCTGGTATCCGAGAAAAAGAAAAGGGACATCTCAATCTTTGCAGCCCCCATTGTGCTTTCCGGATTGATTGCTCTTCTGTGGACCGGGTTTCTGTTCGAGGGGGGGATAGTTCATGGGCTTACGAGGACAGTAAGCTCCAAGGACCTCGGCGGAGCGCCATTCTGGGGATTTTTTGGCCTCTACCTTGACCATGGGCTTGGACTTTTCGCTTTTGCCCCTCTTTATCTCGCCTTCATACCGGGGGTTCCGATTCCTCATGAAAGGCAGGAACTAAAAAGATGGTGGTGCTTCATTCCAGTGTGCATCCTCGTTCACACGCTTTCTATGGGGTGGTTCGGTCAGTGGCATGGTGGAGCTTCCCCCACGCCGAGATACCTCGTGCCTGTTCTGCCCCTCATGGTTATTTGCTCGTGCCTTTTCTTTGAAAAGTTGAGGAAGTGGAAGGTTGTCCCGGTGCTGATTTTACTTGCCGGGGTCCAGATTGTTATCTCCGTCTATGCGCTTATTTACCCGCTTCAAACATTTGGAATCAGCTGGCACAAAAACAAACTTTTGCCGATCGTTTTTGGGAAAGGCTTTGGGAACTTCATGGCGTCTCTTTTTCCATCTTTTTGTCCAATGAGGCTATGGACGGGAATTTTTCCACTTCTCATCTGGATTTTCATATTAGCCATTGTTGCGTATTTCTTGAGGGAAAAGTCAATGGGTTATTTCTATTTAGGGCTTGATTGACATGAACCGGATTCCGAGAGGGTCCTTGAAACCGAATAGCTCTGACAGGGCGATCTTGATTTTCTTTTTGTTAGTGTTCATGATTTTGATTCTGTCGGCTGGCTGTATGGACGAAACGGCGGAAAAACAGCGAGTTGTCAATCGTGTTCTCAAGGATGCGGGTCCGGTAGAGCCCGGAACAAGGGTTCGATATCTTGTTGGAAAGGGTCCGAGAGAGGATAACCTGATTATTGATCCCTACGGACAGTGGGCTGTTTCGGCGAAAGCATCGAGCACTCTTGGCGGAAGAAGGGGCTTCCCGGGATACACGGCAAAAGAGGCAACCGGTGCCCCAAACTCCTGGGAGGGACCAAACGATCCAAAAGCATGGGGACCGGCTAAGGAGAACGCGGGTTATGAATGGGTTGAACTCGAGTACGCTCGCCCGGTTTACGCGCGCTCAGTCCGAATAAGGGAGCTTGCTGGATTCTGCGTAGTCATGGTTCAGCTAAGGGATGCAAACGGTCGTTATCATGCGAAATGGAAAGGGAAGGACATAGGTCAGAAAACCACTTCCTGGCTGATTCTTGATTTCCCGGAGACCAGTTATTTATGCTCAGCAGTGCGCATAACCCTCGATACCACCAGAGCGGCTAAATGGTGGAAGCAGATCGATTCCGTTCAACTCGTTGGAACGAGCAAGAAGCAGGGATAAATAGAAATCACCAAAGCACTATGATTCTTTGATTCCTTTGAGCAGATTGCTCGTAATGATAAGCGCTTGATTTCTATCCTCCATTCTGTTCGCATCGTCGAGAGATGAGCCATTCAGAGCGGCATTTAGTGCGTCTTTGGTCAGGCGAAGGGCGAAAGAATTCTTCAGGCACAAATTCAGAGCAACTTCCATTGCACATGTTGAAAGTTCCTCTCTTGGGACAACACGGTTTACAAGACCGATTCGATGAGCTTCATGTGCGTCAATTCTTTCTCCCGTAAGGCAAAGCCAAGAAGCCATTCCCCATCCAACAATTCTTGGCAGAAAAAATGAAGAACCCATGTCTGCCCCACCTGTCCCGATATTTATGTACTGAGCGCAGAAGAAAGCATCCTCGCTTGCGAGCCTCAAACACGAAGCAATGGCAAGCGATAGACCGGCACCCATGGCGGGTCCGTGAATAGCCGCAACAATAGGTTGAGGGCAGGAACGCATTAGTCTGATGACTCTCGAGAAGTCTCTCTGGGTATTAAAGACAGAATCCCCACTCACCTTTTGAGGAGACAGAAATTCTGTCGTTGCAGCTTTCAGGTCAAGTCCCGAACAGAATCCCTTTTCTCCTGCCCCGCGGATGATGATTACTTTCGTCTTGAAATCTCTTTGCCTTTCCTCCCAGAATCGGTTGAGTTCGGTAAGCATCTCCTTGTTGATAGCATTTACAATATTCGGGCGGTTGAGAGTTAAAACCCCGACCTCCCCTTTCACTTCGTATTCGAGCGCCTCAAACATGCCTGCTCCTTTCGTCGAATCCATCTCAAGGCAATCATGTGAGCCCTTCGAATAGAGTACCATGTTTGATGCGAAAGAACTCAAATCAAAGTCCGCACATCGAAAACTGCTAATGAAAAGTTCGTATTGGTAGCGGTAAAGGGCGCTCTTGAGCTTCGAGAAATCCCTTAAGATGTGGGGACAACCAGTTTCGCTCATTCATTGGAAGCGAAATTCTTAGGAATATTGGGGGAAGGGCGAAGGTGAAATTCACATTTTGAACGCAATTCTTGGTAGTGAACCGAAAAGTCTTTAAATAAAGTCGGGGTCTTAATCAAAGGTTCTTTTCTCTTTCGAGTTTCTTGACTTTGTTGTCGAGTTCTTCAATCCTGCTACTTTTCTGCTTAATTTCCTGTGAATAGCCATTAACTCTAATCTCTGCAATTTTAGACCAGCATTCCAGGGTAAGAGAGGCAGCGGCTGGTTCGCTTGGAGGTCTTGGAGACAAGCGTGGAGTCAGCGCGTTGACCGAACTGCTGGTGAGCGGCACAACAGGGGACAAGAACGCGGCGGCAATAGCGCTTGGAATGATCAAGAACCCACGATGTACTGAAGAGCTTGTCGAAGTATTGGAAGACAAGGTCCCGCGCGTGAGAGCCAGTGCTGCGTGGGCACTCGGTGAAATTGGGGCAAAAAAGGCGGTGGATTCACTCGTAAAGCTTTTAATTCTATTCCATCATCTCAAATATATAGTGATCGCCGTCTCACTGGACCTCACAGGAGATTCATGTTTGCCCCTTGTATGTAGCTAGTACGAGAAACCTAATGAGTCGGTGCCTCCGGATCTCCCGTTCCAATACGATGCCCTCTCGCATATCACGTTACCGTCGGTGGACTCAACTTTCGTGGAGACGTTGGCGTCTGTGACAAACTGGCCGACGTTGAAGGTACATCTTGATTTCGGGTTTATCTTGAAGTTCTTTAGCTCGGGCGGAGCGACTTCCCCCTTGCCGGTCTGGAAAGATACCTTCACGTGCACAGGATCATTGCCAGGGTTCTGGACCAATGCAAAAGTCTCAAAGCCTCCATCTGTGCATCCCTCAGGGAGATACCAGGTTGGGTATGCTTGAAACAGCTTTCTAGTTCCAGAATCGCCTCCGAGTGTTACAACAGCTACAGGGCCAGGTGTAGCTCCCTCAGGAACATAGGTTACTATCCTGCTGTCAGTCCAGAGGTCATATCTAGTTGCGGGAACACCGTTGAAAGATACGTAGGACTCAAATCCACCACCGCTATTACAACTTCCCGAACGGCTTTTACCGAACCCTGATCCCTCGACAGTCACTTTTGTGCCCGGGGGTCCAAATGTTGGTTGTACTGATGTAACACTGGAAGCTGGTATGAACTGGAAATTCTTGATTACGATTTCCTCAACAACATTGTGCCTGTTGGAGGGGTAATATGGTGCATTCCCGTCGTGTAACCACAGGTTCATGTGGATGTTCAGAGGTTGGCTAGGTATATGGTTTCCATTTGTACCCACCCCCCAGTGCTGCAAATACATCGACTCATATTCAATCGGCTTAAATCCTTTAAAACTCCTAAATGTTACGTTCTCTTTATAATGTTCATTTGGGCCCCAGGTATATCTATGCGTCGATTCATCAGCTCCTTTTAGGTCTGCTTCGTACGTATGGCATACACTACTATAGTTCGAAATCAGATTTGCGGGCCAGACTGTATAGTTGCCATTATCCCACTTTGGGTTCCCCCATCTAGCGAACTCAATATCTATCTCATTTGTATATGGCGTAGTTCCATTCAGATAACCGAACATGCCAAAGACAACGTTTGGATCGAGTTTATCGACAGGACCTTTAACCTGCCAATCATAGGTTCCGTGTCCGAACTTCTGTGTTGAATAGACCCCCGCGCAATAATACTTGCTTCCGTCTTTACTGATTCTGAGATGTAGGTATCCGTCCGAATCTTGCCAGACGTTTTTCTGATCCCAGTTGTTGGGACCGGGGCTACTTGTGCCTTTTGCGACCTCCCAATAATACTCAGAGCCCACCGGGAAATTTACCTTCGGAGTAAAGAATGCGACCTTTACATCATCAATGTACACTGGTCGAAAATCGGGAAAAGCTTTAGGACCGTCTCCTGTGCAGAAACTTATATACATCGAGTGAGTCTCTAGATTTGGATTGACGAGGAAAAGGTCCCATTCTACTAACGTCCAGTCGGAATAAGGTCCTAGCCTCGCCCCCTCTACCCATGCACCTGAATAGAAAGTATCGGTGGTACCTGTTTCGTCGAGACCACCAGCCCTTAGATCAAATATCTTATTGCTAGTGCTTCCGGCTTTTGGCATTTTGACATATGCACTTACTCTGGCTGTGGTTCCTGCCGGCAGATGACAACTGACCTCTTGTTCAACTGAACCAGTTTGCTGTCCATAGCCACCCATCGGGGTCATTACTGAACGTCGTGAAGGGGAATGGACTTCATGGGTTTCATACCTCGCTTGCTCCGTAAAAGTCCAGCCAGTTTCCCCTTCATCGAAGCTCAAGTTCCTGAACTTCGGGAAAACGATTGCCTGTGCACTGGACGATGTGCGACTCATGCCACCAATGGCATGAATTGATACATTCGGTAAGAATAACAATGAACAAAGCAATATCGCCGCGAAAATACACGTGTTTCTTAGAAAGGCTCTGGACATACAAATACCCCTTGTTCAATGTTGATTGTCTGATCCGACATCCTTCATATTATTAATATTTTCATTTACAGTCATCGTCTTTGTAATAATTGTAATTAATAATGGTAATTTGATCAACTGTCAATTTTTAATCGGATGAATCAATAAAAATTTTGGAATAATAAGCAATTAACCAGTCCGCATCATTTTCCTTACCTGGGCGACCGACATTCAAGGTTAAACAAAGTAAGCAGGCGGGCAAGAGCTGGCAAACTTAAACAAAAAAATTGCTCTCCTCCGAACGCTGAATGAAATCAGAACTTTTTTTAGCGAAAATCCGGAAGCTGAATTTTGAAAAACTTTTAAGCTCGGGCGGGCAAAAATTCCTTCCCCCCAACCCCCTTCCTTTTTGTCCGCCCTCACTTTCCGCCACCGAATTTCGTGCCCCGCTCTGCGGGGCGCGCCGCTTTTTATTTCTTAATCAAAATCGATTTCTTTTGCTGTGTCGCAAATTCGTTTATATCTTTTTCCAAATAATATTCACCAACAATATTTGCCAACTGAATTTGTATTGGGCCATACCAATATACTAATTCATCATTTTTGAGAGTTCTGCGCGGAGATGGAATAAAAATTCTTCCTCCGTCTAGCCCAAGTTTACCAAGTTAGCATACACAACTCTACAGAAATGTGTCAGTAATGCGATTTTTTCAGGTTGCGAGTGTATGACCTATGACCGGTATCGCTCAAGGCCGAACAGCTCAAATAGCCTCTTCTGGGTCTTGTTCATGGAAGAGAGGGTGATAAAAGACTTGGTGTCCCTTCCTTTCCTTGAAGCAGGGTAGAGGATGGCGACCTCCATTATCCCGGAGAGCTCTTGCATCATTCCCTCCAAGCTGATTTCGATACCCGCATTGTTGGCTTCCCGGTGGAGAAGAGAGGTAAGAGAAAGAGCAAGCACACAACAAAAAGCATGCACGCATGGCTTCTGGTCTGTCCAGTGGAAAGACGGAGAGAACGATACGAAGTGTGGTCTCTTCATCCGCTTGAATGCCTCCTCTATCTTGGTCTGGGCATGGTAGGCGGCAACTATCTGTTCGGTTGACCACTTGTGGTTATCGGTGAAGAGAATCTTCTTTCCCAGGGTTGTCTCAGAGAGGTGTGAGAGCGCTTTCTGTGAGACCCGGTAACGCAGGCGTGGCAAACCCTTCTCATCTGATACCTCCACCTCTATGAGTCTCTTCATGTGCTGGGCAGAAAGGGCATCTTCTACCTTCTTGCGCGTTCCTTCCAGAGTCGGTTTCTTTCCTTTCTTTATCTTCCCGGAGCGCCAGCGGGATAGGGACCTCTGGATACAATCCAGCTTTTCTTTCGCTTTGCCAAGCTCTCTTGAGATTGTCTTGAGTTGTGTTATGTAGAGCTTCTCGTTGTAGGTAACCACAATAGTTCTTTTCTTTCCGAACACCTCTTTGGTAGTGCGGTGGGCACTCCACTGATCGGAGGAGAACCCCTTGAGGTTAATGGGCTTGTAGTTCTTTTCGTCTCTGGGTATCTCAAGTAAGTCCTTGTGGTGAGATGGAACAAGGGAACCAACAAAGTGGTAGGGAGATGCATCAACGTTTTTCATGCCATCACCTGAGTTGTTCCCCTTGTCGAAGACAATCGTGATGTCCTCCACGTGGTCTTTCATTGCCCGGTAACGCTCTACCAACTCTTCGGTGATTGACAAAAAAGAGGTTTTGTCCGTTGTGTTCCCCTCGTAGAGTTTGTGGAATAGTGGGATATGGTGGTCAGCGGATACCAGTAGGGCGAGGTTCACTTGCCGGAGATCAGCTCTTTTAGCCTTGGAGTAACCCCTCTTGGGTATAGCACACCTCTCGTTGAATGTGTCTATCCAGGTGAAGAAGTTGGTGGTGTCATAGACCAAAAGCCTTAAATCAAGGTCAAACTCCTCAAGGAGCCTTTCTGTGATTTCTTCCTCCATAGAGGAAATATCTTCGAGGGAAACCATGTCCATGTGGTCTTAGAACCGCTGGCTGGTTAGATGTCCTTCCTCTATGTGAGGATAGAGCCGGGGAAGGATGGTCCCAGAGAACCAGTGAGCTGTTGCCCTCTTGCTCAAGGGAAGAAGAGATCGACTCACCGCTGCTATCATGAGGTATTCTCCAACAGATACCCCCTGGTTCCTCTTCCCGACATGGCGGTTTATGATTTCAACTACCCCAAGCCTCTCGACCATAGAATGCAAAGCTGCTACTGCTCCAAACTCGGAGAGGAAAATTTCTTTTGGCTCGGGTACCACATCCTTGCTCCTGGCCATGATGTCATCAGCTGTTCCAAGGTACTTCTGCCACACTATCTTGGGCTTACCACCAACTCTTTTGCACACCCTGGCGTAGTAATAAGTGTGCCCCTTTATCTTCTTTGCAGTGATACTTGCCATGTATTAGGACATACTCCTTTCTACTGTCTCCTTTTTTCTCTTCTTAATATTCGCTTCCAGAAGCATGTTTATGATATCTATTTTGACCAGTGTTTACGTGGATTTGCTTCTGGATTGCTCGAGAATGCAGTCCTAATGTAGAATAGCAGATATCAGTAAGCGCACCCTGCCTGTTATCTGGGTTAGCTGTGGTAGTCAATATGGGTCGTAACTTGGTAAACTTGGGCTAGGCATCGCCTTTCACCCCCTCGGTCGAGGAATCAGGTCGAGGAGAAGCATCGATGTCGACTCTTCGTACATTCCCGGGGATGCTGTGGCATGTGAAATAAAGTATCTGTTCCGTCTCGGCGATCGACTTCAGCACCTCAAAGGCGTTGTTCTTCCTGGTCATATCGTCATAGCTTGAGAATGTATCGTCCAAGATAAGCGGAGGTTGGGCGGCGCCTGTTATTACTTGGAGAAGGGCAAGTCTCGCCGCCAAGTACGCCTGGTCAGTTGTCCCAGTTGAAAGAGGGCAAGATCTGTCGAGGTCGACGTAATCACCTTTTTCCTTCGAAAAGATACTTACTTCGAGATTTCCGCCAACCTTGACCTCGGAATAGTGTCCATTGGTGATGCTAGACATCAGTCTTGCCATCTCCGACTCTATCCTGGCAGATGACCTGGCAATCGACTGTTCCCTCGCGCTTGCCAGGTTCTCCGTGATCACGCCGAGCACGTCGCATTTCCTGGTCAGTCTTTCGAGCTTCTTGCTGGCATCCTCGAGCTTCTCCTCGAGCACTGAAGCGTCCTCTTCGCATACCGTCTCAGAGGAAACGCGCTCCGTCAGGACGATATGTCTCTCTTTAAGCTTCTCTATCGCATCGCCGAGTTCTTGTAGTTTCCGTTCAAGCTTCGCGAACTCTTCAGGGGTGCACTTGTATGGTGCGAGCTCTTTCATCGTAGCCTTGGTCTCGGCCAGTACCTTCGCCGCCTCTTCAACCGCGTTGGCCAGTATTCCCTCATCCTCACCCGTCACCTCGAGGATTCCTTTGGACTTGTTGAGTAAGGTTTCTTTAGCCCTTTTCTCCTGTTCCGCGGATATCTTTTCCTCGTTCTTTGCATCGAGTCTTTCCGCCGGTAACGCGTGAAGCTTAAGACCTTCCATTCGCTCCGTCGCCTTCGCCAGATCGGTTTCTATTTCTCGCAGATGCGCTTCAAGCTCAACCAGGTCGTCTGTTCCCAATAAATCCGCCCTTTTCTCCTCGAGGCGAGCTTTCTCGCGCTCGGCTTCAAGCCGCTCGGTGTGTATTTTCTCCAGTTCTTCAACAGTCTGGACTTTGTATTTGTCCAACACGTCTTTCAGGACCTCCCGCTTCCTCGCAATCTCGTCAGCGATCGGTTCCTCTTCGCCCGTCAAATTCTTGATGTCGACAACAGCCATCCCGGGGAACTCGATATTGGCTTCGGCGTGCGCATAGGCAGTCGCGTCGTCCACGAGTTCTCCATCAGCAGCCATGTTGAAAGATACATCCTCTTCCGCCCTTACTTCGATCCTAAACACCTGCTGTTGAAGAACAGCATTCAGGCTTTCAACCTCAAGCGGCAAAGCCTTGGCGTTGCGAAGCTCCTTATCATCTACTACCTTGAGTGAAGACATGGCCTTTTCAATGGTTTCTATTTCTGTGTCGAGTTTCTTGACGGTCTGGATTCGGCCATTCCTATCGTTCTTCTCCTTCGTAAGCCTATCCGCATCAGCCTCAGACTCGACGAACGCCCGTGCTTTGTCGACTTCTTCTTTCAGCGCAGAGATTCTTTTATCAATAATCTCGATAGCTTGTCCCGCTTCAAGCACGTCCTTGGCTGCTTGCCTGTACTTTGACAAGCTTTCCTGCGCATCGTCGAAGGCTTTATCCGCAGACTGGTATTTCTCCAAGACTTCAATGTACTTCTTGCTGCCCTGATATGCGGCTGTTGAATCCTTAAGGTCTTGCTCCTTCTGTGAAAGGTCTCGGGCAACCTTCTGGAGTTCCTGCTTGCTCCGTGCCAACACCTCAAGCGTGCTGCGCACATTGTTGAGTTCTACCTCGAGGTTCTCCGCAAGATCCCGTTGTTCTACCAGCAATCCCTTTTTTCCGCTCTTTGTAATAACAACGGTCTTGACCTTGTCGATTTTCTTAAGCAAAGCGTCTGTATCCGAGCCGGCACCCGCGAGTTTGCTCTCGAGTATCTCCCTGAGTGAGGACTCGGTGCATATAGTCCCTGCTTCATCCTGGAGGATGCACGCCGTAGCACCGAATGAATTGAGCGACGGCAAGCCCACAAGGCCTTCAACTACTGACGCAATCTTCTTCTTGTCTTTGACCTCAGTACCATCGGGGAGCAATACCAGGTTCTTCTTTTCTCCGTAGTCCCTTGTGATCAAGTACAGTTTTCCCTCGTGTTCGACCTCGAGCTTTACGTAGAAACTGCCCGTACTTCCCCACTTGTGGAGGTGTTCCCTCAAAGATGAAGACGTGGTAGCACCATCACCGTAGAGCGCCTGTTGTATAGCCTCTATTGTGAACGTCTTTCCAGCCTCGTTCGCACCGACGATGGCGGTGAGTCCGCCTTTGAACTCGGTAC
This sequence comes from Actinomycetota bacterium, assembly GCA_028718945.1. Taxonomy (GTDB): domain Bacteria; phylum Actinomycetota; class Geothermincolia; order Fen-727; family JAQUKT01; genus JAQUKT01. Next base: position 28,959 of record JAQUKT010000005.1, on the reverse strand, counting down.
GGCCATCAATCAGATTGCCAAAACCTTTCGTTTCCAAGGCCTTGAATAACATCAGTTGACCTCCAGGTCGCCAGCTATATATCCAGCTCCAAGATAGAGGGCTTCCTGCAAGAGTTCCTTTTCTTCTTCGGAATCCGCTTGCTCTATTCTTTCTTTCAGCTGCTCTATGAAGAGAGCGCCAATGGTCCCCTCCGCAAAGAGCCCTTCTACGTCATCGAGGGGAAGGCCAACTCCAGAATCGTCGACCTCGAGATGGCAGAACAGACCTGAGAGTTCCTCTTCCAGCTCCGCCGGATCAACGACCTGTCCCCGTGGGAGCACTCCCTGGAGGCGAACCCTAATCAAGACATTCTCTCCTGCCCGGCTTTTTATCTCAGACTCCAGCGGGCCACCGGGAGGATATACAGAGAGGTCAATGGGTTCGTCGAGCCATGTAAACCGACCGATATCACACGGCTGTACCTTTACCCCGGTGTCCTCAATCTCTACAATCAGCACTTGCCCCGCGCCATCGGCCTCGTCATATTTCGTACACTCGGGAGCGCCAGGATACCAGGCTGCTACTCCTCCAGATGTGAAATCGGCCTTCCGGTGCCAGTGCCCCAAGGCAACGTAATCCATTCCACTGGCAGCAACCTCATCCTGGCTAACCAGGTAATCGTTGGGGTTCGACTTACCCTCTATCTCGACGCTGGCATGGATGACCGCGATATTGTGTTCTGCATCATGGTCGGGAGAGAGATCTTGAAGGGGATGCACACCACCTTCCTTTGTATCGTTAGATCTTCCGTGAAAAGCAGTGTTCCCGACAATCACATCTTGGCCCTCTTTGCCAAGGATCTTCACATTGGGTGTCTCTGCGAACTCACCGCGATGATAGACACTGCCTTCGTCGAGCACGTCGTGGGTCCCTGCGATTATGATCACGGGTACAGGGGCTATCTTGGAGAGAATAGCAGTTGCTCTTTTGATAGTACGTGAAGAAACCTCGTTTGAATCAAAAAGGTCGCCAGCTATCACAAGCGCATCGGCGCCTTCAGTCCTCACCAGGTCGCAGGTCTTTCCCAGCGCCGCAAACTGGCCTTCCCTCAACTCTTTTCCCGCCTGGCCAACCGACGCAAAGCTCTTGCCTAGATGAAGATCCGCAGTATGAACAAACTTCATTTCATGTTCTCCTTCATGCCCAAGGGACGCGGTTCTTTTCCAGCTTCCTGTATATCCAGGGGACCAGGAGCATGTATTTGGGTCTCGTCTGTATCGTGCTGGTCCCTGGAAAGAAGTAATCGGAGAAGGAGTCGCGAATCGTCCCCAGTCCCATTTCGTCGCGGGTCTCGGGCTTGCGGAAGAGGTCGAGCATCTCCATCATTTGGCGTCTCTCGTGCTCGCCGAAATCTACCCACCCAAATGTCGAAGGCACTACGCGCTTCTCCTTGTGGCTCCCCATCGACCAGTACGACTAATAAAGTCGGGGTCTTAATCAAAGGTTCTTTTCTCTTTCGAGTTTCTTGACTTTGTTGTCGAGTTCTTCAATCCTGCTGCTTTTTTGCTTAATTTCCTGTGAATAGCCATTAACTTTGCTCGTCATCTCGTTCTCATCCATCGCAACACCGGATTCTATTGACTTGAAAACACCACTAAGATAGTTGAGCATTTCGGTCGCGCTTCCGAGCATCTCTTCTACACTATCAATTTCCTGCGTTCTTAGACTGGCGTATTCCTTGTAATCTTCAACGCCTTTTAGGTTATCAAATTTCTTGAGCTCCGCCCTTATTTCAGCTATTTCTGGTTTCAAATCCTCCATAGCGGAGCGGCTTCTATCCGCTTGAGCCTCAAACTGACTGCTTGACTGGACTTGGCCGCTTTCCATGTCGGTGCCGAGTTTGGAAAGCGTTTCGCTTGTGTCCGTCAGTCCCGTACTGAGTTCATCTCCAAGCTTCTCCACATTCATCATGTATTCTTTCGCTTTCCCCGTGTCGTCAGATTTGAAAACGAGGAATACAAGGCACAGCACAACTGCGGCGATTACAACCGCGGCTATCCCGGCGATTATTCCAAAAGTTTTTCCGGAACTTTTCTTTGGCACATCAGCGTAAACCGGAGGGGGCGCCTGAATCTGCGTTTCCGCTTCCGGACTAACAACCGGTTGATTTGGCGACTTTCCACTTTCTTCAACCGGCGTGCCACAACTCGAACAAAATGCACTGCCTTCTTCAATCTGATTACCGCAATTTTTGCAATACATGAAGCCTCCTTTCTTGGGAGACAAAACGTTTGATATTTATAACGGAAAAGTTCATAGATTGCAAGGCAAAAAACCTCCCGTTCCTGGACATTTGTTCGATTGCCTTTCGTTTTCGTGTTCCCAGTCTCGCATTTGTTCTTGCTTTGGCTTCTGCCGAGAAGCCTGACACGAATTATGGTTCGGATTCTTTTAGCTTCTTCTGGATGCGCAATGCGTGGGTTGCGAGCAAGGATGGGAGAAACAGGAGTGAGGCAAGCAGAGCAAAGCTGAGCGAAAGCGCTGTGACTGCTCCAAATCTCCTTATGAACGAGATGTTCGATATCGCTATTATTCCGAAGCTTCCGGCGGTTGTGACGGCTGCTGCGAGGAGTGCTTTGCCAACGCTACTGATTGTTTTTCTCATCGCTTCATCGACGTTCGCCTCTCCCTCATGCCACTCTTCCCTGAACCTGTGAGTGACATGTATCCCGAAGTCTATTCCCGCCCCGATTACAAGGGCGGAAATCATGACAGTCATGATGTCAAGAGGCCAGCCGATAAGGGCAAGCGTTCCGATTTCGAGCGCTATGCCAATGAAAACCACACTCGTTGCGGCAATGCCGAAGAAAAGCGAGCCGAATATGAGAGTTACAATTCCGGCACAAAGAACAAGTGCGATAACCGTTGATTTCCATTGAGTAGGAACTATTGAGCCCAAGAGATCGCTCATAAGGACAGGAATGCCACTATTCCTGAAATCGAGGTCAGGATATTTACGCTCGAATTCTTTTGCCTTTTCTTTGAGAGTGTCTGCCATATTTTCCATGTCGCTTTGAGTCCCTTCCGGGGTTCTCATTGTTACCATTGTTATGTTGGGATATTTCGGATTTATTAGCCCGTTGCTCTGCTCGGATTTCATGCCGGTTGTCATGTTCAGAAGGATTCTCATTATTTCCTGCTCGCTTTGCGGGATTCCGCCGGCCTGCTTCTGAACAATATCGGCAAGACTTGTCATCTTTGATCTTTCGAAATAAGGCTCCCCATCTTTGGTTTTCCCGCCATCCATTGCGACTGAATTCTCAAAGTCAAGAATCGCTTTCAGAGATGAGGGAGAAAGAACCGATGCACTCAAGGATGAGGGAGAGAGAATCGTTGCTCTTCCTTTTGCCTCGACAAGCGTATAGGCTATGCCTTGGCCGCCGAAATGTTTATTCACCTTGTTCATGGCAACTATTGATGGCATGTCCTGAGGCATCATCTGCTCCAGATTTGCTTCGGTTTTGACACGGGTTACGGAAAGCCCGCAGGCAACCAAAATAATAGCCGTTACCATGAGGACAGCCGCCCTGTGATGCGCAGGAATTATTGCAAGCCTAACCAGAACTTTGTCAACGAGCGTTTCCTTTGTTTCTTTTTTGCGCTTCTCGTACCTTTCATCCCACCTCGCTCGGTATCTCTCCCTTCTATCCCTCAATACCAGTGAAGCCGGGAGAAAGGTAACTGCGAGGGTGAAGCTAAAGAGCACTCCCGCGAAGCAAAGTGCGCCGAATTGCTGAATGGGTGGCATGTTTGAAATGCCGAAAGACGCGAAACCAAAAGCAGTGGTAGCGGCGGTAAGGAAAACCGCGACACCAACAGTTGTAACAGATGTCAGAGCCGATTTGAACGGGTCATTTCCTTTCCTTCTCTCCTCGTAGTATCTCGAAAGAACATGGATGGCGTAGGCGATATCGACTCCAAGCAACAGGGGCATTATGGCAGTTCCTGTATAAGTGAAAGGCCAGCCAAGCCATCCAGAAAGACCCATCACCCATAGAACGGAGATCAGGATTACGGCAAGTGTCAGAAGCACATCGGAGATCTTGCCGAAAGTTATGAACAAGACAAAGACGATGAACAGAAAGGCGATTGCAAAGAGTCTCCTTGTTTCTTTCATTGTCTTATCGCTCGAGTCTTTTCCTAACGAGGACTGCCCGGTTATGTAAACCTTTGCGCCTGAAAGTTCGCCGAAATACTTCCGGGTGTCTGCCTCGAAGACCCTTACCTTCCTTATCTGCTCGTTCAATTCGAGCTTGGGCTTGACCTTCGCATTTATGAGAAGAGCGGTTCTGTCCTCCGAAATTCCCTGCTGCATGGAAGAAATGCCAAGTGCTCGCGCGCGCTCACGAGAAAGTTCGAGGTTTTTCTCAACCTGTGAAACAAGCTCCTCATCAGAAAGGCCTCGTAGTTTTTCAAGGAGTGGTACTAACTGTTCGACGCTCTGGGAAGGAGCAAAGGCGGAAATCTGATTGGTCGCCTGCTTTGGCTGGGACAAACTGTTGGGGGTGGCTTGTGTCTCGATGTACACCATATCATCAAGAGGGGTTGTCACATCGGTTAGGAAAATTCCCCAAATGCTCTTTTTATCAGCGATAAACTGTCTATAATCGGCAACCTTCCTTAACAGGTCTGCCCGGAGGACATTTTTCGACGAAACAAGAACCTGCTCTTCCGCCAAGCCCCCGAAAATCTTATCGGCTTCTTTCATGGTTTCTATGGATTCAATGTTCTTGGGAAGCATTGCCTCGTAGCCGTACTCCTCCTTGAGCCTTGAGATACCAACTACTGCAAGCCCTGTGATGATGAGGATGATGATTATCACGACTCCCGGCCTTTTCTCGCTATGAGAACCAATCCAGCCAAATATCTTGGAGATCATTTTTTCAATTCCCTCCTTTTATTTTTCCTCGAGTTTCCAGTTCATTTGCTCGCTAATCATAGTTTCAGTCACGGCATGGAAGATATTTCTCATCATCTCGAGGATAACCATCAATCCTTCTCTTGCGTTACCTGCTACATCTTTAGTTTTGTTTGACATGATGTTTTTCTTTCAAGAACTCTGTTTTTGCAATTATTGTAGCAAGCAAGCATAGCGTCAAGAGAGTGCTTGCGACAAACGAAGGTTATCCGATTATTCTTCTTACTCTTGGCGTTGGGGCGAGATTGCGCCTCGTAAATGAAGTTGTTAATGCAAATCTACGCGAGGTTGGCGGGGAGAGGCCTTCTTGCACTCTTCTTTGCCGAAGTTCGGCTCAGGGGATGTTCCATATCCCCGTCTGGTTTTACATAAACTTAGTGAAGCATAAAATTCGCCCGTGAGTGAAACGCCTAAGGAAAGTATTGTAGAACTACTCGGTTAAGGATGGACATGCCTCTAACAGGCGCTACAAGCCTGCTTGCTATTCGCGTGACCAGTCGGACAAAGCCCTCCAGTGACCCTGCTTAATGAGTTCGATATTTGTAAGTCTCTCTTTTGTCATCCTGCTCTCCATTTCAAGTATGTCAAGCCAGGCCCTGTTTGCTTTCTTGGAGGATAGCAGCCAGGTTCGCGGCTGTTTTCGAAGGGACAGGAGGGCTTCAGCGCTTGCAGTGGCTTCTCTCAAGTAATCCCCTGCGATGAAGGGTGGCGTCACAAAAAGGTACCTTGCCATCACCATACCCCCGGGAACGCGGTGCCTGTTTTTCGCATCGAGCCCTATCCTTGTTATTGCGCCTGCCAGGGCGTCCGGGTCGCGCGTCAATTTGATTGCAACTGAATCGGCAAGCTCATCATTATGCATATAGGAAAGGTCGAGTACCTTTACAATGAACCTTCTCGATTTTTGAAGAATCACAAGAGCGCAAAAAAAAGAAACCGAGACTATGGATACAAGCATGAAAACCTCACTGCTTTGCGCCACAACAATTGCGATTAGCGATGTAACGACAAACGCTATGAGCAGGATTCCCGGCATGTACTCGACATCCGTTGCCTTGGGAGCGCTTATGTTTTCCCCGATCAAGATATGTGCGAGTTCATGCGCCATTATGGCATTTGCCTCATCGACGGGAATATTGTTTTCAAGAAGCCCGCTGGTAACGACAACCACTGGATCTTGCATTTTGAGCCTGTACGCAAAGGCATTAGCGGCAGGGTCCTCGATAACAGTTGACTGCGGTCGTTCCCTGCCCGCTGCGATGCTTACGGATTCGAGGGCGTTTTCGAACTTGAGATATTCGTCCATGTCATATTGGCTTGCAAGCTGGCCGAGAGGGGCTAAAAACATGTGACGTGAGTACTTCACGCTTCTGTACCACTTAGAGCCGTATGCCGTAAGAACCAATGGCGCAAGGCAGAATGCAAGAACCTTAAAGAAGGAAACGCCACTCTGCGTGGAATAGTCTTCTTCGAGAGCTCTCTCATTGATTTCCTGAAGGGGGGGCTTTGGCTTCCAGGTCGTTCTTGCGATTACAAGGAGTGCAATGCTTAAGATAACAGCAAGAATGAATGGTGAAAGGAGCAGCACTTTCTCGAATACTACTTTCTTTTTGTATTTGTCAATGGACGATATTACACTTGGTTCAAGAGACATATTCCTGATTTGACCTTGGTGTTCTTGACGGCTTCCGATCCATTTTGCTCAATATTACTGTTTTGAAGTCTTACTGGCAAAGTCGGAGTAACCTGGATGGGAGCTTTTACTCTCAGGCGTGACGCATTAGAATAAAAAAGGAATGAAGAAGCAGGAGTTTCTTCAAGCGGATTCAGGAGGAAGGCGCAAAAATCATGGTTCGAAGAGATACCGACACGGTTGTGGTTGGAATGTCAGGGGGGGTTGATTCTTCTGTTGCTGCAGCGCTTTTGAAGGAACAAGGCTACAGGGTAATGGGCATCTGCCTCGACCTTCACCATGGAGATGGTGATGAAAAAAAATATGGAAATGGTGGCATAAGCGACGCAAGGCGAGTTGCAAAAAAAATTGGGATTCCCCTTTATGTTCTAAACATGAAGGGTTTCTTTGAGGACAGGGTCATCAACCAAACAAAGATGAGTTACCTTTCGGGCGAAACTCCAAATCCATGCGTGATTTGTAACAGGCTTGTCAAATTCGAGAGGCTCCTTTCAATTGCGGAAAGAATCGGCGCTAAACTTGCGACGGGTCATTACGCAAGAATAATACGAAACACAACGGGAACCGTAGAACTTCATCGCGCGCCTCACGCAAAAGACCAGTCTTACTTCCTCTGGGTTATTCCCTATGAGAACCTCCATAGAATAGTCTTTCCACTTGGCGCCATCACAAAGGAGGAGACAAGGGAGTTGGCAAGAAGAATGTGTCTTCCGGTAAGTTCGAAACCCGAAAGCCAGGACCTTTGCTTCGATTTGAGAAGAGAATCCGAGAGCCATGTCGGAGGGGGAGGATTTGTCTCTTCGCGAATACCGGAGAAGACGGGGGGGCTTATTATCGACGATGAGGGAAGAATTGTTGGCAAGCACATGGGAATTGAGCACTTTACAATTGGGCAGAGAAAGGGACTGGGGCTGGGACTTCCCGAAGCATACCGTGTTGTTGATATCTGTCGAGAGAAGAACTCGGTCATAGTATCGAAAAGGGGATTGCCGAAAGTAAAACGGGCTTTTTTGAGGGACATGAATTACATTTCGGAAAATCCACCTGAAGTGCCTGTTGATGGCGAGGTTGTAACAAGGTACAGAAAACCACCGGTCAGGGCAAGGCTTTTTTCTCTTGCGAGGGGAAAGGCTGTTTTAGAGTTTGAAGCACTTGAGGAGCCTGTTGCTCCCGGTCAATCAGCAGTTTTCTATTCCGGGGAAAGACTCCTTGCGGGTGGAGTTGCAACCAGAATGCAGGTAGATGAGAGAGGCGATCAAATCTTCAGGGTTGCGAATGGTTCAAAAGCCGAAAGTTTCTTTGGCTCAGGGTATGGTTCGTTTTCTGCTGGAGTAGCGTTGAATTACCCGAAGCGATAGAATTCATATCTGTTGGAGGTTTTAAGGGAGTCGAGAGATTTGCGAAAAGAAAAAAAGGCTGAGTGGCATTTTTTCTGGAAGAACATCGGATGGTTCGGAATGTTTCTGAGGGCAATGACCGGTACGGCGGCCCTTGCTGCCATAAGTTCTTTCAGTGATAATCCGAGGGTACAGAAAGTTCTTGCAGGAGTAGGCGCATTTTTCCTTTTCAATGGTCTATTGAGGTGGTGCCCACTGCGAGCAATTCTGGGCAAACCAACCAGAAGTGCGTATCTAAGGCGTTGTCCGGATGCAAATGCTTAATTTGATTCAAGCTGCTTTGTTTGATTGAGAATTTCTTCAAGAAAAAGGAGCAAAATGGTAAAGCAGTTGCGATGCGCAGGTTTGGGACCTATAGTCGTGTTTCGCCTTGAGGAACTGGGTTATGATTGGAGGGGAAATGACAGGTGCAATATTTGGGCTTGGACCTCTTGAGTTTGTATTGATCTTGGTGATAGTGATTGTTCTATTCCTTCCCTCGCTTCTTCCGAAATTAGTGAAAAGAATGGCCGATACTTTCGGTTCGATTCGCGAGATGACGGATAAAACTGGAGAAAAGGAAGAGGAAAAGGGCAAGCAGGAATAGACTTCGCATAGAGCGATTTATGAATTAGGCCGGCTTTGCGACACTCTGTTGGTGCAAAAGAATAGCACTTATGAGTGACGAGCCCCTGACGGCCAAACTCGGAAGGTTTTTAGCCCGGAGTGATTCAGGTGAAAAGTGACATATACCCGCTTTACGCAGAAAAGCCCATCTGGCCATCCAGTGCAAATTCATATCTTTTGAAGGATAAGGATGGAGCCATTCTTGTTGATGTTGGCTGTGGGAAAAGCGAAACTTATGAGAGAATCAAGGAGTTTCTTTCCTCGCATGGATTTCTTCCGCGCGATGTTCACACGGTTGTCCTCACCCATGCGCACCCGGACCACATGGGAGCACTGACATTTCTTCTTTCCGAAGCGCAGCCTGAGATAATCACGCACCCTGTAGAAAAGGAGCTTGCGGAAAATCCCTCTCTCCTGAACAGGAGCATCGACATTGGATACGTTGACAAATACTACATGGATAGATTGCCGGGAGTATCTCCATCACAGATTGACGCAATCGAGTATTTCGGATTTCTCTGTCCGATGGGGACGGCAAAGGTGAGCAAAACCGTCGTTGACGGAGATGAACTCGAACTTGCCGGAAGGATTTTTGAGGTCATTCACACGCCTGGGCATGCGCCTGGGCATATATCCCTTTACGAAAAGGAAGAAGGAATCCTCATAAGCGGTGATGTGCTCGGATCAGTTGTTGCCTGGTACTGCCCATCTGCGGGAGGCGCGGCTGGATTCCTTGAAAGCCTTGCCAAGATTGATTACCTGGATGTTCGGCTTGTCTTTCCTTCGCATGGAAAGGAGACAAAAAGAGTATCAGAAGCAATAGAGAAAACCAGGGGCAAAATCCTGGGGCGTGAATCAAGGATCATTGAGGCCCTCAAAGAGAGCCCTCGTTCAATTCTTGAACTGGTTGACAGGCTGTTTCCGGTGGAGGATTCCAAGATGTTCCCGGGGTTACAGATTGTAGATAGCCACCTCATAAAACTTGAAAACGATGGCGTAATCACGAGGTTCTGTGAGGATGGAATGCTCTTTGCTCGCATGTCATGATTTTGCGCCATGGAAGGAAACAGGTCTTTCCATGTGCGCTTGAAAGGGCAGCGGCGCATACGAGAGCGTGGGCAGGAAAGGGCTGTTTTTGATTGATGGGCGCGCGTCGAAAATTTTGATAGTAACGCTTCGCTGGATATCGTTCGCTCTTGTTATTCTTGCGATTTCATGCAGTTTTTTGGTCATATTTCAGGCAATTTTCAAGCCATTCAATTTTGTTTTTTCGAACTCCATGTCCCCGCAGATAAGTAAGGGGGATGCAATTATTATCAGAGAGGTTGAACCGAATCAAATCGAGGTGGGGGACGTTGTGGTATTCATTGAGCATGGTAAAGACATGAAGATATTGATTCACAGAGTTATTGGAATGGAGAAGAGGGGCTCAACGGGGGTTTTGACAACCAAGGGAGATAGCGAACCCAAAGCGGATTCTCAAAAAACCTCCTCTGACGAAGTACTCGGGAAAGTTGCTCTTAGAATCCGTGGTATGGGAAGTTTCTTCTCGTTCCTCGAGACCGGAAGGGGCTATGTTTCCCTCATAGTTGCGCCTGTTGGACTTGCTCTTCTATTGGTGTTTTCACTTTCGCTTGTGGAGAAAGTTTCTATTTCAGGAATCAGGAAGCGTATATACCGCCGTCCGCCTCCAACTGGAATATCCAATAGTTTGTAGCCGGTCGGGTGACTTATAGCAAGTCAGATAGTTCCCCTTTCATGATCGAATCGGCGGCCAAGACTCCGCTCATGATGGAAGGGTGTATCCCGCCGCCGAGAGCAGATTTAGAGCCGGTGAGATAAAGGCCCTTGAGGGGAGTTGCTGGACCGTGTCTTCTCAACAGGTAAGCGCGGGGGGTTGAGGCACTGTCGAACCAGCATCCGTCGAGAGCCATTGTATGGCGCTCGAAGGTAATTGGAGTTGAAGCATCGTATGCCTCGACATCGCTTACGAGTTGTGGGAAAGCAACCTTCAATGATTCGATGACTCGTTCGGCGTATCTTTCCTTTACCTCCCTATATTTTTCTCCACGCTTTCCGCCGGATTCCACTCCCCATCTTTTCATGAAATTATAAGGAGTGCCGGGGACTACCACATCAAGGCATGTCTTTCCCTCGGGGGCAAGGCCTGGTTCGTACATTGAGGGAGCGAAAATGAACCACTTTAGCATGTGCGGGTCCGGATACTCGTCGAGTTTTGATACATTTTCAAACATCTTCTTTTCATCATAGGTGGGCTGGAAAAATATTGCTCCACGAGAAAAATCCTCACTTAACTTTTTTCTCACGCCGAGATGTATAGTGAACCCACTGATGGAAAGGGGAATTTCGTCAATCCTGTCGAGAAAAGCCCCCGTGAAATTTTCCCTTTGAGAAAGCTTTAGGAATGTTCTTTTAGTGTCCGAATCGCTCACCACTATCGGTGTTTTGAACTTCGCTCTCGGGTGAGTCTCCACTTCACTCACCGAGCCCCCCTCGGCGTTTATGCTTGTAACTTCGTGGTTGAACAGTAGACTTCCCCCGTGGCCTGTGAATACTTTCACTAATTCGTCAGCGAGACTGGCAAAGCCACCCTCCGGTATGAAGGCGCCTTGGGAGAAAGCGTTCATCATAGTTATCATGCGGAGTGCTGAGGCCTCCCAGGGGGGAGAGCCAAGCCATGGCCAGGGGGTGGAAAGAACCGTCCTCAGTTTATCGTCATTGATATAACGCGAAAGGAAGTTCTCGAGAGTATTCCTTGTTCTCATGACTTCAAGAGCCGATCTCGGATGAATGAAGGGAAATGCTAATAGCTTCAAGGCGAGTGCTGCTCCAAAAGGTCTGCGCAAAAGGTTTGTCCTAAGCCCCTGGTTGACTTTCCTGACTGCGTCGAAAAACCTGTTTATTTCCCGCGTTTGCGGCTGGAATTGCTCCTTTAATTTTTCCTTATACGCCTCCATATCGCTTGGAACAATTATTTCGTGCTCCGGGTAAATGTAGCACTGGTATGGCTCGACCCTTACGAAACCCTGTTTCATCTCGAGGTAGTCAAAAACTCTCCTGAGTTCACCGCCATCTCCACAGCCGGATATGAGATGTGGAATCTGAAAAAGAAATCCCTTCCTCTCATAATGAGAAACGAAGCCGCCAGGCTTTTCATGTCTTTCGATGATCAGCACCTTATAACCATTCTTCGCAAGAAGAGCACCGCATGTAAGGCCGCCTATCCCTGCTCCAACTATTACCGCGTCAAAGCGCTCGCCAAATTCCGGCACTGCTGATTTTGATTTGTTCATCTCCTCCATCTTTCCTCCGATCCGGGGGCTTACTGCAGGATGATTTTACAACAAGAGCATTGAAAATTGCCTGTACTTAGAGATTCCCGGTAGGGTGTGGCCAAGCCATGTTGAAAGCCTGCATTGGTTTGGGTGTGGGTTAGTCAGGAGACCAACGGGTGCGATCACGCTTTTGAGTCGTTTTTGTGGACCTTCAAAAATGATAAACTAAGCCCGTGAATGATTTTGCTACCGAGACCATAAAGGAAAGAATAGTTGCTGAGGCTCTTGAAGCAGGGGGCACCAGCAAAGTCACAGAGGCAATAGTTGGCCTTGGTTACACCCTTGTCTGTCTGAACGATACTGCCTGGGGTCTTGCTTACACTCTCAGGGAAGGGCTCGAGAAGGGATGCGAGACATTCAGCGAAGCAGGAACACTTGTAGGTACGGAACTTGAAAGTTTGCTGCCATGGATAGGAGGAAGTTCTCCAGTTGCATCTTCGGTTGCCCTTGCCGCTGCCAATGCAGTCCTTAAAGTGCCTGACAGGTGCCTTGGCGTTGACCTCCTTGATTCTCTTGACCTTGAAGGCGGGGAAAGAGTAGTCACGGTGGGAAGGTTCAGGCCAATGGAATCCTCCATCGAGCGCAAAGGTGTTCAGTTGGAAGTCATAGAGTGGGGGGATTCGCCTCGAGCGCTCGAGCGAAGCGATGTCGCGTTGATTACAGGGACGTCCATAATCAACAACACGCTTGGGAGACTCCTCGAGTACTTGGCAAGGGCACGGGAAGTGGTTATCCTGGGACCGAGTACCCCTTATGCCCCCAGAGCCTTCAAGGATACGCCGGTTACCCTCCTTGCCGGTTCATCCGTGAGCGATCCGATTAGAGTGAGGCAGGTTATATCGGAGGGTGGCGGCACGCGGACAATGAAGAGAGCCCTTGCGAGGTGGGTAGAGCGGGTGTGAGCCATCTTTTTAAGAAGGTGCCGATGAGTAAGCGCCCGATGCCAGTTGATTTCTATTTGCGATATAATGCCTTAATTCCGACGAAGCGTATCCGAGTCCTCTTGCGGTGGGCTTACGCGTGATTATTTTTGGAAACAAGATGGGAGAGACAAATTCAAAACTGGAAGAACTTGCGGCGATTGCCTTGAGTGAAACGAGGAGGCGGGGCGCAGAATATGCCGATGTTTTCATTCAGGAGATGCTGATAACGCAGGTGAGGCTCGAGGATGGAAGAGTCTCGGATTTATCACTGGGGCAGGAGAGCGGACTCGGTGTTAGGGCAATAAGGGGGATGTTCGCTTCATACGCGCATACCGATGTGCTGAAGAAGGAGCACGTTGAAGAGGTAGCAAGGCAAGCGGCAGCCGCGCTGCAGCACGCCGAAGCGGAAGGGGGAGTAATACTTCCGGGGGGCAAACAGACGCTCCTGAATGCAACGAAGTTACCGCAGGGACACGGGGAACTCGGGCAAATAGCCGATATGCTGAAATCATGCGACGAAGCCACTCGTTCGCTTTCAAAAGAAATAATGCAGGTTTCTGCCGCGCATACAGGAGCGACTCAACACACTCTTGTCATGAGCAGCAAGGGCGACAGAATCTACTCTTCCTGTGAGAGGACACGCCTGGTGGTTCAGGTTGTAGCATCGAGGGGCGGAGTTGCTCAAACAGGAGTCGAGGCTCCGGGGAAACTCATGGGGCTTTCATTTTACGAGAACATAAGACCGGTTGAGGTTGCGCTTGTTGCCGCAAGAAGAGCGCTCACAATGCTTGACGCGAAGCCCTCGCCAACCGGGAAGATGCCCGTTGTTTTGAGTGCGGGAACAGGTGGTGTCTTGATTCACGAGGCGTGCGGTCACGGGCTCGAGGCTGACCACGTTCAAAAGGGCGCGTCAGTTTATGCTGGGAAAATTGGCGAGAAGGTGGCAGGCGAACTTGTGAGTATATGCGACAACCCTTCGCTACCTGATTTGTGGGGCTCATACGAGTACGATGACGAGGGGACCCCTGCGAGAGAGAACATCCTTATCGATGGAGGGATTCTTGAAGGTTTCCTTTATGCAAATCATGAGGCGATGAGGGATTCAGCCGAGAGCACCGGAAATGGCAGGCGGGAGTCTTTCAGGTATTTGCCGATTCCAAGGATGAGCAACACGTTCCTTGCGCCCGGGAGGGAAAATTCAGGCGATATTATCAGTGGCACATCGAGGGGGCTATACGCAAAGAAACTTGGTGGTGGGCAGGTTGACCCGTTAACCGGTGACTATGTTTTTGCTGTTTCCGAAGGGTACCTGATTGAGAAAGGCAGAATCACCAGTCCGGTTAGAGGCGCGACCCTCATTGGGAACGGACCTCGGACCCTTCAAATGATAGATGCGGTTGGCAATGACCTCGAGTTTGAGGAAGGTACATGTGGGAAGGAAGGGCAGGGAGTCCCGGTGACCACCGGTTGCCCGACGTTCAGAATCGAAGGTCTAACTGTTGGAGGAACGGAAGCTTGAAATTCAAAGAGAAATCTCTTAAAAGAGGTGTTTGTGAAAGAGGGCAGTGGCTTTTGGAGGAAGCATGATAAAGAAAATTGATAAACTTGGAAGGGTTGTTGTCCCGAAGGGTTTGAGGGAAACGCTAAACCTGAACCCCGGGGATCCTCTCGATGTGCAGGTGGATGGGGAAAAACTAACATTCTCACCTTACCGGGAGGGATGCGCATTATGTGGAAACTCAAACAGCACAGTCAGCTTCAGGGGGAAAGCCATCTGTAGAGTTTGCATCGCGGAGATAAGAGGCCTTGACGTTTAGTGAAGTTCAAGTTAGTTCACGCATGGCGCCTTGACCGATTGTGTTTTGTTCACTTGGATAAAGAAAATGTGTCATTGCAAGACCTGACCCCGCCTGACCCCGGCATTGTAAAGCATTCTCTTGGATAGCCCGGTTTCCCCGGCAACTACTTCAACCGCCTCTTTGAGGGGAAACCCTTTTGCCCTCAAGGAGTTCACTCTACGAAGCGCTTCCTCGAGCGTCGAGCCTTCTATGTCTTTTGATTTTTCTCTCTCTTTTGCTCCCTCAACAACGAGTACCAGCTCGCCCCTTGGTGCTTGTTTCTCGACAGCGGAGAGCACCTCGGAAACGCTGCCACGGAGAATCTGCTCGAATTTCTTAGTAAGCTCCCTTGCCAGTGCGATTCTTCTGTTTCCGAGTGTTTCGTTCATGTCGCGCAGAGTATCAGATATCCTCGCGGGGCTCTCGTAGAACAGAAGAGTCCTCTTTTCATTCGTAAGTCCCTCGAGCCTTCTAATTCTTTCCCCTCTTTTTCTCGGTAGAAAACCCTCGAATACGAACTTTCCTGTTGGAAGTCCAGAGGCAACAAGAGCCGTTAGAGCCGCATTAGGACCGGGGAGAGCTTCGACATCGAGGCTTTCATCGAGGCAGAGACCTACAAGGTGCTCTCCGGGGTCTGAGATTCCGGGCATCCCGGCGTCGCTGACCAGCGCTACGTTTTCCCCTTCCTTGAGACGCTTGATTATCTGTTGCCCCGCTTTCATGCGGTTTTCTTCGCGGTAGCTCATAAGCGGGGTGGAAATCGAGTAGCGCGAGAAGAGCTTTCTTGTTCTCCGCGTGTCTTCCGCGGCGACCAAGTCAACTTTGCGCAAAATATCGAGTGTTCTCAAGGTTATGTCATTGAGGTTTCCAATGGGAGTGGGGCAAAGGTAGAGCTTACCGGGCTTTTTCTGTTTTTCGGGCATTTAGATCCCCTTCAATTTCGGGGAATTGAGAAATACATCGCTCTTTCGCAGATTACCGGACCTGTTGAATGTACAACGGTTGAAAACTCCGTATCATTCATTCCGGGTGTGTCATCTACATGTATCGTAAAGCGCGTCATTGCGGGAATCACAACGGACATCTGGTTCATGTGTCCACCCGGAAGAAGGAAGCCAACATCCACACTCGTATCATTTTCCCCGGGGTTCAATATAAGTATGAATGAATCGAAATCGCCGCCGGTGTAGCCCTCCGCCATGTACCAGTATTGCGCTGGAGTCGTAACCCCGGGAGAGTCGCTCCCTCCCTTTCTGCCGTTTGACTCGAAGTACATGGAGCGCTCCGCCACTATATCCACATCGCTTTTGATTATTGTCGAAACATCAGCATCTGAAATCTCGGGGATATCATCGAGATGTATTGTGAACCTTGAACGAGGTTGGAGATCATAATTTCTCAATATGCTCCGACCATCTGCGCAAACGAAATTTACCTCTGCACTGCCCGCTTTGTCCTCAGGATTCTCAATTAGAACATACTCGTCGAAAAGCCCGCCGGTATAACCTTCGGCAAGATACCAGGTTTTTGATTTCTCGGTAACGCCAACGGAGGAGTTTCCGTCCTCCCTGCCATTGTGGTTGAAGTACATCGCGCGCTCGACGACGATTGGCTCAGTGCTTGTTACTTTTGCCGAGACATCGGTGCTTGCAAGCCCTGGGATATCATCAACATGAAGAGTGAACCTCGAATGTGGATTGATGCTTACTGTTTGCTCGAGGTTTTTCCCGCCGGGCAACATGAAAAGGACATGAGCGCTTGTCTTGACATCCTGAGGGTTCTCAAAAAGGATGAATTCGTCGAAGGAATCCCCGGTATAACCCTCTGCGAGGTACCAGGTTTCAGAAGGGCTCGATACCCCCACGGAGTCGCTCCCTCCATCTCTTCCACCAAGATCGAAATACATTGCGCGCTCAGCAATGATTGATTTGTCTGATTCAACAAATGTTGATACATCGGCGTCGGCAAGTTCAGGAATGCTATCAACATGGATGGTGTAGCGAGAAAGAGGCGGAAGCGCCGCTCCCCTCGTAATCGTTGCGCCGTCCTGTCTCATGAACTTTATATTTGCGTTTGCCGTTTCTGGGTTTGGGTTCATGAGCAGCACATATTCGTTGAAGTTTCCCGACGTACAACCTTCCGCAAGGTACCAGGTGTTTGCGGCTTCGCTTATTCCCCTGCTCGCATGCCCTCCGGTTATTGGCGGTGGAGTGGGCGGAGGACCCTCGTAGTGCTGCGGAATCACATCAAGCCTTGTTCCATCCGGTGCCCACTTGTATGCCCATTCGGCATCGGCAACAGCTTGCCTTACGCACCCGTGAGATGCTTTGTGACCGAGGCTGCTGGCCCCCGTCCAGGTTTTTGTTTTTGGGTCGTATGGTAGAGCATGCATCCCGGTGTCCGGGGCAAAACCCATCCACCAGTAACAATAGACTCCGCCGTATTTTTCGGAGATTGCCAGGTACTCGTGATAAAGGATTTTGAAAACGCCGGTAGGGGTAGGATGGGAATCCACTCCTGTTGAGCAAAGATGTGACTTGACCAAGACATTGTCCTCGAGGAAATATATTCTCTGGTCCGCAATCGATATGACGATGCTTTTGAAAGGACCACTCCCAACTTCCGCACTTCGTTTCACGGGCAGCTTGAATGCTTTTGTTTCAGTAGTTCCTAATGCCTTCCCCGTGCTGTCGAAAGTGGCAACCCTGTAGAAGTAAGTCTTCCCGTCTTCAAGCCCGCTGTCCACAAAATCCATTTTGCCTTGACCGGTCATTTCCGATTGGCTCGAGAAAACAGACTTGAACTCGCTTTTTGCAGTTGTCGAGCGATAAACCGTGAAGCGACTGACTTTCCCGGAGTCTGCCACTTGCCAGGCAAGCCTCAAGCACCCTCCAGCGCTGGAGTCGGGAAGCCCGATTTGAAGACCGTATGGCGCCCCCGAATTTGCCGCAGAAGCAAAGCCAGGCGCAGCAAATGCCGCGAGCGACACCGTGAGTGTTATCACGAAAAAGCGTTTACCTTTGAACGAAAACATAAATCATCACTTCTCAAAGAAAATATTGAGCCGGCTGACAGGTGCAAATCCCCGGCTCACCTGAATTATTATAGTTAAAAAGTGGCTCTCTCGACAACAATCTCAGAAAGTTTTTCGGATGTTTGAAATTCTTCTCTACTCGAGCGGTTTGAGAGAGTAAGAGACCACGTCCGCTCGATCTTCTGTGAATTCCACCGTGCACTTGCTTCTCAGGAGAGACTCATAAAGACCCCTCAAAATCCCTGCTATGGTGTAGTTTTCGTAGCAGTTCTCGATTGTCATTGAGGTCTCAGCGGGACCAATTGAAGTGTGAATAGGATTTCCCCATCCGTAAAGAGGGAAAAGCCCGAGATATTCCATGTATTTCTTTTCGAATTCTTCGGGGGAGAGGCTGTTATTGCCTGCGAGCCCGAGTTTCCGCACGTGCTCGGCGGTCCAGTCTTTCTGCGCCTCGATGACGATGTCATTCATGACATCTCCGAGTTCACGAGTTAGTTCTCGAAAAACGGTCTTCACCATGTATCCGTCGAGGAATATCACCCGTGAGCCCGTCCTTGTGTCCAGTATGATGCCATCATCTTCCAGCCACTTGAGATGGGAAAGACCAGTGGGCGCCCCGCACCTTTCGCACCTTGACGGCGGATTGTTTCCCGGAAGTGGCTTTTTGAACTCGAGTTCCATTCGTGAGGCCATCTCGAGTTTCTCACCGGCAGCATCAACCCTGATTATGTAGGACTCGTCAGGCTCTTCGTTCCAGCTGTACTCGAATGGAATACTCTCGAGGGTCTCGAACGCTCCAACAACATTTGCCGCCATGAGGTCGAGATGGAATGGATTCCTTATCTTGGCGATCCCATATTTCCCGGGAACATACTCGATGGTCTTAGAGTGGCACTGACCGGTTATTACTGCCACCCTGTTGAAACCTTCAACCGCGAGTCTTTTCGCAAAATTGGGCTTAACCATATATGCTGTTCCCGGAATTCTGTCGTAGAATGCCTGAAAAACAGCTTTGCTTGCGTTTCGCTGCGCCTCAAAGGCAATGTGCTCTATCGGTAGCCCGAGTTTCGTGTCAATGTGTGAGAAAAGGTTGTCGATGAACCCTTGATGAAGAATAACAACCCTGTAGTCCCTCCTCATGAGCTGGGTGACCGTTCCGTTGTCATTCCATTTCATAAAGAAGTTTACGATTTTCGGAAAGCCACAACCCCGGCATCTCGCCATCCCGTATTTTCTTGCCATTTCTACCGCCGAATATTCTCTAATTAGAAATTTCCTGATTATTTTATCAGGAAAGTGTCAACTCTTGCGAATGGAATAATAGAATTACAATCCTGTTCTCCGAATTTGTGATGTTTGCGTTGCATGGTCCCGAGAGGAGGATTGATGGTGGAAGACCGCTATTGCGGCTCAAAGCGGTAGCCGATGCCCCTGACCGTCACGATCAGTTTGGGATTGGAAGGGTCATCCTCTATTTTCTTTCGCAGCCTGCTGATATAGACGTCAAGGCTCTTGGTCTGTCCGTAGAACTCTCCAGACCAGCCGGCGCGTAAAAGGTATTCCCGGGATAGGACCTTTCCCTGGTTCTTCAAGAAAAGTACTAATAGCTTATACTCAATGAGGGGAATCTCTACGACCTCTCCACGCACTTTGACTTGGTGGCGGTCCAAGTTAACGCTTACATGGCCGCCCTCGAGGACCGAAGGCTCTTTCTGTTCCACTATTGCGGAAGTGCGACGCAGGATCGTCTTCACCCTGGCCAGTAGTTCCCTCATGTTGAACGGTTTGGTGACGTAATCGTCCGCCCCCATTTCGAGCCCGACCACCTTGTCAACCTCAGAGTCCTTAGCAGTAAGGATTATGACGGGCATGGGACCATCCTCACGGACTCTCTTGAGAATCTCAAATCCATCCAGGCTCGGGAGCATTAGGTCGAGTATCAAAAGGCTATAATCGCCGGTTCTGTATAGACGCCAACCCATCTCTCCATCTGAGGCATTAGCGACATCGTAGCCTTCCTTTTCCAGCATAAAGCTGATTGACTCCGCCATCGTTTTTTCGTCTTCGATTATCAGAATTTTTTCCATCGCTTTGTTCTTGGCTTTATCCATCTCATACACAGCATATCATCAGGCAGCTCTCTTTACCCCCTTTGTGCCTGCTGCCTGTTCTTACATGGCGGGACAGAAGAACTCCGGTGAACTCCATTCACGCGAACCTCTCAGAGGTCCTCGTCTTTCGTTTGTAGAGCCAAGATACGATCCTTGCGAGTATGTTCAATGCCATCACCACCAGAAGTAGAAATGCTGCCTCCCCGCTCGCTACCCGTAACCAGTCGGGTACCAGGGCGCCTTCGGTATACATGTGCCAGATGTGTGCCGACATGGGTGCGGCTGGAGAGAGTGGAGATGTAGGTATCTTCTTGACATAAATCCCAACGGTATAAATGATAGCCGCGCTCTCCCCAACTATCCTGCCGATGGTGAGAATCGCTCCGGTGGTGATGCCGGGAACCGCACAGGGAAGGATTACTGCCTTCACCGTTTGCCAGCGACTTGCCCCAAGGCCCATTGATGCTTCCCTATATGAATCCGGTACTGCCCGCAGAGCCTCTTCTGATGTGCGCATGACTGTGGGAAGGTTCAGAAACGTTAAGGTGAGAGCGCCGGCGATTAGAGAGTAACCGAAACCGAAGTACACCACGAACAACATCATGCCGAAGATGCCATAGACAATGGAGGGAACCGTTGAAAGGGAGTCCGCAGCGAATCGGACTGCCCTTGTTATCAGACCTTCTTTGGCGAACTCTGACATGTATATTGCGGCCCCTACACCTACGGGCAAGACGACTATGATGGTGAGAGCAGCCAGGTAGAAAGACGATACGATCATAGGCCAGATGCCCCCGCCCGCTTTCATCGCCTGCGGCTCGCCGAAGATGAAAGCGGGACTCAAGGCGGTTCCAAGCCCTCGCCATAGTATCACAACGATTACCACTCCGACTGTGGAAAGCTCGAGCATAGCCAGTGACCACACAACAATTGTCGCTATGTTGTTCTGCTTCTTGGACTTTGTCTCGTGTTCGGCTGCCACGCGCTCTACTTCTAAAGACATGCGGGGAGATTCTATCGTAGTGTCTTTCATCGGACATACGCCTTCTTCCGGGTTACAAGTCGTACAGTTAGTATCAGTGCCATTGAAAGCAGTAGAAGCACGAGAGCCATTGCAAAGAGTACTGAGCGCTGGATGCCGCTGGATTCACCCATCTCCATCAGGATTTTCGTTGTGAGAGTATGCGTCGGTGTAGTCAGTGACTTCGGGAATGCGGAAGCCGGACCTATCACAAGCGCGACAGCCACTGTCTCCCCTATTGCTCTGCCAATCCCTAATATCACCGCTACCAGAAGGCCGGGTTTTGCTGCCGGCAGGATGACATGCCAGATTGTCTGCCACCGTGTGGCTCCGAGACCTATCGATGCCTGCTTGTACGAGGAGGGCACGGTTTCGAGCGCGTCCCTGGCGATGCTTGTGATGATTGGCATCGACATTATCCCGAGGATTATCGAAGCAGCGAGTATGCCGGACCCGGTGGTACGGGTCAGCTTGGCAAGCAGGGGCACTAAAATGGTGAACCCCATCCAGCCGATGACGATAGAGGGCATCCCGGCGAGGAGCTCGACACCCCGGCTTACTAAGGTAGCCATACGACGTGGGGCGATCTCAGTAAGGAAAAGGGCTGTGCCGATGGCAAGCGGGACTGCAACCATGACGCCTCCGACTGTGGTCAGCAGGGTCCCAACGATGAATACGACGATACCGTATTTACCAACTTTGGGGTTCCATTCAGTGCTGAAGAGATTGAAAGGGCCGACTTTCGTGAGAGCTGGCATGGATTCTTTGGTAACCGCCACAATTATCAGGACTATTCCCAGTATGCCCATTATCGCCAAGACGAAAAGCGTCTTTTTTACTATCCACTCACGTCCGATGACGCCCTGCCTGCCCATTGTTCTTGAGGCCAGTCCTTTCCTTGCTTACTGACTTTTGACTTTGGTCATTGGGATGTATTCTTTGGCTACCGTTTCGTTCTGGAAATCGGGCGAGAGAACAAAATCAATATAGGCTTTTGCTATTCCCGTAGCCTCGCCATTCGTGAACATGTGAAGGTAGCGAGAAAGCGGATATGTTCCGCCGAGGGCTGTCTCGAGGTTGCCGGGGACTCCGTCGTAATCGAGTGCCTCCACCGACTTGTCCAGGTATCCATATGATATATACCCGACCGCGCCCTTAGTGGAGGCGACTTTCTGCCTCATGACCCCATTGCTGTTGGCTTCGATTGCCCCCTTAGCCATGGTTACCGGCTTGTCCTTTGTTTGACCGAGTGCTTTCTCGTCGAACATTTCACGGGTTCCCGATGCAGAGTCCCTTATCACCACGGTGATTGTTTCATCGCCGCCGCCGACCTTGTTCCAGTTGTCTATGCTCCCAGTGAATATGCCCTTGACCTGGTCAGGCGTCAGGGTGCTCACTCCGACCCCGGGATTGGCGATCAAGACGATGACATCAAGCGCTACCTTGTGGTCTACGAGCCCCTTGCCCTGCTCCTCATCTTTCAACTCGCGTGACGAGTTACCAATGTTGACGCTCCCTTCGATGACCTGAGTTATTCCGACGCTCGACCCGCCGCCCTGAACCGTCACGTTGGCGTCAGGGTTTTTTTCCATGAACTGCTCGGCTGCTTCCTGGGCGATAGGCTGCAGGGTGGTTGAACCCGAGAGCGTAAGAGTCCCGGAAACGCCACCACCGCACCCCCCGAGCGCAATCGCGGTCATCATGAGCATCACCAGCCCCGCACCTGCGATTCTCACTTTGGTCTTTCTTCTCATACAGTACCTCCTTCTTGTTCGCGCCCGCGTGGGCACTCCGACAACTTCCTTTAGAAATTGAATCAAGTGGAGGTTTCAAGTGGGTAACACAAAGGTTAATTTTTAGCCAAAGTAAGGTTAAGAGTTCTTAAGGAATGAAAAACTTGAGTGTTTTCAGCCTGCAGAAGCAATCTTGAGGCGTATGCACTTTGACATCGCTTGTGCTCTTCTCTGATGTCGTAAGGTTAACAATTACCGAAGACCGGGGCCCGAATTCGGAAAAGAGCAAGGATAACGGGTGTTCCTTCAGCCATTGCCGAGACATCGAGAAAAAGCAACTCCTTGATAATCCGGGAAGCATGGTGAACCTGGCTTTGGTGCCAATAATTGTGTGCGAGATGATAGAATAGCGGAAAATAGTAGTATCAATTTTTTGGGGGTGAAAGAGTTGGCCATCGAAGCAATCAGAAAAAGGAGAAGCGTGAGGAGATACGAGGAAACAGAGATACCGGATGAGAAGGTTGAAGAGATTCTCGAGGTAATGAGATACGCTCCTTCATGGGCAAACAAACAGGGCTGGCAGGTAATAGTCATAAAAGACGCAGAAACGAGGAACAAAGTCGCCGAGGTTCTCGAGGGGAATCCTGCCCAGAAGGCTATCACTCAGGCGCCGGTTCTCATCGTGGTTTGCATGGACCCGAAAGCCTCGGGGGTGCAGAACGGAAAGGAATACTACATGACCGATGCGGGGATTCTCATGGACCAGATCATGCTCGAAGCCTCGGATATGGGATATGGGACCGTCTTCGTCGGGCGTTTTGACGAGGATAAGGTTCGCGAGATTCTCGGGGTCCCGCGAGAGTACAGAATCGTTACAATGGCTCCCCTTGGGGTTCCTGCGAAGATGCCGGGCGAGCGCCCGAGGAATGAACTCGATGACATGGTTCACTGGGGGAAGTGGTAAGAGCTATGACCCTTTTCTTCCTTGCGATAAGGTGTACGCTTCAGCGTCTCGCCTTCAAACCCGGTTGCGATTGTTTGTTTGTTGACTTGAGTCAGAACTGAATAATTAGGGGTGGCTAATTGAAAATTACATTCATCGAGGGAAGGGACATACCGGATGCCTGGTTTCAGTGCCTGTGGCAGGTCATGGAGGAGGGGCGCGAATACAGGATTGACAGGGGCTCTTATAAGGGAAGCAAACGCCGGGAGTTCGAGTTCGTTGTAATAAGAATCACGCATCCCGAGACGAGGCCGATCGTCCCCACTATGCCGGAGACATCGAACATCCCCCCACCTACCGACATGGAGTTTGTGAACTCTTATCTTGAAAAACTTGTCTCAGCCGACTCCAAGGCGGAGCGTGAGGACTACTGCTACACAGAGGACACCGAGATACTTACTGACGCGGGATGGAAGCTTTTCAAGAATCTCGGCAATACAGAAAGGGTTGCAACACTCAATCCATTAACTGGACAGCTGGAGTACCAGAAACCAGACGACTACGTGGAATTCAAATACGAGGGAGAGATATACACTCTCACTGGCAACGGCAACCTGGTTGACTTCAGCGTAAACAAAGGTCATCGCCTGTACGCAGGCATCGGTGACAGTTTCTACAAATGCCAGAAATCTGCGTTTGGACTCGTAAGGATCGAAGATGCAGTTAAAAAGCGATTCGTCAAGTTCAAGACAAACTGCGCCTGGTCAGGGGAAGATTCTGATACATTCAGACTCCCTCCCTGTAATTATGACAACCCCAGGTACAAAGGCTATGGAAGGGAAAAGAACATACCCATGGACAATTGGCTCAAGTTTTTCGGGATATGGCTCGCGGAGGGTAGCGTTGCTAAACGGCGGGAAAGGAATGCATACATGGTCAGGGTCACCATCTGCGACGAGAAAAAGAGAAAGATAGCCAAGGAGTGGTGTGCCAAGCTGGGACTGGGGGTCACAGAATATAGACGAGATCTGATTATCTCGAGCAAGCAGCTCTATATGTACCTTAAGCAATTCGGCAAAGCCCGCGACAAGTACATTCCTGAAGAAATAAAAAATCTGCCCTCACAAAGGCTTCGTGTTCTCCACGCGGCGATGATGTTCGGAGATGGTGACAGTGACGGGCACCGATACACCACCGCCTCAAGAAGGCTTGCGTCGGATTTTACAGAAATCTGTCTCAAAATAGGGTTCTCTGCCTCCTGTTACTCAGACAGGAGACAGTATAGAAACAGCTTCAAGAACGACGGCGTCTACAGGGTACATATCAGGAGAGAAAGGGTGGAGCCGGTCATAGAGAACTCAATAAAGACGTCCCATTACAATGGAAACCTGTATTGTGTGCGTGTGCCAAAGTACCACATTGTCTACGTGAGGAAGAATGGCAAACCTCTTTGGTGCGGTAATACTTATGGTCAGTATCTGGAGCCACAGATTGGCGAAGTAATAAGGATGTACCGGGAAGAAGGTTATGGAACCAACCAGGCCTGCATGGCCGTATGCGACCCGAGAAGTATCTACCTTTCCGACCCACCATGCCTGAGGCAAATAGATACCCGCATTTACCCTGATGAGAAAAAGCTTCATTTTGTCCTTTATTTCCGCTCCTGGGACCTCTGGGGCGGCTTCCCGGCAAACCTTGCTGGAATCCAGCTCCTCAAGGAATACATGGCCGATGAGATTGGAGACGAAGTATCCGCCGGCGAGACAATCGCTGTTTCCAAGGGTCTTCACCTCTACGACATGTACTTCGATGTCGTGAACATGAGGCTGGGCAGAAGCGGCGATACTGCGAGCTGATGATTACCTGAAGGCTAATATGTTGCATTAGATAGACAAATATGGCATATTATTGCCATGAAATTCAGCGAACTGCAGGAAATCGTTGACGACGAGCCGGTGTTCGAGACTGGGTTGCTTATTGCAGGCAGGGTGAACCCCGCGGAAGTGCGCAGGCAGCTCTCGCGCTTCACAGCATCTGGGCGCCTCATCCAGCTGAGGCGGGGGCTTTACGTCCTTGCGCCTCCCTACCGAAAAACAACGCCTCATCCTTTTCTGATCGCCAATCGAATGGTGCACGCCTCTTATGTGAGCAGGCATTCAGCCCTGGAGTTCCACGGGCTCATTCCAGAGCATGTGCCGGTCGTGACCAGCGTTACCACATCCCGCCCCGGGTTCCTGAAAACACCGCTCGGTGATTTTGACTACCGGCACGTCAAGCGGGACTTCTTCCACGGCTATCGCGCGGTTGATTTGGGGAATAAACAGACAGCGCTGGTTGCGACTCCCGAGAAGGCTCTTCTCGACATTGCATACTTGCAACCGGAATCAGACAACCGCGGATACCTGAGCGAGCTACGCCTCCAAAACATGGAACGGTTCGACTTTGAAGAGCTCGAGCGCATCGCGGTGGAATCTGGCAGCAGAAAGCTTCGCAGGGTCACCTCTATTGTAGCGGACATCGCGCGTGAACAAGATAAGGAGTACGAATTGCTATGAAAGGCTTTCTCACTGGGCTGGTCGAGGACGCGCTCTCGCCCGTGCAGGCACGCAATGACGCGCGTGAGTACCTGCAGGCACGCATCCTCGGGGTGCTCCAGCGCAAGGGTGCTATGATCCCGCTTGCATTCCAAGGTGGGTCGGCACTTCGGTTCTTGTATGCCACTGCCCGTTACTCCGAGGATCTTGACTTCTCGCTGGAGGGTGAAGCCGAAGACTACAATTTCCGGGGCTACCTGATGGCGGTCGAGAGGGAATTTTCGGCGGAAGGATACGATGTCCGGACCAAGGTCAGCGATAAAAGAGTCGTGAACAGCGCCTTCGTGAGCTTCCCGGGGCTTCTATTCGAGTTGGGCATCACCCCGAGTCGCCGGGAGACGCTGTCGGTTAAACTGGAGGTTGACACCAGACCCCCGGCGGGAGCAGTACTCGACACTACAGTGGTTCGCCGCTATATCGCGCTTCAACTCCAGCATCACGACCGGGCATCGCTGCTATCGGGCAAGCTCCATGCAGTTCTACAGCGCCCCTACCTGAAGGGGCGTGACGTCTATGACCTCGTGTGGTATCTGAGCGATCCGGATTGGCCACCGCCGAACATTGAGCTTCTGAACAGTGCGCTTCGCCAGACAGGCTGGGAAGGCCGCCCCTTGACCCCGAAAAACTGGCGGGCAGCGGTGCGCGAGAAGTTGCGGGACGTCAACTGGAGTATTGTAGCCGACGACGTGAGGCCCTTGCTGGGACCCGGGGCAGACCCGTCCATCCTGACGAGAGACAACCTCATGCGACTCCTCCGGTGAGCCCCGAGTGCTTACATATTTCGATCAGCAGGCGCTGTTTCCACGACTTTCTTGGACAGGGATACCAGAGCCTACAATCTGATAAGAGATAGAGTGATGATTGAATTTTGCATTTTCCGGAGAGGGATGACTCGATGCCATAAAAACTTTGACATACGTAAATAGCCTTTCGGTAGAGCCCCGGGGGCTCTTTCATTAGTTGGGGACCTTTCACCTATATTCACACATGAGAGATCGAAAGGAGTCGGGGAATAGCAAGATAGGTAGAAACGGCTTATTAAGCGATTGGAAAACAAGAAGCACATAAATAAGCCAGAAGGTTTCAGGGAAATACCGTGAATCTATTTTTCTTATTTTGCAAACTGCCGGCAATACGCGTTGATGGTCTCGATACAGCTGATCCTTACCGACGCGGACCGCCCAGGATTCCAGAGTCACCGTTGCCGAGGTTGTACTCTGAGCGATGAATTCTGGAGAGGTGCCGTACCTTGCTGGTAATAACCTCATGGGCAGAAGCATCGCCTTTCAGGTAAGAGTTGAACCAGGCGACAAAGTAGTTGCTGCTTACATCATGCTGCCAGGGCGGCTTGGGCCATATCGCGATATTAGTGAAGCCATCATGGGTGCCACCCTCTACATAGATTATTTCCTTTGGAGCTTTTGCCGCTTTGTATCCGGGAATCGCAACCATGTTGTCGTTCAAAACAAGGTCCAGGTCACCCGTCTGTATCTGCAACGGGATACTGTAATCGTCAACGAAAATCGGTATGACATCCGAGAAGGCGACTATTGCCTTGACCCTCGAGTCAGCGAGTGGAACCCATGAAACGGTCATTCCTCCCATTGAGTGACCAGATATTCCGATGCGATTCTTGTCAACCATTCCACGCACCTTGCTCTTCTCGGTCAGATAAGTAATTGCATCTGATACATCTTTCTTCCATGTTCCGAGGATGAAATTCACCGGGCCTTCAACCCAGGATGCCGGGTCGAGCATCATTGAACTTATCTTTGACTCATCAATCAGGTCACCAAAAGCCCCTTCCGAAGCCCCGTTTCCGCTGCCGTCAATTGAAAGCGCCACATAACCGTTGCTTGCCAGTGTCTCGGGAATCCATGCGTACATTCCCCTGTGGCTCGAGAAACCACCAATGAACACGACACCGGGATATGTTCCCTGTTTTGTGGGCCAGTACAGGGTTCCCGCGATCTTATAGCCCTTGCTGTTTTTGAAGGTAACGTCCTCAGAGGAATAAGGCGCCCGCCTCCCCCACGCAAAAGCCTCCCCTGAACCAACGCGAGTTACTACAAAACTGCTTCCCAAGACAACAAAGCACAGTAACAAAACTAAAACTGCTGAAATGGACCATTTCTTTACAGTTCCCATCATGCTTTACCTCCCTCACTTGATGCCGCTCCGAATCATAAAAATTCTGTTATTATTTTAGATCCCTGTCTTTTTAGTTGTCAATAGTTTCGGCATAAATATTTTACCCGAAATCGATTCGTTGCAAATCTCAAATCCACTCAAAAAGCAGTGCCCGGTGCTCATGGAGTGCAATTGCTGTAAGAACTTATCGGGATGGGCGAAAAAACCGGTGTTAGTTGGAGCGGAATGTGAGCCGGGTTCCCGGTTGACAGTGCCATTGCCCATGTGATAACTTTCCACGAAACGCTTTATTGACTTTTTGAAAATTGAATAATCTCCGAGTTGGCAGACCTAAATCTTGGTGATATTGGATGTCAACCGGCGTCCCGATTGATTTGGGACCAAGGGTGCCGCTGGAAACGGCAGTGCCTCCCGTATTTGGAAAGGAGAGCAACATATTTGTTTTGCTGTTCAAAGGCACCTCCTTTCGAGGTGTTTTTTTGTGATTCGAGTAGTAAGTCTCTTCGAGTTGAGGCGACCTGAGCCCGCCGGGTTATGGTTGGTCAACCGGCGTCCCGATTGATTTGGGACCAAGGGTGCCGCTGGAAACGGCAGTGCCTCC